>NZ_JBWCAM010000002.1:0-61810 GCF_056175065.1 Pseudomonas sp. JC1203
ATGTTCGAGGTCGGCTCGTTCAACTGTTCGGGCTTGTAGCCAGAGCGGAGAGGTGAATGGCGGTTCTGCTGCTACACGTGCTTATCAACACTGCTGCCGAACAACCTGCCATTCACCGCTCTCACCTTAGATTCTATTCCCTTCTCTAGACACAAGCTGCCGCAGGCTGCGTCCCCTAACCCCGCCGTTCCTGATGTTGCGCGGCGCCCCGGACGCGGCCTGGTGGCCGCTGCTACGCGCATCCTGGCTTCACCGGCTACGCTGTTGGGGTATTCACACCGGAGCCCCCTGATGCCACCGCGCCTGCCCTCGGTCGATAGCCTGTTGCGCCACGCTGCCTGCCTGCCTTTGCTCGACCGCTACGGCCGCCCAGCCACCCTGCAGGCGTTGCGCGGGCTGCTGGATGACGTGCGCCAGGGCGAGCCAACGCAGGCAGCGGAGCAAATGCCGGAGGTGCTGTTGGGCCGCGTCAGCGAGCGGCTGCACGTGCAGCATCAAAGCCGCATTCTCCGGGTGTTCAACCTCACCGGCACGGTGCTGCACACCAACCTGGGGCGGGCGCTGTTGCCCGAGGTCGCGATCGAGGCCGTACAGACGGCGGCGCGCTACCCGTTGAACCTGGAGTTCGACCTGGCCACCGGCAAGCGCGGCGACCGTGACGACCTGATCGAAGGCCTGATTCGCGAGCTGACCGGCGCCGAGGCGGTGACGGTGGTCAACAACAATGCCGCCGCCGTGCTGCTGGCCCTCAACAGCCTGGGGGCGCGCAAGGAAGGCATCATTTCGCGCGGCGAGCTGATCGAGATCGGCGGCGCCTTTCGTATCCCCGACATCATGGCCCGCGCCGGGGTTAAGCTGCACGAGGTGGGCACCACCAACCGCACCCACGCCCGCGACTACGAGGCCGCCATCAACCCGCGCAGCGGCCTGGTGATGCGCGTTCACACCAGCAACTACAGCATCCAGGGCTTTACCGCCCAGGTGCCCACCGCCGAACTGGCGCAGCTTGCCCACCAGCACGGCCTGCCGCTGCTGGAAGACCTGGGCAGCGGCAGCCTGCTGGACCTGACCCGCTGGGGCCTGCCCGCCGAACCCACAGTGCGCCAGGCCCTGGCCGACGGCGCCGACATCGTCACCTTCAGCGGCGACAAGCTGCTGGGCGGCCCACAGGCGGGGCTGGTCGTGGGCCGCAAGGACCTGGTCGCGAAGATCAAGAAGAACCCGCTCAAACGCGCGCTACGGGTCGACAAGCTGACCCTGGCGGCGCTGGAGGCGGTGCTGGGCCTGTACCGCGACCCCGACCGCCTGGCCGAGCGCTTGCCCAGCCTGCAGCTGTTGACCCGTGCACCTGAACAACTGCAGGCCCAGGCCGAGCGCCTGCTGCCTGCCGTGGCCCAGGCGGTGGGGCAGGGTTGGGCGGTGTCTGCCGTGCCCGCGCTGGGCATGATCGGCAGCGGCAGCCAGCCGGTGGCGCGCCTGCCGGGGGCGGCGTTGTGCCTGCGCCCGCAGGTGTCCAGGCGCCTGCGTGGGCGCCAGTTGCTTGAGCTGGAAGCGCGCCTGCGCGGCCTGCCGATTCCGGTGCTGGGGCGCCTGGACGATGACGCCCTGTGGCTGGACGTGCGCCAGCTGGACGATGAGCCGGCGTTCCTGGCGCAGCTGCCCGGGTGGGCCGCACCGTGATTATCGGCACCGCCGGCCACATCGACCACGGCAAGACCGCGCTGCTGGCGGCCCTCACCGGGCAGCCCGGCGACCGCCGCCGCGAAGAGCGCGAGCGCGGCATCACCATCGACCTGGGCTACCAGTACGCGGCGCTGGAGCGTGATGCGCCGCTGACCGGCTTCATCGACGTGCCGGGCCACGAGCGCTTCGTCCACAACATGCTCGCCGGCGCCCAGGGGGTCGACCTGGTGCTGCTGGTGGTGGCCGCCGACGACGGCTACATGCCGCAAACCCTGGAGCACCTGGCCATCGTCCAGCTGCTGGGCATTCCCCAGGCGCTGGTGGCCATCACCAAATGCGACCGGGTGCCGTTGGCGCGGGTGCGCGAGGTGCAGGGCCAGGTCGACCGGCTGTTGGCCGATGGGCCCTACGCGGCGGCGCGACGCATCCCGGTGTCCAGCGTCACCGGGGCTGGCATCGACACGCTGCTGAAGACCCTGGTGATGATGCAGCGCGAGATGCGCCAGGCTCGCGACACCGGTGGCTTTCGCCTGGCCATCGACCGCGCGTTCACGGTGCAGGGCGCCGGCATCGTGGTCACTGGCACGGCCATCGCCGGCCAGGTGCAGGTGGGTGATGCGCTGCTGCTGGGCGCCGAAGGCCGGCCGGTGAAGGTGCGCGGCCTGCACGCGCAAAACCAGGCGGCCGCACAGGCAGTGGCCGGCCAGCGGGTGGCGCTGAACCTCACCGGCGAGCGCCTGGCGCTGGAGCACATTCACCGCGGCGATTGGCTGGTGCCCGAATGGTTGTTCGCGCCCAGCCAGCGCATTGACATCGAACTGCAGCTGCTGGCCAGCGAAGCCAGGCCGTTCGAGCATTTCAGCCCGGTGCACGTGCACCTGGGCACCCAGGACGTCACCGCGCGGGTGGCGCTGCTGGAAGGCAGCAGCCTGGCCCCCGGCGGCAGCATGCTGGCGCAGCTGCTGCTGAACGCGCCCCTGCAACCGGTGCGTGGCGACCGCCTGGTGCTGCGCGACCAGAGCGCCCAGCGAACCCTGGGCGGCGGCCGGGTGCTGGACCCGTTCGCACCGTCACGCCAGCGCCGCAGCCCTGCAAGGCTTGCGCAGTTGCAGGTGCTGGCCAGCGCCACCAGCCTTGAAGGCGCCTTGCCGATGTTGCTGGCCCACAACGGCAGCGGCCTCGACCCGCAGCGCCTGGAGCGCCAGTTCAACCGCCAGCGCCAGACCTGGCGGCTGCCGCCCGGGGTGCGGGTGGTGGCCACGCGGCAGGGGCCGCTGCTCTTCAACGAACAGCGCTGGCAATCGCTGAAGGTAGCGCTGCTGGCGCACCTGGAGCGGTTTCACGAACTGGAGCCCGACCAGATGGGCCCCGACCGCGACCGGCTACGGCGCTTCGCGGCGCTGCCGGTGGAGCGCCCGGCGTACATCAGCCTGCTGGAGGAATTGCTCAACGAAGGGGCGGTACTGGCCAGCGGGCCGTGGTTGCACCTGCCCCGCCACCAGCCGCAATTGAACGCTGCGGACGATGCCTTGTGGCAGCACCTGCGGCCGTTGCTGGACGCGGGCGGCATGGACCCGCCGTGGGTGCGCGAGCTGGCCAGCGCCAGCGGTCACGACGACGCCAGCGTGCGCCTGCTGCTGCGCAAACTGGCGCGCCTGGGCCAGGTGCACCAGGTGGTCAAGGACCTGTTCTACCCGGACACCACGTTGCGGCAAATGGCGGCTATGCTGAGGCAACTGCAGGCGCAGGGGCCGGATATTCAGGTCACGGCATTCCGTGACCGGGTGGGCCTGGGCCGCAAGCGCAGCATTCAGGTGCTGGAATTCTTTGATCGCATCGGCCTGACCCGCAGGCTGGGCGAGCACCGCCGTCTGCGCCTGGAGAACCCCTTGGCGCAGGACGGCTGAGCCGTTTACAGGAAGGCAATCGCGCCCGGTGGCGCGGCCGGGCTTCAAACCCGGTTGGGGACGGCAGCCGTTCCCGGGCAGGTTCGACTCCGGCTGCCTTCCGCCATTTTCGTGTGGGCCCTGGGACGCAGCCTTCGGCAGCTGCTACGGGGGGATTTGGGTGGGGCTTGGACGCGGCCTTTGGCCGCTGCTACGGGGCTTCTCGTAGCAGCGGCCGCAGGCCGCGTCCGCAGGCAACGCGGTGTTGGTCAATACCCGCGTGCGCGGTCGGCAAGGTTGTGCAGGGGTTGCTCGTTGAGGAAACGGTCCAGGTTGTCCAGCAGGATGTCGGCGATCGCCTCGGCGCCCCGGGTGGAAATGGCCGAGGTGTGCGGCGACAGGCGCACCTTGGGGTGGCTGTAGAGGCGGTGGCCCTCGGGCAGCGGCTCGGGCTCGGTGACATCAAGCGTGGCGAAGCCCAGCGGCCCGTGGTCCAGGGCGTGCAGCAGCGCTTCCTGGTCCAGCAGCCCGCCACGGGCGATGTTGATCAGGTGCAGCCCGGGCTTGGCGCTGGCCAGTACCTGAGCGTTGATCAGGTGGCGGGTGTCGGGTGTCAGCGGCGCCGCCACCACCAGGTGGTCAGCCTCGGCGAACAACTGGTGAATGTCACGCGCCGCCTCCACGCCATCGACGCCCAAGGGCGTGTCGCTCTGGCGCAGGGCAATCACCCGTAGGCCCAGGGCCTGGGCTTTGTGCGCCAGGGCCGTGCCAATGGAGCCGAAACCAAGAATGCCCAGGGTCTGGCCCTTCACCGGCGTCAGCGCGGTGAACTGCCAGTCGGCGTTGTTCACCCAAATATCGGGCAGGTGCTTGTTGCGGGCGAAGATCGCCGCCAGGGCAAATTCGGCAATGGGGTCGCTGGCACTGCCGCGCGCGGTGGTCACCGGCAGGCCGTCGAACAGCCACGCCGGGTAGAAGTCGATGCCCGACGAGGCCAGCTGAATCCAGCGCAGGCCATAGGGCCAGCCCGGCGGCGGGGTGTCGGGCGCCTGGTAGCCGCGCACATTGATGGGCCGGCCCATGAGGATGCGCGCCTCGGGCGGCAGGTCGCTGGGCACCCCCACCGGCACTTCTATCACCTTCACGCCGGGGTGGGTCTTGGCCAGGCGCTCGCGTAAGGCCTGGTTGAACGGCGCGTCCAGCTGGCTGGCGATGACCAGGTCGCTCATGGCGTGACTCCTGTACTAAAAGCGGCGAAGGCGGCCTTGCCGACGCCGGTGAAAATGGCGTCGTTCTGCGGCGTGTGCACGCGGCTGCAGAGCACGTCGCGGTAGTGCCGCTGCAGCGGGTTGTGGCGCGACAGGCCGGGGTTGCCCGAGGCCTGAATGGCCAGTTCCACGGCGCGGATGGCGTTGTCGGTAACCAGGTACTTGATCTGCGCCGCGTGCTGCGGCGCGGTCAGGCCCTGGGCGGCGGCGTCCAGCAGGCTGCGGTTGTTGAACAGCAGGGTATCGATCTGGCCCACGGTTTCCTGGAAGCGCGGCAGGCTCGACAGCGGCGCGCCAAGGTTGGACGGGGTGCGCTCGGTGAGCCACTGCACCAGCCAGTCGCGGGCCGCCTGCGCCACGCCGTCGTACACGGCGGACAGCAGCACGGCCATCCACAGCAGGCCCTGCGCGTCTAGCTCAGCCGCAGGCGCGCTGGCCGGGCTGACGCTGACGGCGTGGTCCAGCGGCACCAGCACGTTGTCGAAGGTGACCTCGTGGCTGCAGGTGGCGCGCATGCCCAGGTGGTCCCAGGTGTCGACGATGGCAATGCCGGGAGTGTCGCGGTGCACCAGCCAGGCGCCCACCAGCGGGTCGGCGTCGTCACTGCGTGCCCACACGCTGTACCAGGCCAGGCCGTGGCTGCCGGTGGAGTAGATTTTGGTGCCGCTCAGGCGCCAGCCTTCCGGCGTGCGCCGGGCGATGGTCGCCGGCAGGCCGCCGCGCGCCGGCGTGCCCAGGTCGGGCTCCACGCGCAGGGCATTGATCAGCGCGCCGTTGCGCACCGCGTCCTCGCTGACCTGTTGGCGCAACGCCTCGGGCCAGTGGCTGAACGGCAGCCGCGCATGCTGCAGGTATTGCATCACCAGGATCAGCGCCGTGGACGGCTCGCCACGGGCCACGGCGGCGATCACGTCGCGCGCCTGGGCCAGGGTGGCGCCGCCACCGCCGTAGGCCTTGGGCACGGTAAAACCCAGCAGGCCGTGGCGGTGCAGCAGGGCGAAGTTGGCCGCCGGGAACTGCCCGGTGCGGTCGTGCAGTTCGGCGCTGGCCGCCAGTTGCGCGGTCAGCGCCGGCAGCAGGGTGCGGTAGCTGAATTCGCTCATGCCAGTTCTTCCTCGGCGGGCGCCTTGGCAGCGTACGGCGCGGCGTTGCGGTTGGCCGGCACGGCCAGGCCCAGGTGCTCGCGCAGGGTGGAGCCGGTGTAGGCGTCGCGGAACAGCCCGCGCTGCACCAGCACCGGCACCACCAGTTCGGTGAAATACTGCAAGCCATCGGGCAGCACCGAGTTGATGATGAAACCATCGGCGGCGCCGGCCTTGAACCAGTGTTCGATGTGGTCGGCAACCTGCGCAGGCGTGCCGACGAAGTCACGTTTGGGCCGCGAGAAATACAGCGCCACCTCGCGCAGGGTCCAGTCGTTCTCGCGTGCCAGTTCGATGATGCGCTCGCTGCTGCCCTTGTGGCTGTTGGCGCCCAGGTGGCCGACGTCGGGGAACGGCGCGTCCAGTGGGTACTGGCTGAAATCGTGGTCGTTGAACGGGCGGCCGAGGGCGACGATGGCGTCCTCGATGCTCACCAGTTCCACGGCCTGCTGGTAGCGGCTTTCCACCTCGGCCTCGTCGCGGCCAACGATGGGGCGAATGCCGGGCAGAATCGCCAGCTTGTGCGGGTCACGGCCAGCCTCGGTGGCGCGGCGCTTGAGGTCCTGGTAGTAGGCGCTGGCCTGCTCGAAGTTCTCGCCGTGGACGAAGATCGCGTCGGCGTTGCCGGCCGCGAAGTTGCGGCCGTCTTCCGAGGTGCCGGCCTGGAAAATCGGCGGCTGGCCCTGGGGCGAGCGGGCGATGTTCAGCGGGCCCTTCACCGCGAAGAACTCGCCCTTGTGGCCCAGGGTGTGCAACTTGGCCGGGTCGAAGAATTCACCGGTCTGCTTGTCGTAGGTGAAGGCGTCGTCTTCCCAGCTGTCCCACAGGCCCTTGACCACGTCCACGTGCTCGCGGGCGATGCGGTAGCGGGTGGCGTGCGCCGGGTGCTCGGGCTTGCCGAAGTTGTCGGCGGTGCCGCTCAGCCACGAGGTCACCACGTTCCAGCCGGCGCGGCCGCCGCTGAGCTGGTCCAGCGAGGCGAACTGGCGCGCCACCTGGAAGGGTTCGGTGTAGCTGACGGTGACAGTGGCCACCAGGCCGATGTGCTGGGTGGTGGCCGCCAGCGCCGAAAGAATGGTCAGCGGCTCGAAGCGGTTGAGGTAATGCGGGCTGGATTTTTCGTGGATATGCAGGCTGTCGGCGATAAAGGCAAAGTCGAATTTCGCCGCTTCCGCCAGCTGCGCCTGCTGCTTGTAGAAGGCAAAACTGGTGCTGGCGTTGGGCAGCGCCTTGGGGTGGCGCCATTCGCCCCAGCCGTGGCCGACGCCGTGGATCATGGCACCGAGTTTGAGTTGGCGTTGCTGGGTCATGGTCATACTCCTTTGATCAATCACTGGGCGCTGGCGGCTATGGGGGTGCTGGCGTTGAAGCTTTCGTCGAAGCCGTTGGACACGTCCACCGGCTTGGTGAGGATGCCTTCGCTGCGGTACAGGTCGGCGGTCTGCTGCAGGCCCTTGATGACCTGGGCGTCGATGGGCACGCGTTCCATGTGGGTGTTCTGCGCGGCGGCCAGCTGGATCTCCAGCGGCAGGCCGGTGACCTTGGCCATGGCGGCGGCGTACTCGCGCGGGTGGCCGTTGGCCCACTGCCAGGCGCGGTCGACGCGGGCGACGAAGTCCTGCAGTTGCACGCGCTTGTCGGCGATGGCCTGGCTGGTGGCGGCCAGGTACAGGTGGTTGCTGAGCAACGTGGCGCCGCTGACCAGCACGCGCTCCTGGCCGCTGGCGGTGGCCACGGTGGTGTACGGGTCCCAGGTGGACCAGGCGTCGACGCTGCCGTTTTCCAGCACCACGCGCGACTCGCTGGGCAGCAGGAAGGCGAAGGTCACGTCGCTGGTTTCAAGCCCGGCTTCGTGCAGGGCCTTGATCACCAGCAGGTGGCCGATGGAGCCCTTGGTGGTGACGATGCGCTTGCCCTTGAGGTCGCCCACCTGCTTGATGGGCGAGTCCTTGGGCACCAGCAGGGCGGTGGTGAAGCGGCCGTCCATGTGGGTGATGCTCACCACTTTCAGCGGCGCACCGGCGCCCAGGGCGAACACGTAGGGCGCATCGCCCAGGGCGCCGACGTCAACGGCGCCTGCGTTCAACGCCTCGCCCAAGGGGGCGGCGGCTGGGAATTCGGAAAAGTCGATGGTGTAGGGCACATGCTCAAGCTCACCGGACACTTGCAGCAGGGCCTTGATGGTGGATTTCTGGTTGGCGACCTTAAGCGGTTGCAGGTCGGCGCCGTGGGCCAGGGTGGCGGCCAGGCACAGCAGGGCGGTGGACAGCAGGCGAGGGAAGGGCATGTGGGTGCTCCATAGGGCGTGTAGCAGCGGCCGCGAGTGTGGGAGCGGGGGGGGGCGCCCCGGCGGGGGGGGGGGGCAGCCGCGCCGGGGCCCCCCCCCCCACCATCGGGGGTGTAGCAGCGGCCGCGAGTGTGGGAGCTGGCTTGCCAGCGAGCTGTTGAGGCCGAAAAGCTCGCTGGCAAGCCAGCTCCCACATTTATTGCAGGGTTTTTTAGATCACATAGAAGCCATGGGTGCCGTCGCGGGCCAGCTGCGCCACCAGGCCGAACTCCCAGTCCAGGTACGCCTGCATGGCTTCGCGCGGGGCGTCGGTGCCTTCGTAGGGGCGGCGGTAGCGGTCGATGCGCGGCGACGCCAGGTGGCCTTCGCCGCTGTCGGTGGGCAGGCCCGCCGCCAACCAGCTGGCGGTGCCGTCGCGCAGCACGAACACCGCCTTGCCGGTCAGCGCCTGCACCTGGCTGACGGCGAAACGTGCCAACAGGCTGCTGCCGCAGGTGAGCACGTAGCGCTCGGCGGCCGGGACCTTCTTCAGCACGTTGGCAAGGTCTGCACGCAAGGCCCACCAGGCGCCGGGAATGTGCTGCTTCACATGGTTGGCGCTGGTGGTGAAGTCCAGCAGTTGGGTGTCGCCCTGGGTCAGCCAGTCGGCCAGGGTGTCCGGGCTGATGACTTCATAGGACGGCACCGCCGGCACCGCCGGTTTCCACGCACCGCGCTCGGTGAAGGCGCTGGCGTCGACACCGTCCAGCACCTGTACGTCCCATCCCAATTGGGCCAGCCACGAAGCGCTCATGTTGGCGCGCACGCCGTCGTCGTCCACCAGCACGATGCGCGCCCCGCGCACGCTGGCGTAATGGTCGGTTTCCTGCACCAACTGGCCGCCAGGGGTGGAGCGGGCGCCGGGCAGGTGCGCGGCCTCGAATTCCTGGGGGGTACGCACGTCGAACAGGTAGCTGGTACGGCCTGCCTCGGCCTGCCATTGCTGCCAGTCGGCGAGGCTCGCGCGCTTGACCCCGGCCTTGTCGGCCACGCGGCGGGCGTCGGCGCTGGCGACCTGGCGGGTGTCCTCGCTGGTGGCAGCGAATTGGCGGGCCTGGCCGTGGTCCAGGGTTTGCCCGGCCAACAGCCAGCCGATGGTGCCGTTGCGCAACGCCGAGATCGGGTTGGGCAGGCCGGCGTTGACCAGCGACTGGGTGCCGATGATGCTGCGGGTGCGCCCGGCGCAGTTGACGATGATGCGGGTGGCCGGGTCCGGCGCCAGTTCACGGGCGCGCAGCACCAGTTCGGCGCCCGGCACGCTGATGCCGGTGGGAATGCTCATGGTCTGGTATTCGTCGAAGCGCCGCGCGTCCAGCACCACCACGTCGGCCTGGCGGTCGAGCAACGCCTTGACCTCTTCGGCGGCCAGCGATGGCGTATGGCGCTCGTGCTCCACCAGTTCGCCAAAGGCCTTGCTGGGCACGTTGACGTCGATGAACAGCTCGCCGCCGGCGTCGCGCCAGCCCTGCAGGCCGCCTTCCAGCAGCGCCACGTCGGTGTAGCCCAGCTGCGCCAGGCGCTCCACGGCCCGTTGCGCCAGGCCCTCGCCGTCGTCGTAGACGGTAATGGCAGTGTTCAGCCGTGGAATGCGTGGGTAAACCTCCACCTCCAGTTTCGACAGCGGAATGTTGGCCGCGAACAGCGGGTGCGCCTGGGCAAACGGCGCCTCTTCACGCACGTCCACCAGCGCCACTTCCTGGCGTTGCAGCAGGGCGTGGCGAATGTCGGCGAAGGAACGAGTCAGGGGGTGGCTCATAGGCTGTGGTTCTCTTTGGAAAGGTCCCAGATGTTGGGTAGCGTGGTGTTCGAGTAGCCGGAAATGAACAGTTTTTCAGTGCCGTCGGGCTGGTACACGGCGCGGTGCACGGCGCCGATGTTGGCGCCGTACACGTGAATGCTGATGGATACCTGGTCGGCAAACGCGTTGCTCACCTGGTGAATATCGCCAACGCGTGGCGACAACGGCTCGACGTCGCCGGGCAGCAGGCGGATCGGCGCGCCGTCGGGCACCAGTGCGCCATTGTCGGTGCGGCGGTAGTTCTGCGAATCTTCGGCACCGCGCAGCATGCCGATCAGGCCCCACACGCGGTGGTCATGAATCGGCGTGCGCTGGCCCGGGCCCCAGACGAAGCTGACCACCGAGAAGCGTTGGCGCGAGTCGGCGTGCAGCAGGAACTGTTGGTAGCGTTCCGGCGACGGCTGCGCGTATTCCTCGGGCAGCCAGTCATCGAAACTCACCAGTTGCTGCAGCAGTTGGCCGCCACGGTGCAGCTTGTCGCCTTCGCGCGGGTCGCTGTCGAGCAATTCGGCCAGGGCGCCGATAAAGGCACGCAGGCGTTCGGGGTGACGAACCTGGGACATCTTCACTCCTTGCTTCAAGCCACCTGTGCTTGACGTTGGGCCACCAGCTGGCGGGTCAGCGGGATCAGTTTCCGGCCGTAGTCGATGGCGTCCTCCAGCGGGTCGAAGCCACGGATAAGGAAGGTGGTAATGCCCAGGTCGTAGTAGTCCAGCAGCGCTTCGGCCACCTGTTCCGGGGTGCCCACCAGCGAGGTGGAGTTGCCCTGCGCGCCCAGCAGGCCGGCGATGCCGGTCCACAGCCGCTTGTCCAGGCGCGAGCCTTTGGCGGCAGCGGCCAGCAGGCGGCGCGAGCCTTCGTTCGGTGGCTCGCGACGCACGAAGCCGCGCTGCTCGGCCAGGGCAGTGGCCTGGGCCAGGATGCTCTCGGCGCGGGCCCAGGCTTTTTCCTCGGTTTCGGCCAGGATAGGCCGCAGCGACAGGCTGAAGCGCACGGTACGGCCGTGCTTGGCGGCTTCGGCACGCACCTGGGTCACCACCTCTTTCACCTGTTCGTAGGTCTCGCCCCACAGGGCATAGACGTCGGCGTGTTTGCCCGCCACGGCGATGGCCGCAGGCGACGAGCCGCCGAAGTACAGGGGAATGGGTTGCGCGGTTTTCACCGCCGAATGGGCGCCTTCGAATTCGTAGTATTCACCCTTGAAGTCGAACGGCTTGTCAGCGCTCCATTCCTGGCGCAGCACGCTCAGGTATTCGTCGGTGCGCGCGTAGCGCTGGTCCTTGCCGATGAAGCTGCCGTCGGCGCGCATTTCCTTGTCGTCACCGCCGGTGATGATGTGCACGGCGGTGCGGCCACCGTTCAGCACGTCGAGCGTGGCGAACTGGCGGGCGGCGAGGGTAGGGGCGGCGAAGCCGGGGCGGTGGGCAATCAGGAATTGCAGTTTTTTGGTCACGCTGGCGGCGTGACTGGCAATCAGCGTGCTGTCGGGGCTGTTGGAGTGGAAGGCCACCAAGGCGCGGTCAAAGCCGGCTTCTTCATGGGCGCGGGCGACCTTCTCGATGTATTCGGCCTGCAGGACCGGGCCGCTGGCCGGGTGGATTTCAGAACTGTGGTGACCGCCGATGTAGCCGATGAACTCGATGCTCATGGGTGCTTCCTTTATGGATAGAGCGTTATCAAGGGCCTCCGCCTGGCGTGGGGTCGGTCGTTGATGAAGAACATAAAGGTAGGATGCGGCGCTGTGAAATTCGATTTACTTCTAAGGTAATTATTAAATATAGGAATTTAACGGAGAATGGATATTACATTTGTGCATATTCAGCGGCAGCCCTGACGCTGCCAGGGCCGCCCGGGTTCACAGCCAGGGGTTTTCCTCCAGGTGCCGCTGCTCGAACGCACGGATTTGCTCGGCCCGCTGCAGGGTAGTGCCGATGGCATCGAGGCCCAGCAGCAACGCCTGTTTCTTCAGCCCGTCAATGGCAAAGGCAATGACCGCGCCGTCGGCCAGGCGGATTTCCTGGCGCGGCAGGTCGACGCTCAAGGTGGCGCTGGCAGGGTTGCCGGCAGCGCTGGCAACCTGCGCCAGCTGCGCCTCATCCAGCTCGATGGTGAGCACGCCGTTGCGCTGGCAGTTGTCCTGGAAAATGCCGGCGAAGCTGCTGCCGATCAGCGCGCGGATGCCGCGTTGCATCAGGCCCCACACTGCGTGTTCGCGGCTGGAGCCGCAGCCGAAGTTGGCGCCGGTGATCAGGAAGCTTGCCTGTTCCCAGGCCGGCTGGTTCAGCACGAAGTCGGGGTTGGGCGCCCCCGAGGGCAACAGCCGCAGGTCGAAGAACAGCCCATGGGCCAGGCCGTTGCGGTCGATGCCCTTGAGAAACTGCTTGGGCATGATCACGTCGGTGTCGATGTTGGCGGCCAGCAGCGGCGCGGCGCTGCCGGTGACGATAGCGAAAGGTTGCATGGTTCAGGCCTCCGGGGCACAGGTGCGAACGTCGGTGAGGTGGCCGGCGATGGCGGCGGCCGCGACCATGGCCGGGCTCATCAGGTGGGTGCGGGCGCCGGCGCCCTGGCGGCCTTCGAAGTTGCGGTTGGTGCTGGAAGCGCAGCGGTCGCCGGCGGCCAGTACGTCGTCGTTCATGGCCAGGCACATGGAGCAGCCCGACTGCCGCCATTCAAAACCGGCCTGCTGGAAAATCGCCGCCAGGCCTTCGGCCTCGGCCTGTTCACGCACCAGGGTCGAGCCGGGCACGATCATCGCCCGTACGTGGGCGGCCACGCGCTTGCCGCGCACCACCCGCGCGGCGTCGCGCAGGTCTTCGATGCGGGCGTTGGTGCACGAGCCGATGAAGGCGTGGTTGATGCGCACCTCATTCAATGCCATGCCGGGCGCAAGGTCCATGTAGGCGAGGGCGCGTTGCAGGCCCTGGCGCAGGATGGGGTCGGGCTCGCGCGCCGGGTCCGGCACGTGGCCGGCGATGGGCGCGGCCTGGTCGGGGCTGGTGCCCCAGGTGACCATCGGGGTCAGGCTGCCGGCATCGATATGCACTTCGCGGTCGAACACGGCGTCGGCGTCGCTGTGCAGCAGCCGCCATTTGCTCAGCGCGGCGTGCCATTGCGCGCCCTTGGGCGCGCGCGGCTTGTCGGCCAGGTAGGCGAACACCTTGTCGTCGGGTGCCATGAACGCGCCGCGCGCGCCGGCTTCCACGGCCATGTTGCAGATGGTCATGCGCGCTTCCACGCTGAGGGCGTCGATGCCGGCGCCGGCGAATTCGATGGCATAGCCGGTGGCGCCCGAGGCGCCTATACGCGCGATCAGGGCCATGATGATGTCCTTGGACACCACGCCCGGGCGTAGCTGCCCGTCGACGGTGACGCGCAGGGTTTTCAGGCGCTTGTATACCAGGGTCTGGGTGGCCAGCAGGTGCTCGATTTCCGAGGTGCCGATGCCGAAGCCGAACGCACCCAGCGCGCCGTAGGTGGTGGTGTGGCTGTCGCCGGCGGCCACCACCATGCCGGGCAGGATGAAGCCCTGTTCGGGCGCCACCACGTGCTCGATGCCCTGGCGGCGGTCGAGCACGTCGAACAGCTCGATGCCGAAGTCACGGCAGTTCTCGGTGAAGTAGGCCACTTGCCGCGCGCCACCGGCGTCGGGCATGGCGGCGGTGCGCAGCGGCGCGGTGGGGTTGACGTGGTCCACCACCGCCAGCGTCGCCTGCGGGCGCCAGGCCCTGCGGCCGGCCTGGCGCAGGCCGCTGAAGGCCTGGGGGCTGGTGTATTCATTGGCGACCTGGCGGTCTATATACAGCAGCACGTGGCCCTGGTCGTCCAGGGTGCAGACGGTGTGGCTGTCGATGTGTTTCTGGTACAGGGTGCGTGGGGTGCTCATGGGCAAGGCTCGTGGCGGTGCGGTGGCGTCCAGCATATTGCGTGGGTTTTTTGCATCAATGGCCCTTGGGGAATGGCAAAGACCACGAAACGTGGCCAATCCTGCGCGCCGCCAGGATTCGCTGCGGTGTGCCAGGGACAGCGCGGTGCCTTGGACGCGGCCTGCGGCAGCTGCTACAGGAACCGTGTTGCCTGCATCGCGATCAACGAGGTGCGCGCGGCCCCGTAGCAGCTGCCGCAGGCTGCGTCCGGATTCGCTGCGGTGTGCCAGGGACAGCGTGGCGCCTTGGACGCGGCCTGCTGCCGCTGCTACAGAAACCGTGTTGCCTGCATCGCGATCAACGAGGTGCGCGCGGCCCCGTAGCAGCTGCCGCAAGCTGCGTCCGGATTCGCTGCGGTGTGCCAGGGACAGCGTGGTGCCTTGGACGCGGCCTGCGGCAGCTGCTACAGGAACCGTGTTGCTTGCATCGCGATCAACGAGGTGCGCGCGGCCCCGTAGCAGCTGCCGCAGGCTGCGTCCGGATTCGCTGCGGTGTGCCAGGGACAGCGCGGTGCCTTGGACGCGGCCTGCGGCAGCTGCTACAGAAACCGTGTTGCCTGCATCGCGATCAACGAGGTGCGCGCGGCCCCGTAGCAGCTGCCGCAGGCTGCGTCCGCGCCGCACAGGTATACTGCCGAGCTGTCCCCACTCACAGGCCCACCCCATGGTTTCCGAGGTTGACCGCTACATCGCCGCCGGCACCCGCGAAAACACCCGGCGCAGCTACCAGTCGGCCATCGAGCACTTTGAGGTCACCTGGGGCGGCTTCCTGCCGGCCACCAGCGATGCCATCGCGCGTTACCTGGCGGACTTCGCCGGCAAGCTGTCGCTCAACACCTTGCGCCTGCGCCTGGCCGCGCTGGCCCAGTGGCACGGCAGCCAGGGCTTCCCCGACCCGACCAAGAGCCCGCAGGTGAAGCAGGTGATGAAGGGCATCCGCACCCTGCACCCGCAACAGGAAAAGCAGGCCGCGCCGCTGCAGCTGCTGGGCCTTGAGCGCTGTGTGCGCTGGCTGGACGGGCAAATCAACGACGCGCTGGCGGCCGCCGACGGCAAGCGCCTGCTGCGCTGCCGGCGCGACAAGGCGTTGATCCTGGTGGGCTTCTGGCGCGCGTTCCGCAGCGAAGAGCTGTGCCGGCTGGACGTGCAATTCATCCAGGCACGGCGCGGCGAGGGCCTGCAGATTTTCCTGCCCTGGAGCAAGGGCGACCGCGACAACCGTGGCAGCACCTACGCCGTACCGGCGCTGGAACGGCTGTGCCCGGTGGACGCCTACTGCGACTGGCTGGAAACTGCCGGCATTGCCCATGGCCCGGTGTTCCGTGGCATCGACCGCTGGGGGCGGCTGGGCGACAGCGCCTTGCACCCGTACAGCGTGATGCACCTGTTGCGCGAAGCGTTGATGGGCGCGGGGCTCGATGGCGAGGCCTACAGCAGCCACTCCCTGCGCCGTGGTTTCGCCAACTGGGCCAGCCAGAGCGGCTGGGACCAAAAGTCATTGATGAGTTATGTGGGCTGGAAAGACAGCAAGTCGGCGCTGCGCTACGTGGATGCGCGGGCCGATTTCCGCTTGCCGCCGGCGGGTATTTGAAGCACAGGTGGGGTGGCCGGACGCAGCCTTCGGCAGCTGCTACGCGAATGCGGATACCCCATGGACCGCGTCGCCTGCATCGCGGCCAAGGCCGGCTCCTGCCACGTACGGCGTAGGAGCCGACTTTAGTCGCGATGCAGGCGACACCATTTCAAGACAGTTGCTGCTACAAGGCTGTATCCCGGGCCACCACCGTCAGAACCGATAATCGGCCGTGACGAAGAATGACCGCGGCTGGCCCATCTGCCATTGCGCCCCGTCATTCTGCTGCGACACCGCATAGCGCCGGTCCAGCAGGTTGTTCAACTGCAACCCCAGGCGCACATCCGGCAGCGCCTGCCAGCCCAGGTTCGCATCCACCACCGTATACCCCGGCACCTGCGCGGTGTTGGCGGTATTGGCGTAACGCGCGTCCACGTAGCGCAGGCCTGCGCCGGCGTCGATGCGCTCGGTGAGGGCCTTGCTCAGCCACAGGTTCGCCGTGCGCCGTGGCACGTCGGTGGGGCGGTTGCCGGCGCGCGACAGCACCTGGCCATTCACCGCTTCGTCAAAATCGTCATAGCGGGCGCGCACCAGCGCGGCGTTGGCCGACAGCTGCCAATGGTCTGCCAGCGCCAGTTCCAGGCTGGCTTCCAGGCCGTTCGAGGACTGTTGGCCCACCTGCAAGGTGTCGCGGGTGATGGGGTCGGTGGTCAGTAGCTTGTTCTTGACGATGTGGTAGGCGGCCAGCGTCCACGCACCGCGCCCGTCCCAGAATTGCTGCTTGAGGCCCACCTCGGTCTGCTTCGCCCGGGCCAGGTCCAGCTGCTGCTGGCTGGGGTTCATGCTGATCAGGTCACTGACGCCGTCCTGGCTGGTGGAGTACTGGCCATACAGCGACAGTTGGTCCGTCAGCGCAAACACCAGCCCGGCGCGCCAGTTGCCGCCGGCCAGGCTGCGGTCGCTGCGAGTGTCGGCGCGCAGGTCGTCACGCTGGATATGGTTCTGGTCGCGGCGCACACCGGTCACCAGCGCCCAGCGCTCGGACAGTTGCAGGCGGTTTTCGGCGAACAGCGCGAAGGTCTGCGTGGTGCTCTGGCTCAGCGCCTGGAACGGCGATTGGCTGTGGAAGTAGCCAGGCGCCGGCGCCCACGGGTCGAGGTAGTCGCCGCCGACATCGGTGTAGGGGGAATTGTTGGCCAGGCCGAAGCGGATGCGGTTGTATTCGGCGCCCACCACGGTCTTGCTGGCCAGGCCGAACAGGCTGTGGTTGAAGGTGAAGGCCTGGCGGTCGCCCAGTTGTTCTTCGTGGTGCTTGATTTCCAGGTAACTGCCGCGCAGCAGTTGGCCCTGGCTGCTGTCCCAGCTATAGCTTTCGGCGTTGCGCCAGTGGCGGCGGCTCTTGATGTAGTACAGCTCGTTGCTGGCACTGACGGCGTCGCTCAGGGTCCAGTCGGTGGTCAGGCGCGTCCACTGGTCGTCGTAGTGCTGCACGGCGTTGCGCACGTTGTAGTTCTTGTCGCGCAGGCTGTCGCGGTAGTGGCCGTCGATCAGCGGCGTGCCCAGGTAGTTCATGGGCCGGCTGTCGCCCTGCTCATGGGCCAGGGTGACGCTCAGGTCGTCGCTGGCTTGCCAGCGCAGGGCGCCGCTGAAGGCCAGGCTTGAGGACTGGCCACGGTCTACCCAGCCGTTGCTGCTTTGCTGGTCCAGGGTCAGCCGGTAGCTGAGGCGCTCGCCCAGCGAACCGCCGCTGTCAAAGGCGGTCTGCTGGCGGTCGTCGCTGCCGTAACCCACGCGCAGGTGGTTGCTGATGGCGCCCTCGAAAGGCTTTTTCGGCACCACGTTGATCACCGCGCCAGTGGCGCCTTCGCCATACAGCACCGAGGCCGGGCCGCGGATTACGTCGATGCGCTCGACCATCCACGGGTCCACGGGGAAGGTCTGGGTGCCGGCGCCGGTGTACAGGCGCGCGCCGTCGAACAGGGTCATCACCGACTCATGGCCACTGAAGCCGCGCGCGGACAACGCGGTGTTGCCGTTGCCCGGCGCGGCGATGCTGGTGATGCCGGGGGCACGGGTAACCGCTTCCTGCACGGTGAGGTTGTTGCGGCCGTCGATGGCGGCCTCGTCGAGGCTGCTGATGCTGGCAGGGGTCTGCAGCGGTGTCAGGTTCAGGCGTGAACCGGCCGTGCCGGGCGTGGCCAGCGGGGTGTCGGCGCGTTCGCTGATGGTGGTCGCCGGTAGCGCCAGTTCATCGGCGTGGGCAGGCAAGGGCAAAAACAACGCCAGGCACGGGGCCAGGCTGTGAAGCAGGGAAGTACGGGACATGCTGTTCCAACTACAAGTCAGGAAAAGATGAACCCGGAGGGACACGCATGGCAAATCGCGGGCGCAAACGCCCACGGAAACCGGCCTGCGCCCGCCCACCGCGGGTTGCCAATCGAAGCGTTTGCAGGCCGGTCTCCGGGCTTGCGAGGGTCATGAACGCGTCGCCTTCCCATGCGGTGTGCACAGTGGCATATCAACGTGTTCGCTCGCTTACCGTTGCGGGGGCAGCGCCGGACTGATCACCAAAGTGACGCACCGGCTTCCCGTTTCACCCTGAGCACGGCGGCTGAGGGCACCTGAAACTGGCGCGCATTCGACCACCGATGTGGATCCAGGTCAATGTCTCAAAGCTGATACGGTGATATTGCCAAGCTCGGTGGTATATCCCAAGCACCGTGGTATATTGCGCGCCATTACAGAATACATACCGCAGTACACTTCACAGGAGCAGGCATGGCACGGGGCGGGATCAACAAGGCAGTGGTGCAAAAGGCGCGTGAGGCGCTGCTGGCCCGGGGCGAAAACCCCACCATCGACGCCGTGCGCGTGGCGCTGGGGAACACCGGTTCGAAGACCACCATCCACCGGTACCTCAAGGAGCTGGAGGAAACCGACCAGCGCCGCCAGGCCCCGCGCGAACACCTGACCCAGGAGCTGGGCGAGCTGGTAGGCCGCCTGGCCTTGCGCCTGAAAGAGGAGGGTGACGAGTACGTGCAGCAGGCTCAGGCCCGCTTCGACCTGCAAAAAGCCGTGCTTGAAGCCGACCTGGCCGAGGCCGCCAAGGCCCACGCCGCCCTGCAACAGCAGTTCGAGATTCAGGCCGAGGCGCTGGCCAGCGAGTCGGAACAGTTGGCCACCTGCCGCACCACCCTGCAGGCCGAGCACACCCGTAACGCGCGGCTGGGCCAGGAATGCAGCGACCTGCAACTGCGCGTGCAGGAAAAGGACGAGCACATCCGCTCGCTGGAAGACAAGCACCAGCACGCCCGTGACGCCCTGGAGCATTACCGCCAGGCCGTGAAAGAGCAGCGCGACCAGGATCAGCGTCGCCACGAAGGCCAGGTGCAGCAGGTGCAGGTGGAAGTGCGGCAGTTGCAGCAGAGCCTGATCGTCAAGCAGGACGAGCTGATGCGCCTTAACCGCGATAACGAACGCATGCTGGTGGAGGCGCGCCAGGCGCGCAAGGATCAGGACAACGCCGCCCAGGCCCTGGCCGACAAGGCCGCCGAAAGCACTGCGCTGGCCAGCCAGTTGGCCCAGGCCTTGGGCGTGCGCGAGGCGCTGGACCGGCAGATTGCCGTGTTCCGCGAAGAGCAGGCGGCGCAGGTTCAGGCCACCAAGGCCCAGGTACTGCGCGAGGCGCACCTGGAGCAGCAGCTGCAACAGGCCAACGCCACCCTGGCGCAATGGCGCGCCGACCGCGCGGCGGCCAGCGCCGAGTAACGCGTTTTCAGTCTTCGCTGGGCGTGTGGCCGGGGCCTACCGGCTGCAGGCCGCTGCGCAGGATGCGCTGTACCCGCTGCATCTTCTCCAGCGAGCCAGGCACGCCGTTGCTCATGTCGATCATGGCCTTGCCGCACAGCTTGGCCCGAAAGCCGTCCAGCTTGCTGAATTCCTGGCCCGAGACGTTAATGATGTTCATGGCCCAGGCCAGAATGTTCTCGCCCGGGTTCGGGCCGTTGAGGATGCCATTGAACATGTATTCCATGGCCTGGCGGTACTGGCCCTGGGTGCGGATGGCGGCGCAGTCGATGTCGGTGCCGGCGAAAGTCTGCACCATCAGGCGGCGCATGGTGTCGTCCAGCGGCTCGGGTTCGTTGCCGTCGTCCTCGAACACACGGGCGTTGCGCAGGGGGACGACGTTGTCGGTGTAATCGGTCATAGGTACTCCTTGTCATGACGCAGGTGGCGCAGTATGCGCCATTGCGTTGCCCAGTCCAAAATTCGCGCCGTTCTGTGCAAGCCAGCCGGGGTGCCGGCAGGCAGACTGGTGGCCTTTGAAACAGGAGTGCTGCCCCATGACCGACTACGTGATACCCCAGCCGCCCGCCGCCAGCGTTGCCATTGCCGGTGACAGCCGCCGCTTCCCCATTCGCCGGGTGTTCTGCGTGGGCCGCAACTATTCCGAGCACGCGCGGGAGATGGGCCATGACCCGGACCGCGAACCGCCGTTCTTCTTCTGCAAGCCTGCCGACGCCGTGGTGCCGGCTGAAGGCGTGATTGCCTACCCGCCATTGACCGCCGACCTGCACCACGAAATTGAACTGGTGGTGGCCATCGCCGAAGGCGGCGTCGACATCGCCCCCGAGCAGGCCCTGGGCCACGTCTGGGGCTACGGCGTAGGCCTGGACCTGACCCGCCGCGACCTGCAGGCCCAGGCCAAGAAGCAGGGCCGGCCCTGGGACTGGGCCAAGGGCTTCGACGAATCCGCGCCGTGCACCGCGCTGCTTCCAGCGGCCAGCCTGGGCCACCCGGCCAGCGGCGCCATCTGGCTGAAGGTCAACGGCGAGGAGCGCCAGCGCGGCGACCTGGCGGACCAGATCTGGGCGGTGCCGGACGTGATCGCCTATCTGTCGCGCTCGGTGGCATTGCAGCCCGGCGACCTGATTTTCACCGGCACCCCGGCCGGCGTCGGCGCCTTGCAGCCCGGTGACCAGGTCAGTGCCGGCATCGACGGCGTGGCGCAGTTCGAGTTGCGCATCGGCAAGCGCTGACAGCCGGCGCGCCGCGCTTTAGACTGGCGGCGTCTTTCCGGTCTTCGAGGTTGCTGCCATGCCGTCCCTGTCCCGCGTGCCCACCTATGGCATGCAGCAGCGCAGCAACCGCGAGGATTTCTACATCCGCGACAAGCAGGAGCGCGAGGCACTCACCGCGCCGCACCGCCACGAATACTTCCAGATCCAGGTCAACCTGGGTGGCGACACCGTGCAGCACATCGGCGGCGCGGTGCGGCCGTTTCCGCGCAACGCCCTGAGCTTTATCCTGCCGCACCGCCTGCATTTGATCCCGCACCCCGAGCACGGCAACTTCATGCTCATCAACTTCGCCCAGAGCTTCCTGCTGCCGCACCTGGCCTGCGACCCGCTGGACCTGGAAGACGTGCCCCTGGGCCAGGCGCCGGAGCTGGCGCCGTTCCAATGCCAGGAGCACCTGGACTTCATCCTCGACGACGAGGCCTTTGCCGAGATAGAAAGCGTGTTGATACGCCTGCGCGAACTGGACCGCACCCGTGACTTCGGCACCACCACGCTGCTGCGCGCAGGCCTGTTGCAGCTGATTGGCGTGGTCAGCCAGCGCTTCGCCACGGCCTTGCAGCAGTTGGCCTGCGACCGCGCCGCGCGCCGTGGCCGTCGCGACGCGCTGGCGCGGGTCACCGCCTATATTCGCGAGCACATCGCCAACCCCGAGCTGACGCTGAAGGACGCGGCCGCCGCCGCTTTCCTGTCGCCCAATTACCTTACGCACCTGCTGCGCAAGGACACCGGCAGCACCTTCAGCGAACTGGTGCTGGAACGGCGCATGCGCCTGGCGCGCACCCACCTGCTCAACGGCGACGAGCCCATCAGCCACGTCGCCCAGCGCTGCGGCTTTGCCGACGAGGCGTATTTCTCGCGGCGCTTCCGCCAGACCCAGGGCCTGCCACCGGGCCAATTCCGCCGGCAGCAGCGCGAGCATAGCGGCCATCAATGATGGTTAGCGTTGTGGCTGTGCTTTGCTAGGGTGTTGGAAACGGTCAGACGAGCATGGACGATGAAGGCCACACAGCAACGTACTTTGGCAGTCAATGGCATCACCCTGAGCGTGCACGTGGCCGGCCCCGAGCACGGCCGGCCGGTGTGGCTGCTGCACGGTTTTCCCGAATGCTGGTACTCCTGGCGGGCGCAGATCGCGCCACTGGTGGCGGCCGGCTACCAGGTGTGGGTGCCGGAGATGCGCGGCTACGGCGCCAGTTCCGCGCCCCAGGCAGTGGCGGCCTACGACCTGCTGACCCTATGCGCCGACATCCAGGGCGCCATGGACCTGGTGGGGCACACCCGGGCGTGCGTGGTGGGCCACGACTGGGGCGCGCCCGTGGCCTGGCACCTGGCGCTGCTGGAACCTGAACGCGTGCAGGCGGTGGTGGCCTTGTCGGTGCCTTATGCGGGCCGCCCGAAGCAGCCGGCGATAGAGCTGATACGCGCGCACTTCAAGGACCGCTTCAACTACATCCTGTACTTCCAGAACCCGGGGGTAGCCGAAGCGGAACTGGACGCCGACATCGCCCACACCTTGCGTATGTTCATGCAGGGCGGCGATAGCGGTGACCTGATCCTCAAGGAAAAACCCGCCAGCGCCACGCTGTTCGAAGGCATCAACCAGCCCGACCGGCTGCCGGCCTGGTGCAGCGCCGAAGCGTTCGAAGTGTACGTGCAGACGTTCGCCGGCCGTGGCTTTCACGGCGCGCTGAACTGGTACCGCAATTTCGAACGCAACTGGCAGCGCACCGAGCTCCTGGCCGAGGCCAACGTAGAGCAGCCGGCGCTGTTCCTGCTCGGCGAACTGGACCCGGTGGGGGTGCTGGAGGCGCACACGCTGCTGCGCATGCCCAAGCGCGTACCCAGGCTTGAGCAGCATATCGTCAAGCAGTGCGGGCACTGGATACAGAGCGAACAGCCCGGCATCGTCAACGGCCATTTGTTGCGCTTTCTGGCGAGCCATTATCCTGTATGACATGCACCTGTGGGAGCTGGCTTGCCAGCGAGCTTTTGGGCTACAACAGCTCGCTGGCAAGCCAGCTCCCACAATGAAGATTAATTTAACCTCACAACCCGTTGATCCATAACGCTTTGCCCAAAGCCGCGAACACCCTGCATATGCCTTTTCCCTAGCCACTTATGACCCCGCCCGGCATATCATTAGGCCAACTTCGTATTTTTGAACCAAAACGTACATTCCTACACTCCGCCGTCCCTGACCCCACCAAGGACGTCCGATGTACCGTCAAGCCTTTCCCCTGGCCCTCAGCGCCGCCCTGTTCAGCCAGCCCCTGTGGGCCGATGGTTTCCTCGATGACAGCAAGGCCGACCTGACCCTGCGCAACTTCTTCATCAACAACGACAACCGCAGCGGCACGGCCACGCCGTCCAAACAGCAGGAGTGGGGCCAGGGCTTTATCCTCAATTACGCCTCGGGCTTTACCGACGGCCCGGTGGGCTTCGGCCTAGACGCCCTGGGCATGCTCGGCCTGCGCCTGGATTCGGGTAAGGGCCAGGCCTACAACAGCGGCAGCAGCGGTGGCGGTATCGTCTTCCCCAGTGGCAGCGACGGCCGCGCGGTGAACGACTTCGCCAGCCTGGGCCTGACCGCCAAGCTGCGCTTCTCGAAAACCGAAGTGCGCCATGGCACCCTGCAGCCGCACCTGCCGGTGATCGGCATCAACGATGGCCGCCTGCTGCCGCAGACGTTCCAGGGCACCCAGGTGACCAGCCGCGAGTTTGACAACCTGACCCTGGTCGGCGGCAAGATCACCTCGGTGAAGGGCCGCAATTCCAGCAACCAGGCGTCACTGTCGATTGCCGGCGCCAACAGCCTTACCGGCCAGCGCAGCAACGCCTTCTACTACGCTGGCGCCGACTACAAGCTGGACCCGCACACCACCGCGCAGTACTACTTCGCCAACCTCGACGACTTCTACAACCAGCACTTCGTTGGCCTGACCCACAGCACCAAGCTGCCGCGCGGCACCCTGCAGACCGACCTGCGCGGCTTCATCAGCAGCAGCCAGGGCGAGAACGCCAGCGCGGCGGGGCGGGTGGCCGGCTATAAATCCAGCGGCGCCGTGGGCAGCAACGGCGAGGTCGACAACCGCACGTGGAGCGCGCTGTTCACCTACACCCTGGGCAGCCAGTCCCTGGCGGCGGGGTACCAGCGCGTCAACGGCAGCAGCGACTTCCCGTTCATCAACCAGGGCGACGGCAACGCGCCGTACCTGATCACCAGCCGCCAGATTGGCCGCTTCCAGCACGCCGGCGAGCGCACCTGGCTGGCCCAGTACAGCTACGACTTCGCCGGCCTGGGCCTGTCGGGGCTGAGCGCCTCGGTGGTCTACCTCAACGGTGACCACGTCCAGGCGGCCAGCACAGGCGGCGAATGGGAGCGCGACCTGGCGGTGAACTACGTGGTCAACCAGGGCCGGTTCAAGGGCGTGGGCTTCAGCTGGCTGAACGCCGCGTTCCGCACCGAAGTGACCGGCCAGCGCAGCCAGGACGAGAACCGCCTGATCGTCAGCTACCGCTTCGCCCTCCTGTAACCGCGATTGCTTATGTGGGAGCTGGCTTGCCAGCGAGTTTTGCTTGCCTCAACAGCTCGCTGGCAAGCCAGCTCCCACAGGCCCTTTGCAGCCGCGGATTGCAGGGCGGCCACTGCTGCTCTTATGCTTCGGCCCATGAAAAATCCTGACCTGAACCTGTTGTACGCTCTCGACATCCTGCTCGAAGAAGGCTCGGTAGCCGGCGCCGCGCGGCGCCTGAACCTCAGCGCGCCCGCCACCAGCCGCATCCTGGGCAGGATTCGCGATGCCTTCGACGACCCGATTTTCGTCCGTTCCCAGCGCGGCCTGGTGCCCACGCCCAAGGCCCTGGCCCTGCAACAGCAGGTGCGCGGCGCGGTGGAGCTGGCCCGTGGCGTATTCCAGCAAAGCCAGGGCCTGGACCTGGCCAGCCTGGAGCGCACCTTCAGCCTGCGCGCCAACGACGTGTTCATCGGTGCCTACGGCAGCGCCCTGCGCGAGCTGCTGCGGCAGGAATGCCCGCGCTGCGTGCTGCGCTTCGTGCCCGAAAGCGACCTGGACCACGACCCGCTGAACCAGGGCAGCATTGACCTGGTGATCAGCTCGCGGCGTGCATTCGGCCCCGACATCAAGGTGCAGCGCCTGTTCGACACCGCCTTCGTTGGCCTGGCCCGGCGCGGCCACCCGATCTTCCAGCAGGCGCCGGACCTGCACAGCTTCGTCGCCCACGACCACGTCACCGTGTCGCGCCGCGGCCTGGCACGCGGGCCGCTGGACGACGCGTTGCAAGCCCATGGCCTGAGCCGGCGGGTGGCGTACATCACGCCCACCTTCCACAGCGCGCTGTTCGCGGTGGCCGAGTCCGACCTGCTGCTGCCGATCATGCCAGTGAACATGCTGCCTACCCTGGAACGCCTGGGCCTGCCGCTGCAAGCCTTCACCTTGCCGGTCGCGTTGCCGAGCGTGGAGATTGTCCAGGCCTGGCACCCGCGCCTGGACAACGACCCCGCGCACCGCTGGCTGCGGCGCGCGCTCAAGCACCTGGCCGACCCGGCCCGGTAACCTGCCAGCCACCGCCCAGGCTGCGGTACACGTCCACCAACGCCAGGGAAACCTGGGCGCTGCTGGCCACCTGGGCGGCCTGGTTGTCCAGCAGCGCGGTCTGCACCGCCAGCACGTTGAGGAAATCGACACTGCCCTGGGCGTACTGCAACTGGGCGCTGCGCAGCGCGCGCTGGCTGGCGGCAACGGCTTGCCCGAGGCTGGCCTGGCGGCGTTGCTCGGCCTGGTAGGCGGACAGCGCATCGGCCACCTCATGCCAGGCGCCCAGCACCGTCTTGCGGTAGGCGATGGCCGCCTCCTGCTGGCGGCCTTCGCTCAGGTGCAGCGCGCCCTGCAACCGGCCGCCTTCGAACAGCGGCAGGCTCAACCCCGGGCCTGCGGCGAAGCTGCGCGAAGCCCAGTTGCCCAAGTTCGACAGCTGCATGGCCTGCAGGCCGACGTCGGCGCCCAGGGTGATACGCGGGTAGAAATCGGCCCGGGCCACGCCGATGGCGGCGGTAGCGGCGTGCAGCTGGGCCTCGGCCTCGCGGATATCCGGGCGCCGCTCCGCCAGCTCGCTGGGCAGCCCCGCCGGTACCTGGCTGGGGCCATGGGGCACCGGTGCCGCAACGCCCAGTTGCGCCTTGAGGCTGTCCGGGCCCTGGCCGATCAACAGGCTGAGGGCGTTGATCAGCACGCTTTCGCGTTGTTCCAGGGCCGGCAGCCGCGCCTCGATGGCCGCGCACAAGGCCTGGGCCTGGGCCACTTGCAGGTCGGTGGCCACGCCCTGGCTTTGCTGGGCCTGGGTCAGGGCCAGGCTGTGACGGGCGATGGCGAGGTTGTCGCGGGTTACCTGCAGGGCGCTCTGGCTGCCGCGCAGTTCTATGTAGTCGCGGGCTGTCAGGGCCACGATCGCCAGTTGCACGCCGTGCTGCTGTTCCTGCACCCCCTGCACGCTGGCGTCGGCGGCCTCGACGCTGCGGCGCACACGGCCCCACAGGTCGGCCTCCCAACTGATGGCAAGGCCGGTGTTCCAGACGCTGTAGGCGCGCTTGCCGTCGTAGCCGGAAATGTCCATCAGGCCATCCTGGCTGTTGCGGGCGCGCTGGTAGCTGGCGCTGGCGTCGGCGCTGGGCAGGCGGCCGGCGGCCACCGTGGCACGCAGGGCCTGGCTCTGCTGCACGTGGCTGGCGGCGATGGCGAGGTCCAGGTTGCCGGCCCGGGCCTGGGCGATCAGCGCCGACAGTTGCGGGTCGTTGAAGTTGTCCCACCAGTGCAGGTCGACTTCACCGCTGGCGGCGTCCCAGTGGCTTGGCAACTTTGGGGCAGGGCGCTTGAAGTTCGGGCCCAGGGTGCAGCCCTGCAGGGCGGTCATCACTAACAGCAAGGCCAGGCAACGACGGCTCATCGGGCACCTACCTGTACCTGCGCTTCGCGGGTGTCGATGCGCGCTTCCACCGACATGCCCACCCGCAGGCGCTGGGCCAGCGGCTGGTCGGCGTCGAGGACAATCTTCACCGGGATGCGCTGCACTACCTTGGTGAAGTTGCCGGTGGCGTTGTCCGGGGCAATGGCGGCAAAGGTCACCCCGGTCGCCGGGGCAATACTGTCGACGTGGCCGTGCAGGGCGTGGCCGGGGAAGGTGTCGACGGCAATCTCGGCACGCTGGCCGGGCACCACCTCGGTGAGCTGGTTTTCCTGGAAGTTGGCCACCACGTACGCCTGGCTGCGCGGTACCACGGCCAGCAGCGGGTCGCCGGGCTTGACGTAGCTGCCCACGCGCACGCTGCGCCGGCCCACTTCACCGTCCTGGGGGGCGCGCAGGTCGGTGTAGCGAAGGTCCAGTTGTGCCCGTTCTACCTGGCTTTGCGCTTGTTCCACCAAGGCCTGGGCGGTAGCTTGCTGGGCCTGCAGCACGTCGGTCTGCTTGCGCACGGCGGCCAGCCCGGCGCGGTGTTCGGCAGCCACGGCGCGCACGCTGCGCAGGCGCGCCTGGGCCTGCTGGAAGTTCTGCACGGTGCCCGCGCCTTGGCCGGCCAGGGCCTGGTAGCGCTGCTGTTCGTGCTCGGCAAAGGCCACCTGGGCGCTGTCGGCGTCGAGCACCGCGCGCGCCTGGTCCACCATGGCCTGCTGGCGCAGCAGCGTCGCCCGGGTGTCCTCGGCGCGGGCCTGGGCGGCGGTCAGGGCCGCCTGCGCCGCTTGCAGGGCGTTGCGGTAGTCGCGGTCGTCGATGTGCACCAGCGGCTGGCCGGCGCTGACCGGTTGGTTGTCGTCCACCAGCACGCGATCGACGATGCCCGCCACCTTGGGCGCCACCAGCATCAGGTCAGCCTGCACGAATGCGTCGTCAGTGCGCTGTACAGGGTCGTGGGCGCACAACAGGTAGCCGGCGCCGGCGGCCAGCAAGGCGCCACCCGCCAACAAGGCGGCCAGGGGTTTTCGGGAGGTGATTTCAGTCATGTTCAATGTCCACACAAGGTTCAGGAAGCGGCGCGTGGCGGGTAGACACGCGTCGGCAGTATCGGAATCAGCACGATCAACAGCAGCGCCAGCAGGCCCATGGCGCGGTACAGGTCGGCGGCGGTGAGCACTTCGGCCTGGCGGTGCAGGCGTGCGGCCAGGTCGCTGCCGGTGGCGCCCGGCCACAGGTTGCCCAGGCGGTCCACCAGCATCGTCGAGTGCAGGTGCAGGCGGTGCAGGCTGAGGGTTTCCAGGGTGCTGCCGGCGGCCACCGCGGCGAAGCCCTTGACGGTGTTGAACCACGCCGAGGCGAACGGCCCGTCGGCCGGTTGCAGGCCGCCGGTGGCCAGCATCAGCAGGGGGATCACGGCCATGGGCTGGGCGATAATCTGAATCATCTGCAGGGGGTAAAAGTCGCCGCGGTGCCAGGCCACCGTGAGCTGCGAGCCCAGGAAGCACACCAGCGCCATCAGCCCCAGGCCGGCGGCCAGCACCCAGCGGCAATCCACCACGCGGTTGTTCAGCAGGGCCACCACCAGCGGCAGCGAGATCAGTTGCGGCAGCGCCACCCACAGCAGCACCGGCGCCGTTTGCAGCGGCCGGTAGCCCTGCACGCCGGCCAGGTAATTGGCCGGGATGATGATCACCGCCAGCAGCACGAACAGCACGCCGCCCAGGGTGATCAACGCGTGGCTGAGGTTGCGCAGGCGCAGCATCTGCACCTTGAAGAAGGGCAACGGGTGAAACCATTCATTGATGAAGAACAGCACCAGCAGGCCCAGGCCACCGCCCACCAGGCAGCGGATCAACCCTGCGTCGAACCAGGCCAGGCGTTCGCCCTGTTCCAGGCCCAGCACCAGCATGATCAGCCCGGGCAGGCCCAGCAGCAGGCCGCGCCAGTCCAGTTGGCGCAGGCGTTCCAGGCGCGCAGGGTCCTGGGGCAGCCCCCAGGCCACGGCGGCCATGGCCAGCAGGGTGGCCGGCAGGACTTGCCAGAAGGCCCAGCGCCAGCCCAGGTACTCCACCGCCCAGGCGGCCAGGGGCAGGCCGAAGCTGGGGCCGAAGGTGGCCGTCAGGGCGTAGCCACCCAGGCCATACAATTTGATGCCGGGCGGCAGAAAGCGCAGCGCCACCGACATCAGCATCGGCGGCAGGGCACCGCCAGCGAAGCCCTGCAGAATGCGCAGCAGCAACAGGCTTTGGTAGTTGGGCGCCAGCGGGCACAGCAGGCCCAGCAGCGCGAAGGTGCCCATGGCCCAGAGGGTGAAACGGCGCAGGGTGAAGGTGGCGGCGCACCAGGGTGCGAATGCCATGGCGGCTACCGAGGTGGCGGCGTAGCTGGCCAGCAACCAGCTGGCCTCGTCGCGGCCGATGCCCATGGCCCCGCGTATGTCGGCCATGGCGAACTTGGTGACGCTGTCATTGAAGCCTGACAGCAGCACCGCCAGCAGCACGCCGACCAGGCCGGTGGCGATGCGCAAACCGAACGCCGCCGGCGCAGGGGCGGCGGTCGGCCGCACCGGCTCTGGCAGTAGCGTAGGAAGGGGCGCGAGGAGGGCGCTCATGAAGTTGCTCCGCAGTCAGTGACGATGCGGGCAGTCTAAGCAGCGCTCCCAATTACAAAAATTGCTGTTTTGGCACTTTCAACGTGCGTTTTTTGCATCTCGGCCTAGCGGCCGTCCACGGAGTAACGACCAGGGCCGCTGACCACCAGCAGCAACAGGCCGCCGATGATGGCCAGGTTCTTGAAGAAGTTGATCTGGTTGGTCATGCGCGCGGCGCCTTCCATGCTCCAGAACGGGTGGCCGATCAACGCGGTGCCCAGCACGAACAGCGCCATCAGGGCGGCCAGGGGGCGGGTGTAAAACCCTACTACCAGGAGGATGCCAACGAAAAACTCCATCAGCACGGCGATGGCCGCCGCCACCTCCGGCACCGGCGCGCCGAGTGACGCCATGTAGTTGACCGTGCCGGCGAACCCGGTGAGCTTGGCCCAGCCCGAGAGCACGAACAGAATCATCAACAGAATTCTGGCGGTAAGGATTATTTCATTGCTTTGGCGCGCGAACAGGTTGTAACGCATGGCATTTTCCCCGGTAGAGGTGTTGCCAATAACTGTAGCAGCTGCCGCCAGGCTGCGTCGGCGCCCGTGACGCGGCCTGGCGGCCGCTGCTACAGGGAGTGAGGCTTGTCGTGCAGGTAGTGCTGCGTGGCATCCAGCACTTTGACGATGGCGTCGATGTCCTGGGTAATGTCGGCCACAAGCCTGGGGTCGTCGACCATGGTCAGCCGCAGCTTGAGCCGCGACAGCGGCGTGCGCAGGTCGTGGGACACGGCGCCGAGCATGCGCCGGCGTTCGTCGAACTTGTCGCGGATGGCCTGCTGCATGCGGTTCAGCAGCCCCGCCACGTGGCGCGCCTCGACGCTGCCGGTTTCGGCCAGCGGCTGGCTGTCGAGGTCATCGCCCAGGCGCTCGGCGGCCTGGCTGAAGCGCTTGAGCGGGCGGGTCAGCGAGCGGCTGATGTACCAGGCCATGCCCACCAGCGCCAGGCCCTGGAACGCCAGCATCGCCTTGGGCCACACCAGCAGGTAGTGGGAGCTGGCCTCAAGCGCCAGCGCCGGGGTGTCGGTTTGCGGCGTTACCCCCAGGCGCGGCGGCGGCGGGATGCGGTAGTGCACGATCCACACGTAGGTCAGCGCATGGGCGAGGAATATCGCACCGAGCGAGACAGTGAACAGGCGGGCAAACAGGGTGCGGGACTTGATCATTGCGGGGGGCCAGGCAGGCGCTTTTTTAAAACCATAACACTCTCTGGGCACTTCGACGTATCCCGATGGTAACAGCGCCCATGTTCCCGTGGCCGTCGCCCTATACTGAGAATGACCCCTCTTGTAGCCAATTCGATACGGAGCTGCGGTGGTGACCCTGCGTGCATTGGTGGTTGCCCTTGTCCTGCTGCTGGCCGCCTGCGCTGGCGGCGGGCGCGTGGCACAGCAGGCACCGCCGGTCAGCCCGGCCGTCTGGCAGCAAGTGGACGAGCAGTTGCTGCGCGGCTCCAGCGACGCCCGCGAGCAGGCCCGGGTGTTTGCCCGCGGCTCCATGGAGCACTGGCGGCAGCGCGTCTACGACCAGACCGAGGAGGTGTTCATCCCCTGGTTCGACAGCTACTGGACCCAGGAATGGCTGTCCATGCGCGTGAGCTGGTACACCCTCAGCGGCACCAAGGGCGACGCCGACGCCTCGGCCAAACGCCTGGAAGCCTACCTGCAGGACCAGTACCACGACCGCGTGCTGGCGCCCGTGGCGGTAGAGATCGAGCCCAACGCCATCGCCGTGCAGGCCACCGACTTCTATGTGCAACTGATGACCACCCAGGTGCTGGCCATCGCCGAGCAGCATAAGCTCCCCAACGAGCAGTTCGCCCAGCACCTTGCGGGCATCAGCGTGCTGGGTAGCGCCAACCTGCAGCAACTCACCCACGAGGTGCCGACCACCAGGGTGCCGGCGTACGCGGCGCTGTTGCAGCGCCTGCGCGCTGGCGCCGAAGCCTCGCCCACGGGCCTGACCGAGGTGGCCAAGGCCACCAACACCCGGTTGCAAGGGCAGATGACCAGCCGCGGCGCCGGCGGGTTCGCCGCCGCGGTGGCCGGCAAGATAGTGGGGCCGTTGATTTCCCTGGGCATGGCCGGCATTCGTGCCATCGCCCACGCCGGCCAGCGGCCCGACAGCGAGGCGCAACTGCGCAAGAACCTGGGCGCCGCCTTCGACCAGGCCTGGTTCAAGGTGCTCAACGACCCCAGCGGCGGGGTGATGGCGGGCGTCTACAGCGTGGCCGATACCCTGGAGATCCAGCTGGCCGCGCGCAGCGTTGCGCAACGGCTTGATAATCGCTCAGGTGCGCCTGGCGGTTTTTCTGGCACCATGGCGCCCATCGCCGATTCAGGGAACGACCATGGGCTTTGAGGCATTCTGGTACATCGATTTGCTGGGCACCTTCGTCTTCGCCCTCAGCGGCGCGCTGGCCGCCATCGACCGGCGCCTGGACCTGTTCGGCGTGGTGGTGATCGCCTTCGTCACCGCCTGTGGTGGCGGGGTGATCCGCGACCTGTGCATCGGCGCGCTGCCGCCCGCAGGGCTGACCAACCTTGCCTACCTTGCCGTGGTGGGCGTGGCGGTGGCCCTGGCCGGCTGCTTCCAGACCCAACTGCTGCGCCTGGCCCAGCCCACGCTGTTCTTCGACGCCATCGGCCTGGGCTTCTTCGCCGCCTTTGGCGTGCACAAGGCCTATACCCTGGTGCCCGACATCGAACTGGCCATTCTGCTCGGCGTGGTCAGCGCGGTGGGCGGCGGCATCCTGCGCGACGTGCTGCTGGGCCGCGTGCCGGTCATCCTCAGCAAGGACATCTACGCCTCGGCAGCGTTGCTGGGCGCGCTGGTGCAACTGTGCGGTGAACTCAACTGGCTGGACCAGCACCTCAGCGCCTGGCTGGGGATAGGCCTGTGCACGGCGCTGCGGATGCTGTCGCTGCGCTATGGCTGGAACTTGCCGGCGATCAGGAAGGTGCAATGATTTGCGGGTGTTTCTGAAGAATCGCGGCGCCGGCGGACGCGGCCTTGCGGCCGCTGCTACGGACATCGTGTACACATATCCCTCAGCAGCTGCCGCCAGGCGCAGACGCTAGTCAAAGCCTATGCGTTGCATATGCCGAAGTTTGCGGCCATACTGCCTAGGTCTGACATAGGTCGAGGCCATCTCCATGCGCACAGTCTCCATTTTCAAGAACGGCAAGAACCAGGCTATTCGCCTGCCCAATGACATGGCTTTCGACGGCGTGGGGGAGCTGGAAATCAGCCGTGAGGGCGACACCATCACCCTGCGGCCCGTGAGGCCTTCGTGGCAGTCGTTTGCAGAGCTGCCCCATGCAGATGATGACTTCCTGCAAGACCGGCCAGACGTCATGGACGATGACGGCAGGTTCACCTTATGACGACTTACATGCTGGACACCTGCATTTGCTCGTTCATCATGCGGGAGCGTCCTGCCTGTGTGCTCCAGCGTCTCACGGAAGCAGCCATGCGTAACGATCGAATTGTTATTTCCGCCATCACCTATGCGGAAATGCGCTATGGCCAGATAGGCAAGAAGGCGTCGCCCCGGCACAAAACCCTGGTGGACGAATTCGTGAGACGGCTGGACGCCATTTTGCCTTGGGGGGCAGCGGCTATCGATCGAACCATCGAAATCAAGGTGCACCTCGCCGAGGCCGGCACCCCAATTGGTCAAAATGATACGGCGATTGCTGGCCATGCGTTGGCCGAGCAATGCACCCTGGTGACCAACAACACCCGTGAGTTTGCGCGAGTGCCGGGGCTGGTCTACGAAGACTGGGTTCACTAGCGCTCAATGAATACTCGAAGCCAACTCGAAAATCGGGATATACATCAATATCACGATCACCCCGATCAGCAGCCCGATGAAGGTCATCAGCAACGGCTCGAACAAGCGCACGAACCACTCGATCCAGCGGCCGATCTCTTCGTCGTAGAAGTCCGCGCTGCGCTCCATCATCTGCCCCACGTTGCCTGATTGTTCCCCCGCGCGCAGCAGCCGCAGCGACACCGGCGTCACCAACTGGTTGGCTTCCAACGCGGTGGACAGCGCCTGGCCTTCGCGCACCCGGGCGGCCGCCTGGTCCAGGCGCCGCGAGGATTGCGCGGTCAGCAGGCCGCGCGCCATGTCCATGGCGGTGAGAATGGGGATGCCGCCCTGCAGCAGAATGCCCAGCGAACGGTAGAACCGCGCCAGCTCGTACATGACGATGCGCTGGTGCACCGCCGGCACGCGCTCGACCAGCCGCCCCAGCGCCCGACGCACCACCGGTTGGCGCTGGCCCAGCGCCACGGCCAGGAGGATGGCCGCCACGACGCTGGCGAATTCGCCCTGGTGGCGGTGCAGGAACATGCCGCTGTTCATCAGCACCTGCGACAGCCACGGCAGGTTGTCGCCCAACCCCTCGAACACCAGGCTGAAGCGTGGCACCACGTAGCCCATCAGGAACAGCACCACGCCGCCGCCGACAATCAGCAACAGCAAGGGGTAGATCGAGGCGCTGACGATCTTCTGCCGCACCAGGTCCATGCGCTGCCGGTAGGAAACATAGCGGGTGAGGGCATCGCTGACCGCACCGGTCTTCTCGCTGGATTGCACCAGCGCCACGTACAGCGGCGGAAACACCACCGGCAGTTGGCTCAAGGCCAGGGAAAAGGACTTGCCTTCATATAACAGCCGCACCACCTCGCCCAGGGTCTTGCGCGCCTGGGCCGCGGTTTCCTTCTCGGCCAGGCTTTCCAGGGCGTCGATCAGCGGCAACCCGGCGTTGAGCAGGGTGCTCAACTCCTGGCTGAACAGCACCAGGTTGAACGTCTCGCTGCCTTGCGGCCGCCAACGGCGCCAGCCCTGTTCGGCGCGCACGCTGACCACACGCAGGCCCTGGTCCTCGGCGATGCGCCGGGCTTCGGCGGCGGCGGTGGCTTCGATGGCCAGGGACACCACGGAGCCCTTGCTCAGGGCCTTGAGTTGAAAGCGCATGGCAGGCCCTCGCTATTGCCAGTTGGTGACTTCGGCGTTCTCGCCGTCGCCGCCGGGCTGGCCGTCCTTGCCCAGCGACAGCAGGTCGTATTCACCGTTCTCACCCGGGTAGCGGTAGATGTAGTTGCGGCCCCAGGGGTCCTGGGGCAGCTTTTTCTGCAGGTAGGGCCCGGTCCAATGACTTTCCTCTGGCGGCGCGATGACCAGCGCCTGCAACCCCTGTTCGGTGGAGGGGTAATGGCCCACTTCCAGGCGGTACAGGTCCAGGGCCTTGCCCAGGCCCTCGATCTGCGCCTTGGCCACCTTGGTTTCCGAACGGCCCAGCTGGGCGAAGTACTTGGGCGCGACGATGCCGGCCAACAGGCCCAGCACCACCAGCACCACCAACAGTTCCAGCAGGGTGAAGCCGCGGTGGCGAGCACGCGGGCGCAGGCTTGTGTGTTTCATGATGACCTCGTGGGGGTTGTGCCGGTGCTGGGGTGATGCAATTGCCATGCTAAATCCCCAACCCTTCTACAAAATTGATTAAATTCAAATAGATACGAAATGGGCACGGCCCTTGCGTACACCCTCTGCAACCGCTGCCACTGGGGCATAACCCCCACTTTCCGGGGGGCGGAGCAGGGGAGAACGACCATGCGAATCACCCTTACGCTGTTGCTGGCCGGCCTGGCCATGAGCAGCGCGGCCCAGGCCGATATGTACGTGTCCCGCGATGCCCAGGGCGGTTATGTGCTGTCCAACGTGCTGCGCCCGGGGCGCCATTACGAGCGGGTCATCCGCGAGCCGGCCAGCACGGCCGGGGTTGCCGCCGCCATGCCCAGCGCTACCTCGGCGGTGCCGCAGATGATTGCCAGCGCCCCCTTTGCCGAGGCCGTGCAGGCGGCGGCGCTGGCCAACCAGCTGCCGGCGGCGCTGCTGCACGCGGTCATCGACAACGAGTCCCACTACAACCCCAACGCCCGCTCACCCAAGGGCGCCGGCGGCCTGATGCAGTTGATGCCGCAGACCGCGCGGGAAATGGGCGTGGATGACGTCTACGACCCGGCCGCCAACATTCGCGGCGGTGCGCGCTACCTCAAGCGCTTGATGACCTTGTTCGACAACGACATGGCCCTGGCGGTGGCCGCCTACAACGCCGGGCCCGAAGCCGTGCTCAGCCATGGGCGGGTGATACCGCCGTACGCCGAGACCCAGCGTTATGTGCCCAGTGTGCTGCGCCAATACCGCCGCCTGCAGGGCCTGGCCCAGGACTGAAAAACGGGGGAATGGGTGGGGCATATGCCCCAACGCATCAACAAGGGTTTGCAAGCGTTTGAATTGAAAGGTAATCGGCAGTGGCATGGCGATTGCGTAAACGTTTGCACAGACGCCGCTGCCATTGCCCGCGAGGTGCATCATGCCCAAGGCTCCATTTTCCTGGCTGTTGAGTGCCTGCCTGCTCGCGGGTGCTTGCGCCCCGGGCAACCGCCTGGAGAACACCCGGGTGAATTTCGTCGACGTGCCGCTGGTGGACCAGGCGGGCCAATTGGTGCGCCTGGAACGCGACCTGGCGCACAAGATCGTGGTGCTGGGGTTCGTCTACAGTCGCTGCAACGGCCCCTGCGCGCTGGTGCCCCAGGTAATGACGCAACTGCAGCAGGCGCTGGGCGGGCGGGTGGGCAACGAAGTACAACTGGTGTCGCTGAGCCTGGACCCCTGGCGCGACGACCCGCCCAGCCTTGCCGCCTACGCCGGGCAATTCGGCGCAGGCCCGGGGTGGCGCTGGCTGACCGGCTCGCCGCCGGCGGTGCAGGCCACGGTGCAAGGCCTGCTGGGCCGGCCGTTGCGCATGGACCAGGGCCTGCCGCTGATTCTGGTGGGGGACGGCGACAAGCCGCAATGGACCAGCTTCTATGGCCTTACCGAACCTGCGGCGCTGGTGCGTGAAGTGGACACCCTCAGCAGCCTCAACCGCCAGCGCCGGCGCACGGTGATAGCGCAAACGAACCAAGTCCCGGCGCCTTCGGTCAAAGTTTTTCAAATGCCCTGCGCAGGGCCGTCTATTTTGGATGAGGATTGTCCCCATTAGTGGGGAATATCATATGGCCATCACCGTGGTGTCTCCCCACTTTTGGGGGATGCCCGTGGGGCTGGTAACAGGTACCAATGAAATCAACGGGTTAGCGCGGTAAAAAACGTCATCACGACTGGCATGAAGTGTGCTCAAGCCTTATCAAGGGCGCGCTTCGACCGGTCTTACGACCTGAAGTTTCACGGAGTCGACCTTGGTTAACAGAATACTGGTTGTGGAAGACGAACAGATCCTTGCGCAGAACCTCGAGGTTTACCTCCAGGCGCAAGGCCTGGATGTCCGTGTAGCCCACGACGGGGCGAGGGCCATAGGCCTGGCCGAAAGCTTCGCCCCCGAGGTGATGGTGCTTGATTACCGCTTGCCCGATATGGAAGGTTTCCAGGTACTCGATGCCGTCCGCCAGAACAGGAAATGCTTTTTTGTGCTGATCACCGCTCACCCGACCACCGAGGTCTGTGAGCGGGCCCGCGACCTGGGGGTCAGCCACATCCTGTTCAAACCGTTTCCATTGGCGGAACTGGCCCGAGCCGTGTGTGACCTGCTGGGCATGAAGCGCGAGCCCAGAGCAGGGGTGACCATGTCCGAAGGCTTCGTCGAACGCCGCCAGAGCAAGAACGAGAGTTTCCCGCTGCAGTTGTACGACGGCAGTTGGGTGTTGGGGGATCGCCGCCGTCATGGCGCGCTGAACCTGGCATCGGACGACGGACAATTGCTCACCGGGGATTAGTGACGCGCTCGGACGTTCCGGCCTAGGCCGCATGCCCCGACGCGTTGTGCGGGCCATGGGCCCCGGGCGTTGGAGAGCAGGTCATGGAACGTTTGTCGCTTGCCGTGGAGCCGCCGTTGCCGGCCCCCGCACCTACCCGATTCAGCCGTGAACAACTGGCCTTGGCCAAAACCGATGCCGCCCAATCGGGCGAGCGCATGCTGCACACCCTGCACAGCTTGAGCGAACTGCCCGGCGCCGCCTTCGTCGACTGCCTGGGGCACACCCTGCATTACCCGGTGCTGGGCACCGACAGCCTGTTCGCCGCCACCCCCTCGTTCGAGCGCATCAGCCTGGCCCAGGCGATCAAGCGCGAATTCGTCCTGCTGCACCATGGCGACCAATTGATCGGCGTGTTCGCCGACCCCTTCGACCCCGCGCGCCTGGCCTGGATCGACGACGCCCTGCGCGGCGCGCCGCTGTACCTGGCGCAGGCCGATGACCTGAAAGCCTACCTGGCCCGGCACGAGGAAAGCTTCCACGCGGTGGACGCGCTGGACGCCCAGGCCGAGGCGGGCGCCAGCAACGACAGCCTGCACAGCCTGTCGCTGGCCAGCATCAGCGAGGACGCCAGCGTGGTGGTGAAGCTGGTGAACTCCACCCTGTACGACGCGCTGAAAATGCACGCCAGCGACATCCACCTGGGCACCACCGGCACCGGCCTTGCCATCAAGTACCGCATCGATGGCGTGCTCAACAACATCAGCAAGATTCAGGGCACCGAGTTCGCCGAACAGGTGATCTCGCGGGTCAAGGTCATGGCCGAACTGGACATCGGCGAGAAGCGCGTGCCCCAGGACGGCCGCTTCAAGGTGGGCATCAACGGCCGCCAGATCGACTTCCGTATCTCCATCATGCCCAGCATCTTCGGCGAGGACGCGGTGCTGCGGGTGCTGGACAAGCAGGACCTCAGCGACAAGGTCAGCGGCGTGCAACTGCAGGCCCTGGGGTTTGCCGACCAGACCCTGCACAGCCTGCGCCGCCTGGCCGCCGAGCCCTACGGCATGGTGCTGGTGACCGGCCCCACCGGCAGCGGCAAGACCACCACGCTGTACGCGATGATCACCGAGATCAACCACGGCGTGGACAAGATCATCACCATCGAAGACCCGGTGGAGTACCAGCTGCCGGGCGTGCTGCAGATCCCGGTCAACGAGAAGAAGGGCCTGACCTTCGCCCGTGGCCTGCGCTCCATCCTGCGCCACGACCCGGACAAGATCATGGTGGGCGAGATCCGCGACCCTGATACCGCGCAGATCGCCGTGCAGTCGGCGCTCACCGGCCACCTGGTGTTCACCACCATCCACGCCAACAACGTGTTCGACGTGATCGGCCGCTTCACGCAGATGGAGATCGACCCCTACAGCCTGGTCTCGGCGCTTAACGCAGTGCTGGCGCAGCGCCTGATCCGCCTGGTGTGCAGCCACTGCAGCGCACCGGTCACGCCCAGCGACGAGCAGTTGCAGGCCTCGGGCCTGGACCCGGCCCGCGTCGGCCATTACCACTTCGTGCACGGCAAGGGCTGCGGCCATTGCCGCGGCACCGGCTACCGCGGCCGCACGGCCATAGCCGAGTTGCTGCACCTGGACGACGAGCTGCGGCAGATGATCGTCGAGCGCCAACCCATCGCCCGCATCAAGGCCCATGCCTGCAGCCGCGGCCTGCGCCTGTTGCGCGAGTCGGCACTGGAACTGGTCTGCGAAGGCCGCACTACGCTGGAGGAGATCAATCGTGTCACTTTTGTCGCGTGATCAAGTGATTGCCGTGCTCGGCGCCAGCAGCGTCGGCCTGGGCCTGCGCAGCGGCAGCCAGTTGCGCTGGCTGGGCAGCGTCGGCTTTATCGACGAAGGCCCGGGCGCCTGGACCGTGGCCCTGGACACCCTGCAACGGCTGCTGGGCGAGCACGCCCCGGCGCGCGCCGCACTGCACGTGGTGCTGTCGGCGCAGGCCTGCCGTTTCTGCCGGGTGCCCTGGAGCGATCAGATCCAGCGCCCGGCCGAGCTTGTCGCCTTCACCCATGCCTGCCTGGAAGACCTGTACGGTGCCCCGGCCCAGGCCTGGAGCGTGGCCGTGTCGGCGGCGCCTGCCGGCCACGACCGCCTGGCCTGCGCCATGCCCCAGGCGCTGCTCGACCAGCTGCGGCAGATGGCCAAGGCCCGCCGCCTGCGGCTGGTGTCGGTGCAGCCGTACCTGATGGCAGCGTTCAACCGCTTCGTGCGCCCGCAGGCCGGCGATGACTTCCTGTTCGTGCTGGCCGAGCCGCAGCGCAGCGTGCTGCTTAGCGTGCAGCAGCGGCGCTTGGCCAGCGTGCGCTCGGTGGGCAGCGCCGACAGCGACGCCGCACTGGCCGCGCTGATTGGCCGCGAAAGCCAGCTGCAGGGCAGCCAGCACCTGTACCTGCACGCCCCGGGCCGCCTGGAGGTGCCGCCGCAACTGCCCGACGTGCAGCTGTGCGGCCTGGCCGACAGCACTGTGAACGCCCGTGACGGCTTGTACGTCATGGCGCGGGCGGTGGCCTGACATGCGCGCCCTGAACCTGGACTTCCAACCCCACCCACGCTTTGCCGGCCTGGGCTGGTGCCTGCTGGCTGCAGCCGTGGCCCTGGGCCTTGGCTGCGCCGTGGCCAGCCAGCAGCTCGACGGCCTGGCCCACGCACAGCAACAGCACCTGCACCAGACCCGCCAGCAGTTGGGCGACGACACCGCCGCCAGCCTGAAAAGCAGCCTCACGCCTGCCCAGCAGCGCGAACAGGAGCAGAACCTGGCAGAGATGCGCAAGGTCTCCCAACAGTTGCGCCGCCCTTGGGAACGCCTGTTCGCCATGCTTGAAGCGCTGCCGCGGGCCGATGTGGCGCTGCTGAGCCTGACCCCCGACGCGCGCAAGGGCCAGGTGCGCATCACCGCCCAGGCCCGCAACCTGGAGGCGATGCTGGCATTCCACCGGCAGTTGGAAGCCAGCGACGAGCTGCGCGACGTGTCGCTGCTCAACCACGAGATCGACACCGAGGCGCCCGAGCACCCGGTGCAATTCAACCTCTCTGCCACCTGGGAGATCGGCGATGGCGCTCTCTAGACTGATCGTCCACGAACACCTCAAGGGTCTCGGCGCCGCCGGCCTGGCCGGGGTGGCCTTGCTGCTGGCGGTGGCCGCCTACGCGGTGCTGACCCTGATGCCAGGCTGGCAGGCCCTGCGCGAGCAGAGCCGCCAGGCCGATGACTTCCTTGCGCGGGTGGAGCAGGGCAGTGCCACCGCCCCCGTGGTGCCGCAGCGCCAGCTGGACGAGTTCCACCGCCGCCTGCCGGCCCAGCCTGAAGCCACGGTGGCCATCGACAAGCTGTACGCCCTGGCCGCAGAGGAACACATCACCCTGGCCCGTGGCGACTACGCCCTGGGCATCGACCCCAAGACCCACCTGGCGCGCTACCAGATTCTGCTGCCGGTGAGTGGCAGCTACCCGCAATTGCGGCGTTTCCTCCACGCGCTGCTGGGCCAGCTGCCGGCGGTGGTGGTGGAAGACCTTGAGCTGCAGCGCAAGCGCATCGGCGAAACCGACCTGAGCGGAAGGATCCGCATGACCCTCTACCTGTCGAGGTCATGATGAATACCCACCGCATCCTGGGTTGGGGCGCTTTCTTCGCCCTGGCCGCCGGCCTCGCCTGGTACCCCGACCTGTTCCTGCACCAGGATGACCTGGAGCCGGTGGCCGCCAGCCGTGCGCCGGCCGCCACCCGCAGCAGCGCCGCCGCCCCTTCGGCGCCGCTGCGCGACCTGGCCCCGGGCGCCGACCTGTTCGCCGCACAGACCTGGGCCGTGGTAGCCCCGGCGCCCACCGCCGAGCAACTGGCCGCACTGCAACAGCAACAACCGGCGGCGGCGCCCCCCAGCGCGCCACCGCTGCCGTTCCAGTTCATCGGCCGGCTGGCCGATAGCCGCGACCTGCAAGTGTTCCTGCAAAACGGAGAAAAACTATACGTCGTGCGCAAGGGAGATGTGATCGACGACACCTGGCGGATCGAGAGCATTAACGACAAGGCCCTGAGCCTGGTCTATCTGCCGTTGCATTTGACCCAGACCTTGTCTGTGGGGAGTAACCCATGAACGCACCTCGCCTGATGCTCAGCAGCCTCGCCCTGTGTGTGGCGCTGGCCGCCTGCAGTACCGCCAAAGTCGCCAACCAGGAAGGCAATGACCTGATCGAGCACGGTCAGTACGAAGCCGGCCTTGCCCGTATCGAAGAAGGCCTGCGCGAAAACCCGCGCGACACCCAGCTGCACCTGGCCCTGAGCAACGGCCGCGTGCGCTCGGTGAAGGAATTGATGCGCCAGGGCGACGTCGCCCGCGCCGACCATGACGTGGCCAGTGCCCGCCAGGCCTACGGCCGGGTGTTGAACATCGAACCCAACAATGGCCGCGCCAAGGACGCCCTGACCCAGCTGGACTACCTGCGCACCCTGGATGAAAAGCTGGAGCTGGCCCGTGGCGACCTGCGCCGTGGCGACATATTCAGTGCTGACCGCCAGGTGCGGCAGATCCTGGAACTGGACCCGCGCCACGAAGGCGCGCTGGAGCTGCGCAGCCAGATCCAGCTGGTGCAGAGCCGCACCGAAATCACCTACCCACAGCTGCGCACGCGCCTGGACCGGCCGGTGACCCTGGAATTTCGCGACGCCAACATCAAGTCGATCTTCGAGGTGCTGTCGCAGGTGGCCGGGCTGAACTTCATTTTTGACAAGGACCTGCGCCCCGACCTCAAGGCCACCATCTTCGTGCGTGACGTACGCATTGAAGACGCGGTGCAGATGCTGCTGTCGCAGAACCAGTTGCACCAGAAGGTGGTGAATGAAAACACCTTGCTGATCTACCCGGACTCGCCGCAGAAGGTCAAGGATTACCAGGAACTGGTGATGCGCACCTTCTACCTCACCAACATCGACGCCAACACCGCGCTGAACATGGTCAAGACCATGCTCAAGACCCGCGACGTGTTCGTCGACGAGCGCCTCAACACCCTGACCATGCGCGACACCGAAGACGCCATTCGCATGGCCGAGAAGCTGCTGCAGGCCCAGGATCAGTCCAACCCCGAGGTGGTGCTGGAAGTGGAAGTGATGGAGGTGGCGCGCCAGCGCATCCTCGACCTGGGCATGCAATGGCCCAGTACCTTCGGCATCGTCAATGGCGACGGCAGCGCGGTCAGCGTGTTGTCGCAGCTGCGCGGCATCAACGCCGGGCGCATCTCTATCTCGCCGTCGCCACAGCTGAAAATCAACGCCCAGGACAACGGCGTCAACACCCTGGCAAGCCCGGTTATCCGCGTCAGCAACCGCGAGCAGGCGCGCATCCACATCGGCCAGCGCGTGCCGATCATCAGCGCCACCTCGGTGCCTTCCACCCAGGGCCCGGTGATCACCGAGAGCGTCACCTACCTGGACGTGGGCCTGAAGCTTGAAGTGCAGCCCATCGTGCACCTGAACAACGAGGTGGCGATCAAGATCGCCCTCGAAGTCAGCAACGCCACCCCGCTGGAGCCGACCCGCCAGGGCACCATTCCGGTCCAGGTGGACACCCGCAACGCGCAGACCACCCTGCGCCTGCACGACGGCGAAACCCAGGTGCTGGCCGGCCTGATGCGCAACGACCACGCCGACACCGGCAACAAGATCCCCGGCCTGGGCGACATTCCCGGCATTGGCCGGCTGTTCGGCAGCAACAAGGACACGTTCGCCAAGTCCGAGCTGGTGCTGTCGATTACCCCGCGCATCGTGCGCAACCTGCCGTACCAGAGCCCGTCGGACATGGAGTTCTCCACTGGCACCGAGACCAGCATGCACGTGCAGGCGCCGGACCGTTCCATGCAAACCGCCGAACAGCCCCGGGCGTTGCCAGCGCGCAGCGCAGCGACGCCGGTGGTGGTGAACGTGGCGGCGCCTGCCAGCGAGAGGCCCTGAGCCATGAAGCGCGCAGCGGGCGGTTTCACCTTGATCGAGGTGGTGGTCACGCTGGCCCTGATCGGCCTGCTGGCCGGTATGGCCGCGCCACTCACCGAGACCCTGGTGCGGCGTGGCAAGGAACAGGACTTGAAAAACGCCCTGTACCAGATCCGCGACGGCATCGACGCCTACAAGCGCGCCTACGACGCCGGCTACCTGGAGAAGACCCTGGATGGCAACGGCTACCCGCGCAACCTGGAGATGCTGGTGGAGGGCGTGCGCGATGTGCGCAGCGCCAAGGGCGCCAAGTTCTACTTCCTGCGCCGCATACCGCGTGACCCGTTTGCCACCGGCAAGCACAACGACAACGGCGGCTGGGGCTTGCGCAGCTACGACAGTTCGGCGCAGAACCCGCGCGAGGGCGAAGACGTGTTCGACGTCTACTCCCAGGCGCGCGGTACTGGCCTCAATGGCATCCCTTACCGGGAATGGTGAACCTATGCGCCGGCAAACAGGTTTTACCCTGATTGAATTGATGGTGGTGATGGCGATCATCGCCACCTTGATGACCATCGCGCTGCCTCGCTATTTCAACAGCCTGGAGGCGTCGAAGGAAACCACCCTGCGCCAGAGCCTGTCGTCCATGCGCGAGGCCCTGGACCATTACTACGGCGACACCGGGCACTACCCCGACTCGCTGGAGCAGCTGGTGGAGCAGCGTTACCTGCGCAATGCGCCGGTGGACCCCATCACCGAACGCAGCGACCAGTGGGTGCTGGTGCCACCGCCCGCCGGTGTGGCCGGGGGCGTGGCAGACGTGAAGAGTGCTGCAGACGGGAGGTCGCGCGATGGCAGCCCGTACGCTCAGTGGTAAGGCCGCCAGTGCCGGGTTCACCTACCTGGGCGTGCTGGTGCTGATCGCGATCATGGGCGCCTCGCTGGCCAGTGCCTGCCAGCTGTGGTCGACCCTGGCGCGCCGCGAGCACGAGCGCGAGCTGCTGTGGGTGGGCAGCCAGTACGCCGAGGCGCTGCGCAGCTACTACCGCGCCTCGCCGGGGCTGGCCCAGTACCCCAAGGACCTCGATGACCTGGTGGTCGACAAACGCTTCCCCAGCCCGCGGCACCACCTGCGCCGGCTGTACCCGGACCCGATCACCAACAGCGCCGACTGGGGGTTGTTGCGCGGCCTGGACCAACGCATCACCGGCGTCTACAGCCAGGCCCAGGAGCAGCCGTTGAAACAGACCGGGTTTGCCGCGCAGTGGTCGGAATTCGATGGCATGGAGCACTACGCCGACTGGCAGTTCGTGGCCGAGAAAGCCACCGCCGACGCCGACACCCATCCGGCTGCGGCGCCAGCTGCCGGCGCGCTGAAAGGGCTGTCGCCATGAAGCGCCTGGCCGTGGTGCTGCTGCTGGCAGCGGTGCTGGGCGGCGTGGCCCGCGCTGACGAAGAGGACGAAATGATGGGTTTCGTGGTGGATGACGCCATCTCCCACGTGGGCCACGACTTCTACTACGCATTCACCGAACGCCTGCGGGCCACCAGCCGCATGGATTTCAACCTGGTGGTGCGCGAACGCCCCGACCCGCGCTGGGGCAGCCTGATTACCGTGGAATACCAACAGCGTGTGATCTATCGGCGCTTCCTGCCGCCGAACACCGTGGACTTACAGGAGACGGCCTCCGAAGCCGCCGACCTGGTCAAGGGGCAGATCATCCAGCACAAGCTGGAAACCTTGCTGCAGGACACAACCGACCTTGAGAAGGACGAACTATGAACAAGAAAACCCTCTCTGCCTGCGCCTTGTCCTGCCTGCTTGGTGTGGGCGCCGCCCAGGCCACCGAACTGGTGTACACGCCGGTCAACCCCTCGTTCGGCGGCAACCCGTTGAACGGCACCTGGCTGCTGAACAACGCCCAGGCGCAAAACGACTTCGACGACCCGGACCTGAAGAAGTCCACAACCACCGGCACCACGGCCCTGGAACGCTTCACCAGCCAGTTGCAGTCGCGGCTGCTGGGGCAGGTGCTGGACAACATCTCCACGGGCAATTCGGGGAGCCTGTCCACCGATGCCTTCATCGTCAACGTGGTCGATAACGACGGCGCGCTCAGCATCAACGTGACTGACCGCAGCACCGGCGAAGTGTCGGAAATTCAGGTTAATGGCCTCTCCCAGTAAGGGATTTGGGCTACTTGGGGAGTGTGCGTGATGAAAAAACTGATCCTGGCCGCGATGATCCTGGCCACCCTGCAGGGCTGCGGCCTGCGCGAACCAATGTCCGCCGAGCAGGACACCGAGACCCCGACGCTGACGCCGCGGGCTTCCACCTACTATGACCTGCTGAAAATGCCGCGGCCCAAGGGCCGGCTGATGGCGGTGGTGTATGGTTTCCGCGATCAGACCGGGCAGTACAAACCCACCCCCGCCAGCTCGTTCTCCACCAGTGTCACCCAGGGCGCGGCGAGCATGCTGATGGACGCCATGCAGGCCAGCGGCTGGTTCGTGGTGCTGGAGCGCGAAGGGCTGCAGAACCTGCTGACCGAGCGCAAGATCATCCGCGCCTCGCAGAAAAAGCCCAACGCACCGCTGAACATCGCCGGCGACCTGCCGGCGCTGCAGGCGGCCAATTTAATGCTGGAGGGCGGCATCATCGCCTACGACACCAACGTGCGCAGTGGCGGCGAGGGGGCGCGCTACCTGGGGATCGACCTGTCGCGTGAGTACCGTGTGGACCAGGTCACCGTCAACCTGCGCGCGGTGGACGTGCGCAGCGGCCAGGTGCTGGCCAACGTCATGACCACCAAGACTATCTACTCGGTCAGCCGCAGCGCCGGGGTGTTCAAGTTCATCGAGTTCAAGAAACTGCTGGAAGCCGAAGTGGGCTACACCACCAACGAACCGGCGCAATTGTGCGTGCTGTCGGCCATCGAAGCGGCCGTGGGCCACCTGGTGGCCCAGGGCATCGAGCGGCGCATGTGGACCGTGGCGGGCGACAACAGTGGTGCCAACAACGAAACGCTGGACCGCTACCTGAGCCAGAACCACCCGCAGGCCCCGGAAGAAGAATAAGCCAGCCCCAATCCCCCCCAGCGCCCCCGAACCGGGGGGCGCTTCGCTTACCTGCGTAATACCCCCTGGACGCGGCCTGCGGCCGCTGCTACGGGATTGCGGTGCGCGTAGCAGCTGCCGAAGGCTGCGTCCGGCACCGACACGGTATTCCCGAAAACACGCGGCGCCCCTGGACGCGGCCTGCGGCCGCTGCTACGGGATCGAGGTACGCAGCGAGGTTGTTGTGGGAGCTGGCTTGCCAGCGAGTTGTTGGGCCCCTAAAAACTCGCTGGCAAGCCAGCTCCCACAAGGACAGGTGCTGCTACGGGATTTGAGCGCAAAAAAAACCGCAGCCCTGGGGCTGCGGTTTTTTGGCGTGCGGGTGTCAGCGCTGCAACACGGTCGCCTGGTTTGCCCCGCCATATTGCTGCACGTTCGCGCTCTGTGCCTGGCCGGCCTGGTCGACGCTGGCTTTGTTGCCGGTGCCGCCCTGGGTGACGTAGGCCACGTTCATGCTGTCAGCCTGCTTGACGGTGATCTGGTTGTCGCTGCCGTACAGCTGCGCGGTGTAGGCCTGGTTGTTGTTGCCGGCCTGGTCGAAGCTGGCGCTGTTGCCGCTGCCGGCCTGGGTGCCCTGGGCCAGGTTGCTGTCGCCGCGCTGGTCAGAGATAAGGATGTTGTCGCTGCCGTTCTGGTCGAAATACAGCTCGTTGTAGGTTTCCGCCTGCTTGACGGTGGCCTGGTTGCCCTGGCCGGTCTGGTTCAGCTGGGTGACATGGCTGACGCCATCCTGGGTGAGGGTGGCGACGTTCTGGTTGCCGTTCTGGTTCAGGTAGGCGCGTTGCCCGGTGCCGGTCTGGCCGCCCACCTGGGTGCCCTGGTAGAGGTTGGCGTTGAGCTTGTTGCCGTTGCCGGTGGTGCTGGCGCTGATGAACTGGTTGCTGCCGGTCTGGTAGGTGTAGTGGGCGTTGCCATTGCCGCTCTGGTACAGCGACAGCGCCGCGCCGGTGGCCTGGAAGTGGTCGGCATAGATCGTGTTGAGGTCGCCCGATTGCAGGATCTGCGCGCTGTTGTCATGGCCGAAACTCTGGTCCACGGTGGTGTCGTTGAGGCTGCCGTACTGGCTGACGCTGGCCTGGGTGCCACCGGTCTGGCTGTCCTGCCACACGGTGGCGGCGTTCTGGTAGCCGCCCTGGTCGATGCTCAGCGTGCCGCCGATGCCATCGCCCTGTTCGCCATAGGCGATCTGGCCGTCACCGCTCTGGTTGATGTTGATCTGCCCACCCACATGGTCCAGGTGCTCGGCCCGGGCGCTGTGGTTGTCACCGTGCTGGTTGACCACCGCCGTGTTGCCGATGCCACCGTATACCTGCTGGATGCGCGCGCTGTTGTTGGTGCCCGCCTGGCTGGTGCTGGCCTGGCTGCCATTTTGGCTGTCCTGGTACACCTGGGCGTAGTTGCTGTCACCACTTTGCTGCTGGTTGATGTGGTTGCCCTGGCCGCTGGACTGGCTGGCATCGACGCTGTTGTAGTTGCCGTTCTGCTGCTGGTAGAGGTGGCTGCCGACCTCGTCGATCTGCTCGGTGTAGCCGCTGTTGTAGGTGCCGTCCTGGTTCATCTGCACCAGGCTGTCGGTGCCTTGCTGGAACGCATTGGCGTAGTTGCCATCACCCTGTTGGGTTTGCGTGGCCTTGGCCTGGGCAGCCTGTTGCTGCTCGACCGTGGCAATGTTGCCGTTGCCGTTCTGGGTCTGGGTGGACGCGCTGTTGCTGGCCATGGCCTGGGCGCAGCCAATGGCCAGGATCGCCGCGGCGAGAGGTTTGAGAATGAACATGGTGATGCCTCCTGAGGACTTCAAAGGTCTTTCAGCGGTACTGCTTGATGGAAACGCTCATACCGTTGCCTGACTGCGTGACGGCGCTTTGCAGCCCCGTGCCGGCTTGCTCGATGCTCGCGTTGTTGTTATTGCCGTTCTGATCGATCTGCGCGCGGTTACTGCTGCCACGCTGGTTGATGCTGGCGACGTTCCCCGAACCTTGCTGGTTGATCGACGCCATCAAATCGTTGCCCTGTTGCAGGATGTACGCCTCCTGGTTGCTGCCGGCCTGGACGATGTTGCCCAGCAGCGACTGCCCCTGCTGTTGCACGTGCGCCTCGTTGGCCTGGCCCTGTTGGTTGATCAGCGCCTGCTGGCCCACCGGCGGCGGCAGTTCGCCCAGGTCGCTGGCGGGGGCCAGGTCGCTGTTGTCCATAAGGTCATCGGCCAGGCACAACGGCGCCTGGGCGGCGAGCAGGCAGAGCAGGGCGGTGATCAGCAGGCGCATGGTCGAACTCCTGGTTGGGTGGCTGCCCGCCAGCGCGAGGCTGGCGGGCAGGCGGGCTACAACGTGGTCACCGACACCGTGCGTACCGAGCCTTGCGAGCTGCGGATAGTGGCGGTGGCGTTGGCCGAAGGCGCCACGGTGCTGTTGTTGACGGTGAGGCGCCAGCGCCCGGTGGCCGGTACCGTGGTAGTGCCCAGGGTGACCAGGCCGGTCGGGGTCGTGACCTGCACGGTGATGGTGTTGCCGGTGACCACCGACGAGGTGCCGGCGAAGTCCCAGACAAAGCGGTTGCCCGATTTCGCCTGGACGCTGGCGGTGGTCACCGTGAAGGTTTCCGCCGCCGGTTTCGGCGATACCTGCAGCGTCACCGTGGCCGGCGTCGACAGGGCGCCGAAGCTGTCCCGGGCGACGTAGGTGAAGGTGGTGGTGAAGGCGGCCGTGACCGTGGCCGGCGGGGTATAGGTGACCTGGGTGCCGTCGGTGGTCACCGTGCCGCGGCCGGCAGCCGGTTGCGTCAGGCTGGCCACGCCCAGGGGCACGTTGCCTTCAGGGTCGGTGTCGTTGGCCAGCACATTGATCACCAGCGGTACGCCCAGGGTGGCGCCGGTGTCGGGGTTGGCGACCGGCGGCCGGTTGGGCGCGACGTTGACCGTCACCGTGGCCGGCGTCGACGCCAGGCCCTTGCTGTCCTGGGCCATGTACGTGAAGGTCGCGGCAATGGGCGCGTTGACCACCGCAGGTGGCGTGTACACCACTTGGGTGGTGCCGTTGAGGGCGACGGTGCCCTGGCCGGTGGCCGGCTGGGTCAGCCCGGTAACGCTGAGGGGCGTGTTGCCGTCGGGATCGCTGTCGTTGGCCAGCACGCTGAGGGTGATCGGCACGCCGAACCCGGTGGAGGCAGTGTCGGCCACGGCAACCGGCGGTTGATTGTCCCCACTGTTGGGGGCGTTGCCCACCACCTTGACCCACTCGGTGTCGCTGCCGCCGGCGGCAGACTTGACGCTGACGCTGGCTGGCGGCTGCGCCAGGTCGGCCACGGTCAGGCGCTGCAGGGTACCGTTCTTGGACAGCCGGCCAAAGCCTGCCGCCACCATGTCAGGCACGCTGACCTCGTCGCTGGACGTGGCCTCGATCACCAGGGTCTTGGTGCTCCAGGTGTAGGTAGCGGTCTGGATCTTCACCAGGTCAGTGAGTTTGCTCGACACCGCTGTCGGCCGCGTGGTGCCGGCGGCGTTGCTGGCGGTGACCACCACCACCGATGGCACGGTGTTGCCAGCCAGCAGGTGCTGGCCGAAGAACAGGCCGTTGTTGTCGCCCACCATGGGCGTCTGGCACGGCGTGGCGGGTGGGCCTGGCAGCAGCGCCAGGGTTTCGCGGAAGCACAGGGTGGAGCTGTTCGGCGAGCTGGCGAACACCTCGACGCGGGTGCTGGGGCTGCCGCCATTGCTGGTGCGCCGGTAGGTGACGCGCTGGGCATCGACGGCGGTCTGGGTACGCGGGTCGTAGACCTTGCCGCTGAGGTTGAACAGGCTGGTCTGGATAGTGCCGGCCGGCCCGCTGATGCGCACGAAGTTGTTGCCACTGGGGCTGCCGACTACCGCTTCCGCAAGGTTGGGGTCGCCGATGTAGGTCTCGGCGGTGCCGGTCTCGGGGTTCACTTCCACGTAGGGGCCATTGACGCTGCGCAGGAACGGCCCGATCGCGCCGCCCAGGGCACCGGCGAAGTTGCCCGGCGCACCCACGCCGATGTCACGGGTGACGTTGATGGCGCGGCGGCCCGGCGTGGTCACGGTGAAGGTTTCTTCGCCGTAGGGGTGCGTCACGGTGTAGGTGCCGGCCACCGGCACGTTGATGCGGATGCGGATACGCGCGAAGCTGATCTGCTGGCCGTCGGTGGGCTCTTCGGTGGTGAAGGCCGCCTCGATGCCGGCCACGTAGGCTTCCAGCGCATAGCCGCTGTTGCCCACCGCCGGGATGGTGGTCTCGGCCAGGGTCCAGAAGGCTTCGGGCGGCCAGTTGTCGGGGAAGACGATGGGCAAGGTGTCATCGAAGATCCCCGGCTCCGGCAGGATGGTGCACATGTACGACGGCGCACCGGCGGCGCCCGGCACCCGCGAGCTCACGGCCTTGGACTGGCACAGCTCCAGTTGCAGGTTGTTGGCGTCCTGGTACCACGCCGGGTAGCGCCCGGTGGCGGCAGTGTAGGGGCCGGTGTCGTAGGCGGGCAGCACCGCGCTGGCGGTGCCCGACAGGGTCATGAGGGTGATCGCCAGGGCGCTGAGGGCCAGGCTTGGGGGTGTGTTCATGGTGCCTCCTGAAGCGAATCTGGGCCGGTGAGCGTTCATTGCACGATGACCACTTCTTCGGTGTCGCTGCCGCCGTTGGACGACGTCACGCGGACCTTGGCCGGCGGGATGGGCGAGATGCTGGTGGCCAGGGTCTTGACCGCGCCGTCGCCACCCAGGGCGCCAAGGGTGGCCCCGCCTTCGGTGGTGGCAGTGAGCACCGGCGGCGAGGTTTCGTCGCTGGTGGCGGCCACCACGGTCAACTGGCCATTGCTCAGGCTGTATTCGGCGCGCTGGATAATCACCAGGTCGGTCAGGGGCATGCCCAGGCTGGTCGGGGTGCTGGTGGCGATGGCCAGGTGGTTGTCGGCGGTCAGCTGCAGCACGCTGGGCAATGCCGGGTTGCTGGCGGACTGGCCGTACCAGTTGCCGGTGGCGGTGGTTTCGCCCAGGGCCAGTGCCGGGTCGTTGCTGGTCAGGGTGACGGTGCCGGGTGCCGGCGGGGCCTGCACGAACACGTCCTGTTGGGCAATGGGCGCGCTGGTGCCCGCGCGCCGCGAGTAGGTGCCGCGCTGGGTGATCAGCGGGGTGGGCCTGACCACCGTCGACAGCTTGCCGGAGATGGCGAACAGGGTGGTGCGCAGGTCGATGCCGCCCGGGCCCTCGATGCGCACGAAGTTGGTGTTGTAGGGGCTGCCGGTGGCGGCCTCGGTGAGGTTGGGGTCACCGACGAAGCTTTCGGCGCTGCCGGTCTGCGGGTTGGTCTCGGTGTAGGGGCCGTTGACGCTGCGCAGAAACGGGCCGACGTCGCCCTTGAGGGTGCCGGTGTATTCCTTGGGCGTGCTGATGCCGATGTCGCGGGTCATGTTGATGGCGCGACGCCCCGGGGTGGTGACGTTGAACGCCTCCACGCCGTAGGGGTGGGTAATGATGTAGGTGCCGGCGGTGGGCACGTCGACGCGGATGCGGATGCGCGCAAAGCTGGTCTGGTCGCCGTCCACCGGCAGCTCTTCGCTGAACGCCGCTTCAATCGCCGAGCCGTAGCTGAGGTTGACGCCGCGCGCAGCGTCCACCACGGTGGCATCGGCGGTGAACCAGAAGGCCTCGTCGGGGAAGTTGGTGGGGAAGACGATCGGTTTGGTGTCGTCGAATACCCCGGGGGTGGGGATCAGCGAGCACATGTACGATGGCGCGCCGGGCGTGCCGGCCACCCGCGAGCTCACGGCCTTGGACAGGCACAGGTCCAACGTGCGGCCGTGGGTGTCCTGGTACCAGCCGGCGAAGAAGCCGTTAGCCGCCTGGTACGGACCAGGGTCCACGTCGAACAGCGCCGCCCGGGCCACACCTTGGGCGAGACAGGTGACCACCAGTACGGTGGCAGTTCTAGACAGTAAAGGGTGCATGTTTTTTCCCTCTGGCAAAGGCCCTGTCCCGTGGGGATGGGTCAGTTGCACTGGTGTGGGCAACTCCCATGCCATAGGTCACCAAAGCCGCGTGCCAGAGCCCCGGCAGGCCTATGGGCGGGCGGGGTGGGCGGGCGCGCCTGGGGTGTTTGCCCCAACTGTGGGGGGCAACTGCGGGCAGTCGGGCAATTGGCTGGGGGTGGTCTATACCCATAGGGTCAGAACGGGAAAACACGCACACATGAAATGGCCCTTCCAGCGGTCTCCCACCGTGCAGGCGGACGCCTCGGCGCCTGCCCCGACCTTCAACCTGTTGCGCTCTTTCTCGGTTACCAGCATGGCGATCATTGCCCTGGTGGCGTTGGGGCTGGGGGCGGTATCCACGCGTTTCGTGGTTGGCCAGAGCGTGGAGCGCGACGCGCTGCTGACCGCGCAGTTCGTGCAGTCCATCGCCGCTACCGAGGTGCGCCACGCCGACATCGCCGACGTGCCGCCCATGGGCGAGCTGCTGGACCCGCGCCAGGACGGCAAGTTTCCGGCCATCGCCCCGGAACTGCGCGACCGGGTGCGCGGTGAATTTTTCGACCACCTGGCCCAGCTGCCCGACGTGCTGCTGGCCAATGTCTACGCGCCGGACCGGCAGGTTATCTGGTCCACCAACCCCAGCTTGATCGGCAAGCACATCCTGGGCGACGACGACCTGGACCGCGCCTTCGAGGAAAAAATACCGGTGTCCAGCAGCTACCACGACATCGACGACGGGCGCATGGAGCAGAAATTCATCAGCCCCCCGGACTTCATTTTCCTGGAGAACTACGTGCCGCTGTTCAACGCCACCGGCGACCAGGTGATGGCCATGGTGGAGATCTACAAGGAACCCAAGGACCTGATCGGCCGCATGGAGCGCGGGCTGCTGCTGATCTGGCTGGCAACCGTGGCCGGCGGCGTGCTGATTTACCTGGGGCTGTACTGGATAGTGCGCCGCGCGGCGATGTTGCTGGCGGTGCAGCAGCAGAAACTGGTGACCAACGAGACCTACGTGGCCTTGGGCGAGATGTCCTCGGCGGTGGCCCACAGCTTGCGCAACCCGCTGGCCACCATTCGCTCCAGCGCCGAGCTGGCGCTGGAATTCGACAGCGGCGCGGCGCACAAGAACATCGGCGACATCATCAACCAGGTCGACCGCATGTCCACCTGGGTACGCGAGCTGCTGCAATCGCTGCGGCCGCTGAGCGACGTGCCAGAGCCGGTGAACCTGGTGGCTTGCGTGCATGACAGCCTGCTGGCCTTCGAACAGCAGATAGGCCGCGTGCAGGCCCACGTGGTGTTCGAGGCACGGCAGACGCCGCTGGTGATGAGCCAGCAGGTGCAGGTAACGCAGATCCTCAACAGCCTGCTGGCCAATGCCCTGGAGGCCATGGGCAAGGGCGGGACGCTGACCATCGTGGTGAGTTGCCCGGACAGCCGCTGGGTGTGCCTGAGCGTCGCCGACACCGGCAAGGGCATGACCGCCGAGCAGCGCGGCATGGCGTTTCGGCCGTTCTTCACCACCAAGCAGGGTGGGTTGGGGGTGGGGTTGGTGCTGGTGAAACGGATCATGGAACGGTTTGGCGGGCGGGTGGAGTTGCAGAGCCAGGAGGGGGAAGGGACGTGTGTGAGTTTGATGTTTCGGGTGGTGGGTGGGTAAGGCAGCGCGTCGACACCCGTCTGCCGCCCTACAAACAAGGCGGGCACGGGAGATACCACTGGAATGGCACGCTGAAAACAAACGGTAGGACCGGGCTGCGCCCGGGAAGCGCCGCGCGGGCGGCGCACGGTCTCATGGGCGCAGTAAGAACATCGACAAGCGCATGGCGGCCATGACGCATAGTGATGTGAATGCTTTTGGACCCGGCGCGATGGCCCTGCTTGAAGAGTACGGAGGGCTAGGGGGCATGTCGTGGTATCGAGGGGCGGCCACCAGGTGCTAGCCGATGTTGATCTTGCGCCCATGAGACCGCGCGCCGCCCGCGCGGCGCTTCGCGGCCGCAGGCCGCTCCTACTGTTTGTTTTCAGCGTGCCGTTCCAGGGGTATCTCCCGGGGGCGCCTGGTTTGTTTGGCAGGTGATTTGGCGTTGGCGACAAGCGGTGCGCATTGCTCCTGGAAATGGGTGTGAACTTTCCCCGCAAGCGGGTGTCATTCCCCAGTCACACCGCCCACCCACCACCCCTCACACCGCCTAACACCCTGTTTTAAAAGCCATTACCCAGCGCGCTAAAACATGGCCAACTAATTGCTCCAGCGTCATCACCCCTTCACCCTTTGAGGCGGATGACGATGAACACAACGCAATGGCTTTCTTTCAGGCGGATAGCCCGGCTGACTCCCTTGAGCGTCGCCCTGGCCCTGGCCATGACTTGTCATGCCAGTTGGGCCAGCCCGATCGACGATGAGAGCCAGCCGCCCAGCTACGACCCCTCGGCCTATCAGGACGAACCAGCTGACGAAACTTCAGCGCTGAACGCTATCCTTACAGAGCCCGAGGCCAACGAAGACGCCCTCGACCTGCCCGACACCGTCAAGGGCACCAAGGCCACCACCCGGATTGAAAACGTGCTGCCGCCGGCCGCGCAGACCAGTTTCAACTACCCCACCAACGGCAAGCCAAGCCCGTTGTACGGGGCGCAGCCGTTTACCCAGCAGCTCACCCTGTTCGAGGAATTCGGTCCGGAAAAGCTCGACCCCACCACGCCGCCCGGCCCGCTGCCGTTCCCGGCGCCGGTGAAGGGCCCGGCGCCGCAGCAAGATCCGCTTACCGATGCCCGCAGCGGCCCGCCCAGCGCCGCGCTGGATGCCTTCTTGCGGCAGCCGGGGCTGACGCCGTTCCCCAGCCAGGTGTCGAACACCGTTGACCGCAACCCCTGGCAGGCGCAGATCGAGATTTTCCTCAACCGCCACATCGGTTCGTCCGCCGAAGGCCGGCCACCAGGAAAGGGTTGGTCGCACCAGCGCTGGAACGAGTTCTACCCGCAGAACGCCTACAAGACCGTGCAAACCGGCGTGCGCACCAATGGCGGCCTGCGCGACAGCAAGCAGCGCCATGGTTACCAGGTGGGCGAGTTCGGCATTGGTGGGTTGTACCACAACGTGGCGGGCGTGCCGGCCACCGACGGCACGTCCAAGGGTGTGGACGCGCGCTTCCACCCCAACATGCCGGTGCAGAACCACAACTCGGTGTGGACCTTCGACGGCACGCTGCCGCCCAAGCTGCTGATGGTGCGGTACGGCCAGCCGGTGCTGATGCGCCATTACAACGGCCTGCCCATCGACCCGTCGGCCAACAAGGGCTTCGGCCTGCACACCATCAGCACCCACGAGCACAACGGCCATGCGCCGGCGGAAAGCGACGGCTTTGCCAACGCTTTCTTCTTCCCCGGGCAGTATTACGACTATCGCTGGCCGATCCAGTTGGCCGGCTACGACACCATCAACACCAATGCCCAGGACCCACGCGCAGCGTTCCCCTGCTCGCCGGGTGAAACCCTGTGGGTGAATGACGCCACCCCCGGCATGAAGACCTGCGACAAGGGCAGCATCAAGATTCGCGGCGACTGGCGCGAGACCATGAGCACCCACTGGTTCCACGACCACATGCTCGATTTCACCGCGCAGAACGTCTACAAGGGCAACGCGGCGATGATGAACTACTACAGCGCCCTGGACCGCGGCAACGAGGCGGTGGACGACGGCGTGAACCTGCGCTTCCCCAGCGGCAGCGGCCTGGCATGGGGCAACCGCGACTATGACGTCAACCTGGTGGTGGCCGACAAGGCCTGGGACCAGGACGGCCAACTGTGGTTCAACCCCTTCAACACCGACGGTTTCCTGGGCGACCAGCCCATGGTCAACTGGCAGTGGAAACCGGTGCTGGACGTGCGCGCCCGCAGCTACCGCTTCCGCATCCTCAACGGCTCGGTGTCGCGCTACTTCAAGCTGGCGCTGGTGCGCGAAATCAAGGGCACCAGTGGCGAATTCCAGGGGCCCAAGGGCTCGGGGTTGTCGTACGCGCGGGTGCCGTTCCACATGATCGCCAACGACGGCAATATCATGGAGCATGCCGTGCCGTTCGACGGCAGCATGGACCTGGACGCCGACGGCGACAAACAGAACCACAACGCCATCCTGCCCACCCAGGGCATCGCCGAACGCTTCGACATCATCGTCAACTTCGCCAAGAACGGCGTGAAGGCCGGGGACAAGGTCTTCCTGGTCAACCTGCAGGCCCATGACGACGGCAAGGGGCCCAAAGAGGTGATTTCCCTTGCGGACATCCTCTCGGAGAAATACCTGCCGGTGATCAAGCAGACCAGCAAGGGCCCGCAGTGGGACAAGGGCGACCCGGTGGTAGGCAAGATCCTGCAGATGAACGTCAAGGCCTACACCGGCCAGGACCTGGCCATGGACCCGTCGCAGTATGAACCGGCCAAGCCTGGCAAGGCCGAGGGTAAGGTGATGATCCCGCTGAAGATCCACCGCGACAATGCCGCCGACAAGCTGATCCTGGCCAAGGCACGCCACCGCACCTTCATCTTTGGCCGCTCGGACGGCACCGATGAGGCGCCCTGGACAGTCAAGACCGATGGCGGCTTCGGCTACCACATGGACCCACGCCGGCTGAACGCCTCCACGCAATTGGCCAACGGCCCCACCGACGCCGGCTACGGCGGCATCGGCACCCTGGAAGTGTGGAAGATCCAGGCTGGCGGCAAGGGCTGGAGCCACCCGGTACACGTGCACTTCGAGGAAGGCATCATCCTCAGCCGCGGCGGCAAGGCGCCACCTGAGTGGGAAAAATGGGCGCGCAAGGACGTCTACCGCATCGGTTCGGAAAATGACGGCCTGGACAACGTGGAAATGGCGATCAACTTCCGCGAGTTCGCTGGCACCTACATGGAGCACTGCCACAACACCCAGCATGAGGACAACTCGATGCTGCTGCGCTGGGACCTGGAAAAACCCGGGCAACTGCAGCTGATGCCCACGCCGCTGCCCAGCTGGGACGGGGTGCGCTACGTAAACTCCGCGGCGCTGCCTACCTTCCGCAGCGGCGACGGTGTCGGCCCGCAAGTCAACGTCAAATAAGGAGACCCAGGCCATGAGCAAGCACGACACCCGCCACAGCGCGTTGCAACTGCACTGGATACTGGTGCTGGTGGCGTGCCTGCTGGCCTGCCGGGTCCTCCAGGCCCACGAGGGCCATGAACATGGCACGCCGACGCTGCCGGCCGTGGCGCCAGAGGCTTCGGCGACCCCGTGGGGCGGCGATTATTTCCCCAATACCCAGCTGACCAACCAGGACGGCCAGCCGGTGCACTTCTTCGACGACCTGATCAAGGGCAAGGTGGTGGTGATCAACTTCATCTTCACCTCGTGCACCGATTCCTGCCCGCTGGAAACCGCACGGCTACGCCAGGTGCAGAAGCTGCTGGGCGACCGGGTGGGCAAGGACGTGTTCTTCTATTCCATCAGCATCGACCCGGAAACCGACACCCCGGCGGTGCTCAAGCACTACATGGACAAGTTCAAGGTGGGGCCGGGCTGGCAATTCCTCACCGGCAACAAGCAGGACATCACCGAGCTGCGGCAGAAACTGGGGTTGTTCATCGAGGGCGTGGACAACGGCCGCACCAAGGACCACAACCTCAGCCTGATCGTCGGCAACCAGGCCAGTGGCCGCTGGATGAAAGCCTCGCCGTTCGAGAACCCGTGGATTCTGGCAGATCAGCTGGCCAATACCCTGCAGAACTGGAAAACCGCCAGCACCGAGCAGAGCTACGCCAACGCCCCGGAAATACGCCCGCCCAGCAACGGTGAGGAGCTGTTCCGCACCCGTTGCGCGTCATGCCACAGCCTGGGCCCGATGGATGGCCAAGGCCTGGGCCTGCGCAGTATTGGCCCCGACCTGATTGGCGTGACTCGCCAGCGCGACCCCGAGTGGCTGAAACGCTGGCTGAAAGAGCCCGACCGCATGCTGGCCGAAAAAGACCCGCTGGCCGTGCAGCTATACCAGCAGTACGACAGCGTACCCATGCCCAACCTGCGCCTGGACGACACCTCGGTGCTGTCTATTCTGGAGTTCCTGGACAGTGAAACCAACCGCCAGAAACCACTGCCGGCGCCGGTGGCGAATGCTGAAACAGTGCATGTGCACCAGGTCGATCACAGCCAGCACACGATGTCAGGTATGCAATAGAGGCAAATTACTATCATGGGCAGGCCCGTCATAGCGAATGATCAATGGCAGGGGTCACGACGGGTCTATATCTTCAAAGAAAAAAGCAGCCAGGAATGCCTGACATGCAGACAATAAACCCCACGGCCAGCGGCGCCGCCCAGCACGACGCGCGCCCGGCCAGTTTCAACCTGCTGCGCTGGTTCTCGCTGGCGAGCCTGTTGATAATCGGCGCCGTGGCGCTGGGCCTGGGGTATGTGTCCACAGGCTTCGTGGTGAACCAGAGCGTGGAGCGCGACGCGCTGCTGACCGCGCAGTTCATCCAGTCCATCGGCGAGGCCGAGCTGCGCCACGCACACATTCCCGCCGCCCTGACCATTGGCGACGTGCTGGACAACCAGCCCCACCCGGAATTGTCAGGTTTTGACCCGCTGCGGCAGAACGCGGCCCGCGATGAGTTCCTCGACCACCTGGCGCAGTTGCCGGACCTGCTGCTGGCCAGCGTCTACGGCCTGGACCACAAGGTGCTGTGGTCCACCAACCCGGCGTTGATGGGCGTCAGCATCGAAGACGATGACGAGCTGGACGAAGCCTTCGAGATGAAAGTGCCGGTGGCCGCCAGTTACCACCGCATCGCCGAAGAGCGGCCCGAGCAGAAACTGCTGCGCGAGCCCGAGTACCTGTTCATCGAAAACTACATTCCGCTGTTCAACGCCGACCGCAGCAAGGTGGTGGCCATGGTGGAGATCTACAAGGAGCCGGCGGACCTGGTGGCGCGCATCCGCCGCGGCTACCTGATGATCTGGCTGGCCACCCTGGCGGGCGGCGCGCTGATCTACGGTGGCCTGTACTGGATAGTGCGCCGCGCCGCCAACCTGTTGCGCACCCAGGAGCGCCAATTGGTGGCGAACGAGACCTTCGTGGCGCTGGGCGAGATGTCCTCGGCGGTGGCCCACAGCCTGCGCAACCCGCTGGCCACCATCCGCTCCAGCGCCGAACTGGCGCAGGAAGTGGCCAGCGAGGACTCGCAGAAGAACATCGCCGACATCATCGGCCAGGTCGACCGTATGTCGCGCTGGGTACGGGAGTTGCTTGTGTCCCTGAAGCCCATGAGCACCGACCGCGAGGCGGTGGACCTGACGGCGGCCATTGAGCTTGCCTGCAAGCAGCACGAAGGTCTGATACGCCGCTGCCACGTGCAGTTGAACTGGTCGCCGCGCGGCTACCCCAAGGTGGTCAGCCACCAGGTGCAGCTGATGCAGATTCTCAACAGTTTGTTTACCAACGCCGTGGAGGCCATGCCTGACGGCGGAATATTGACCATCGAGGTACAGGAACAGCCCGGCGGGCGCCTGACCATGATGCTGAGCGATACCGGCAAGGGCATGACCCGGCAGCAGGAACGCATGGTGTTCAAGCCGTTCTTCACCACCAAGCAGGGTGGGCTGGGCGTGGGCTTGTCGCTGGTGAAACGGATAATGGAACGCTTCGAGGGCTCGGTCGACCTGACCAGTCAGGAGCAGGAAGGAACCCGTGTGTGTCTTAATTTCAGAGTGGCAGCGGGAGGGGACTATGGAGCACAGCATACTGCTGGTCGAGGATGATGAAATCCTGGCGCAGAACATACAGACCTATCTGGAGCGCAAGGGCTTCGAGGTCAGTGTCTGCCACAGCGCCGAGGATGCGCTGGAGCAATTGCGCAGCTTCCAGCCCGACGCCGTGCTCACCGACAACTCGCTGCCCGGGCTCAGCGGTCACGACCTGATCCAGAAGCTGCGCATCAGCGCGCCGGACCTGAAAGTGATCATGATGACCGGCTACGGCAACATCGAGGATGCGGTGGTGGCCATGAAGGAGGGCGCCTTTCACTATGTGACCAAGCCGGTGGCGCTGCCTGAACTCAAGCTGCTGCTGGACAAGGCCCTGGCCACCGACCGCATGGAACGCACCTTGTCGTTCTACCAGGACCGCGAGGCGCAGAAGTCGGGCATCCAGGCGCTGATCGGTGAGTCGGCGGCCATGCTGACCATGAAGAACACGCTGATGCAGCTGCTCGACGCCGAGCGGCGCATGCCCAACAACGACCTCCCGCCGGTGCTGGTGGAAGGCGAGACCGGTACCGGCAAGGAACTGGTGGCGCGCGCGCTGCATTTCGACGGGCCGCGGGCCAAGGGCCCGTTCATTGAATTCAACTGCGCGTCCATTCCCTCGAACCTGCTGGAATCAGAGCTGTTCGGCCACGAAAAGGGCGCCTTCACCGATGCCAAGGACCGCCGTGTGGGCTTGGTGGAAGCCGCCGATGGCGGCACGCTGTTCCTCGACGAGGTGGGCGAGATGGACCTGCTGCTGCAGGCCAAACTGCTCAAGCTGCTGGAAGACCGCACCATCCGCCGGGTGGGTTCGGTGAAGGAACGCAAGGTCGACCTGCGCATCATCAGCGCCACCAACTGCAACCTGGAGCAGATGGTGCAGCAGGGCAAGTTCCGCCGCGACCTGTTTTTCCGCCTGCGCATCATTTCCATCAAGGTGCCGAGGTTGTTCAGCCGTGGCAACGATATCCTGCTGCTGGCGCGGCACTTCCTGGCGGCCCACGGCAAGCGCTATGGCAAGCCGAACCTGTACTTCAGCGACCAGGCCCAGGACCTGATGCTCAGCTACAGCTGGCCGGGCAACGTCCGCGAGCTGCGCAACATGCTTGAGCAGACGGTGCTGCTGGCACCCAGCGATTGCGTAGGTGCCAGCCAGCTGAACGTGTGCCACAGCCTGATGGACACGCCCATCGCACCGCCCCAGGAAGAGCTCGGCGAGCCGCGCCCGGCCTTCGAAGACCCGGCCAGCATGACCTTGCCGGCGGTGGAGCGCGACATGGTGCGCAAGGTGCTCGACAAGACCGACTGGAACGTCACCAAGTCGGCGCGGCTGCTGGGCCTGAGCCGCGACATGCTGCGCTACCGTATCGAGAAACTTGGCCTGATGCGCCCTGACAAGCGTCAGTGGTAGCCCTTCACCTGCGCGGGGTCGGCCAGGCAACTGGGGTCCGGCACCCGCGTATCCACGTACACCCCCAGCCTTGGGTCATACACACGCGCCACCACCTCACTGCGCTCGGCCAGCGCCGGCAGCTGCGAATCGTAGAACTGATGGGGGTACTCCACCACCTGGAAGGTCTGCGGCGGGTTGTCGGCGAAGGGTTGCGGGGGCAAGGACTGAATGGTCGGGTAGTAGGCCTGCGCCACCGCCAAGGGTGACAGCAGCAGGCAACAGGCGAGCAAGGGCAGGCGAAGCGGCATAGTCATGACGGCACCGTTGTGTACAACCCCCAACACACCCCAAGGCCATCAATATAGCACCTGTTAGCCTGCGGCAGCGGCTACGGGGGACGGGGTCGCCGCAACTGTTTTGTGGGAGCTGGGGTGCCCGCGCGCGTTTTTATACCCCACAACACGCGGGCAACCCCCCACCCCACAAAATTGTCA
>NZ_JBWCAM010000002.1:61820-314612 GCF_056175065.1 Pseudomonas sp. JC1203
TTTGTGGGTTGGGGGGTTCCCCCGCCTTTTTTCACCCCCACACCCGCGCGCGGCCACCCCAGCTCCCACAAGATGTAGCAGCAGCCGAAGGCTGCGTCCGGCCTTGACGCGGTTCTGCGGGAGCACCGCAGCGCCTGCGGACGCGGCCTGTGGCCGCTGCTACAGGAGCCGCAGCGTCCTACAGGTCGTTGACGAACGGCTGCAGCGGGCCTTCGCTGGCCTTGCGGCCTTCGGCGCCTACTTCGCGCAGCGGCAGCAGCGCATCCTGGGCCCGAGGCGTGGTTACGCCAGCGTCCACAGGCCGCGCGGTCACGCTGTTTTCGTTGCCCGTCTCACCCTGGGGTATGACCAGCGAAGGGTGGTCGAACGGCGCCCGTTCCCACGCCACGCGCGGGTCGGTCAGGCCCACTTCCATGAACTTGACCAGGGCGTCCTCTTCATCCGGGGTCAGGTTCAGGTTGGTCATGTCGGCGTCCAGGTTCGAGCCGTTGTGCTGGTTAACCGTTGGGTGGTCGAAGCCGCTGGTGTTACTGGCCTCGCTGCCCCGGCGGTCGCCACCGCGGTTGTAAAACTCCATCACCTGCTTGAGCGTGGAACGGCTGCCGTTGTGGAAGTACGGCCCAGTGAGGGCGATGTTGCGCAGGGTGGGCGTCTTGAAGGCGCCGTCCGTTGCATCGCGGAAGCCTACTGAGGGCTTGGCCGTGGCGTCGCAAGGGATGGCGGCGGTCAGCGGCACCTCGAACTTGCACACGTCCACTTCGAACGGGTCAGGCACGTTGCTGCCCTGCAGCACGCTGTTGTACTGGCGGGTAAACGACAGCGGGTTGCCCCAAGGGTCGGTGCCGCCCACGGCCAGGTCCTCGGCGGTGGGGCGCACGCCGGTGTTGTAGAAGCCGTTGTCGTAGAGGGTGGTGAGGTTGTCGGCCATCAGCATGCGTTCGATGCGCTCGCGCGGTTCGAAGCGCAGGCGGCTGCCGGCGTTGGTCAGTTCCGGGCCGCCGTGGCAGTTGACGCACTTGCCCTTGCCCAGGAACAGGTTCATGCCCTGGATTTGCTGGGCGTTCATGGCCTGGGTGTTGCCTTGCAGGTAGGCGTCCAGCGGCGTCTGGTCCGACACCAGGGTGGCTTCGTACAGCTGGATGGCCAGGCCGAAGAACAGCGGGAAGTTGGCCTCTATCTGGGTGTAGTTGGCACCGCCCAGGGACACCGGCTGCGTGGCGTTCCACAGGCGCGGCTGGAAGGCCGCCTTGACCATGTCGCGGTAGGTGGGCCGGCGCGGCCCGGACATGGCTGCCAGCACCGAGTCGGTGGCGGCGATTTTCTGCCGGCTGAGGATCAGGTTGTCGAGAATGCGCCGGCCAATGTCGGCGAAGGTACGGCCGCCGCAGGACATCTCCACCGGGCTGCCGGGTGGGCCCACGGCCTGGGACGCCGCCGAGGCATCATTGAGTGCCAGGCGCACCTTGGTGGCCACGGGGCTGCGGTCGGCGGTGACGAAGATGCCGGCGTCCGGGTCGCGGTTGCCGAACGGCGAGAAGCCGTTGAACACGTTGTTGGCCCGGCCGTCCCAGAAGTTGCGCACGTTGAACACCGCATTGATGGTGGTCGGCGCATTGCGCCCGGTGCTGCGGCGCACGTTGATGTTGTTGACCTGGAAGATGCCGTCCGGCTGTTGCGTGCACTTGTCGAACCGCGACTGACGGGGCTTGGTGTAGTTGGCATCGAACACGCCCTGGGAACCCACCACGTCATCGCTGGTATAAATGATGGGCGAGTTGCGGTCCAGCGGGTCGGCCAGCACGTGGGTGGGGAAATCGCTGCGCTTCAAGGTGTAGTTGGGGCCGCCCTTGCCACCGGAGAGCGTGGCGTAGGAGGGCACGTCGCCGGGAATGTCGCCCACCGCAAATGGCTTGTTGAACAACGACGCGACGTTGGCGCTGGTATTGGCCTGGCCGGGGTTGAGCTGGTTGGTGATGCGGTGGTCCACGCCGGCGTGGTAATGGCACGAGGCGCAGGCGGTGGTGCCGTCGCTGCCCACGTCCATGTCCCAGAACAGCGCCTTGCCCAGGCGCACGGCGGCGTCGCGGTTCAGCACATAGTCGGTCATCAGGTCCACCTTGCGCCCGCCCTCGGTGCCGGACGGGTCGGGCGGCAGCACGCCTTTCAGTGTCTGCAGGGTGGGGGCGTCGGCCACGGGGGCCACCGGCTCGGTGGCCGCCAGGGTTGCCGCCATGGGCAACCAGCACGCCAGGCCCAGTGGCGGAATCAGGCTACGGTAGGGGAGTGTGCGCATGTCAGTGCTCGCTATGGTTGGGTCGGTCCTTTTTTATTGTTCGTTTCCCTGGCGATTATTCTTTTGAGCGCACGGCGGCAGCCCCGTGATATCGGGACTGATAAGAAGCGCCAAGTTGCCTGATTGAAACTATAGCGAGTTTCGAGTCGGTAGTTGCAAGTTTTTTACAGGGTTTAATTGATAAGCAACAAGTTGGGGCTCTTTGCCATTATGTGGGGAATTTGCCCCTAAAGTGGCGTTGCAGAAGGGTTTGTGCTGTGCAGTAGGCGCGCATTACAGGCGTTTTATTAGTTGGCATGGTTATCGCTACTTGCTGTTTGTTTATGATCTTTATATATTCATGTTGGCGCACTTGCTGGGCATTGATGGCATCGTGCATGATGTTCGTCCGCCTGCCTGGATATACTTAATTTGAAACCCTTGATTACCGCCGTCGGTGTTTCGCGCACCGATGACCGCACTGGCACGTTGCTGCTGCAGCCCCTGCAGCTCACCCTGGCCGCAGGCGACCGGCTGGCCATCACCGGGCCCTCCGGTTCGGGCAAGAGCGTGTTGCTGCGCACCCTGGCGTTGCTCGATGCCCCCCATGCCGGCGAGGTTCACTGGCAGGGTGCGGCCGTCACGGCGGCGCACATCACCGCCTACCGCAGCCAGGTGTGCTACATCGCGCAAAAACCAGCGTTGCTGGACGGCAACGTCGAATACAACCTGCGTTACCCGTATTCGTTGAAAGTGCACGCCAACGCGCGTTTCCAGCGTGATGCAGCGCTGCAACTGCTGGCCAAGGCCGGTAAACCTGCCGGCTTCCTCGACAAGCAGGCCAGCGAATTGTCTGGCGGCGAAAGCCAGGTGCTGGCGCTGGTGCGGGCGCTGCAGCTGAACCCGCAGGTGTTGCTGCTGGACGAGCCCACCGCGGCGCTGGACCCCGACTCGGCGCGCCAGGTAGAAGCGCTGGTGGACGCCTGGTTTGATGCGAGCCGGGCGTTGATCTGGGTGTCCCACGACCCGGCCCAGGCGCAGCGGGTCAGCAACCGTCAGTCAGTGATGAAGGCGGGGAGCCTGACATGAATTACCAGAGCCTTTCCAACCTGGACATCGCCATTGCCGCGGCCTTGATCCTGATCAACGGCGTGCTCTCGGTGTGCCTGAACCTGGGCCTGGGCCGGCAGCTGCTGATTGCGTCGATACGTACCGTAGTACAGTTGCTGGCAATCGGTTATGTACTGACCTGGATCTTCGCCAATGCGCAGTGGTACGTGGTGTTGCCGGTGATGTGCCTGATGACCCTGATCGCCGGCCTGTCCGCCGCCGGGCGCGGCAAGCGCACCTACGCCGGCCGGCGTGCCGACAGCGTGTTGTCGATCTGGGTGAGCAGCTGGCTGGTGGCGGCGGTGGGGCTGTTCGCGGTAATCCGCATCCATCCCTGGTACGAGCCGCAATACGCCATCCCCATTTTGGGCATGATCCTGGGCAATACCCTGACGGGCGTGTCGCTGGGCATCGAGCGCATGATCCAGGAGCTGACCGCTGGCCGCGGCCAGGTCGAAATGACCCTGGCCCTGGGCGGCACCCGCTGGGAGGCGGCGCAACTGGCCGCCCGCCAGGCGGTGCGGGCGGGCATGATCCCCACCTTGAACCAGATGTCGGTCGTGGGGCTGGTGAGCCTGCCAGGCATGATGACTGGCCAGGTGCTGGCCGGTGAAAGTCCTTTGCAGGCAGTGCGTTACCAGATAGTCATCATGTTCCTTATAGCTGCGGCTTCGGCGTTGGGTACGGTGGGGGCGGTGCTGTTGACCTACCGTAGGTTGTTTTCGCCGCAGCATCGGTTTTTGCCAGCGAAGCTGATCACACGTGACTGAGCGCGCCGTGCGATCAGGCGGTTGATCTGCTTGTGATCTGCTTGTGATCTGGCTTTTGATCTTGATGGTATGCCCCGTAAAGCGCCCGGGCCGACTGGAGGCGTCGATCAACGGGCTGCCCGAAGGGCCGAGGCCGCAGGCCGAAGAGACGGTAACCCGCAGGCTTCTATAGCGGGTGCCGTCTGCCCGTTGAGCGGCGCCGGAAGGAGGGGACCCGTAGCGCAGCGGAGGGCCCAAGCAGGGGCAAGCGTTTTTTGCTTACTTTTTTTGGCGTCTGAAAAAAAGTGAGTCGGCGTAAGGCCGAAACGGTCGGTGGTCGCACCGCGAAAATGGATATGTCCGAAATCGCCGAAGCGGGCTACGCCGTGGACCGCTCGGCCAACGCCTCCAGTCGGCCCTGGCGCTTTATGGGGCACACAATCAAGATCAAAGGCCGCACGGGATCAAGATCAAAGGCGGTTTGTGCAACACTTAAAAGGAGGCGAAATGCTGGCCCCCAAGCCTTTTACTTCCAGCCAAAATCACTTCAATTTCAGGTGGTTGGGGCAGGGATTAAATGCGCAATGTGATCATCACGCTAGCAGGCGTTGCACTCACCGGGGCCACACTGTGCGCCCAGGCCCGGGACATCCGGCCCGATGACCGCTTCATGTGCGCCTGGGGCGCCGGCACCGCCGCCCGTGCCCAGGAATTGAAGCTGGCCGGGGTGTCGCGCTACGCCGCGCGGGAGAAGATCCACACCATGAAATTCAGCAAGGGCTGGATGCGCATGATGGCCCTGGGCATCACCGAACAAACCTACGACAGTGCCACCCGCGCCAAGCCCGCCGTGGTGCATGACACCTTCTACGAAGGCTGCATCCACTACAAGCTGGCGCGCAAGTAGCGCTGATCGCGCCTATCCTTGGCCATTCAGCCAAGGCAGAGGTGAATTATGACCGATCATTCCAATTCCCTGATCGACACGGCCCGGGCGTTGATGGCGGCAGGCAAAGGCCTGCTGGCCATGGACGAGAGCCTGGGCACCTGTAACCGCCGCTTCGCGCCGCTGGGCATCGCCCAGACCGAGGAGAACCGTCGCCGCTACCGCGAACTGCTGGTGACCACGCCGCAGCTGGCGGACTACATCAGCGGCGCCATTCTGTTCGAGGAAACCCTGTACCAGCAGGCGCAGGACGGCACGCCCTTTGTGGACATCCTCAAGGCGGCCGGCATCGTGGTGGGCATCAAGGTCGACGCCGGCGCGCAGCCATTGGCCGGTTTCCCCGGTGAGCGCATCACCGAGGGCCTGGACGGCCTGCGCGAGCGTTTGAACCACTACGCCGCCCAGGGCGCACGGTTCGCCAAGTGGCGCGCGGTGCTGGGCATCGCCGCGCAGGCCCCCAGCCGTACCGCCCTGGAAGCCAATGCCCACGCCCTGGCGCGTTATGCCGCGCTGTGCCAGGAGGCAGGCCTGGTGCCCATCGTCGAGCCCGAAGTGTTGATGGACGGCGACCACGACCTGGCGCGCTGCCAGGCGGTGACCAGCGACGCGCTGGATGCCGTGTTCGAACAACTGCACCGCCATGGCGTGCTGCTGGAAGGCATGTTGCTGAAACCCAACATGGTGCTGCCGGGCGAGGCGGGGCCGCAGGCTTCGGTGCAGGCCGTGGCCCAGGCCACTGTCGCCACGCTGCGGCGCAAGGTGCCGGCAGCGGTGGGCGGCATTGCCTTTCTGTCGGGCGGGCAGTCATCGGCACTGGCCACCAAGCACCTGAATGCCATGCACCAGGGTGCGCGCTTGCCGTGGCCGTTGACCTTCTCCTACGGCCGCGCGCTGCAGGACGATGCCCTGCGCCTGTGGGCCGGTGCCGACGCCAATGTGCAACGTGCCCAGCAGGCATTGCTGCTGCGCGCGCGCTGCAACGGTGCCGCCGCGCTGGGTGAGTACAGCGCGGCGCTGGAAGGGCGCTGATTACTCGCGCGGGTCGCCGTGGGTTTCGATCGACCAGTACACCGAGCGCTGATAGTGGGTGTACAGCACCGTCTCGTGCTCACGGCTCAGGGGCGCCGTCTCGTCATAGGGCGGCGATGCCTGCACCGTGGCGCGGTCGATGTCGAGGAACACTTTCTGCTCTTCCCAGGAAACGGAGTCGATCCATTCCGGGGCAATCAGCACCTTGTGGCCCACCCACCAGTTGCTGGTGTTGATGACCAGGTATTGCACCGCCCAGGAATCCTCGTTCACCAGCAAGGTGTCGACATGGCCGATGTCGCCGTCGCTGGCGTGGATGTGGTAACCGCTCACTTCTTCGCCACTGCGCAGGCGTACGTCGTCCCTGGGTTCAGGCGCCGGCGCCGCGGGTGCGCTGGCCGTGTCCCAGACACCGCCGGTGCCCCAGTAGAAGGGCAGGCCGTAATAGCCCAGGTGGTCCATTTCGTGCTGGCGTGACACCGGCTTGGCAGTGTCGACATCCGGGCTGGCCTTGACCTGCTCGCGGGTGATATTGACGGTGAGGCGGTGGCTGTTCCAGTCGCAATGCTGGACAGACGCAGGGGAGATCAGCACTTTGCGGCTGGCGAGCCATGAGCCGGTTTCCACCACCAGGTAGCGGACCACCCAGGTGGCGTCGTCGAAGTAGACGTCCTTGACCTTGCCGATATCGCCGTCGGTGGCCGCCAGGGTGTAGTGTTCCAGGTCGTGCATGTTTCTTAACATGGGGAATGTCCTGTCGCAGGGGGCAGTACAAGAGTAGGCCTTGCCCCCGACTACAAGTTCCCGGCCTGACGGGCGTCAGGCCTGGGCGACGTCCACCCACTGCGCGTTCACCAGCGTGGCCATGCGCTGCGGGCACAAACGCACGGCAGCGTTGGTGGCGCCACCGGCCGGCAGCACTTCGGCGAAGGCCTGCAACGACACGTCGCAGTACACCGCCACCGCCTGGGGCAAGCCGAACGGGCACACGCCGCCCACCGGGTGGCTGGTGTGGGCCTGCACCTCGGCGGCGTCGAGCATCTTCGCCTTCACCCCGAAACGCGCCTTGAACTTCTTGTTGTCCAGGCGCGCATCGCCACGCGTGACAATCAGAATGACCTGGTCGTTGACCCGCAACGACAGCGACTTGGCAATCTGCCCCGGTTCGACGTTGTGCGCGCTGGCGGCCAGGGCCACGGTGGCGGTGCTTTCGGCCAACTCAATGACCGAGAGGTCCGGGGCGTTCGCCGCCAGGAAGGATTTGACGGTTTCCAGACTCATTGCTGCTCCTTGGTTCGCGGGCCAAAACGGTCCATACCTTACCATAGCGCTGCAGCACCGGGGTCAGCCGGGGCACCGTGACCACGGGCGCAGGCACCGCTTCGCCGTCCATTGCCCGGCGCAGTTTGTCGCTGTCCAGCGCGCCCACCCACTTGGCGATGGCCAGGGTGCCGACGCCGTTGCCGATGGTGTTGGTGATGGCCCGCGCTTCAGACATGAACCGGTCCACGCCCAGCAACAGCACCATGCCCGACACCGGGATGGTGCCCAGCGAGGCCAGGGTGGCCGCGAGTATGATGAAGCCCGAACCGCTGACCCCCGCAGAGCCCTTGGAGGTAAACATCAGCACCGCCAGCACAATCAATTGGTCGCTCAGGGTCAGCGGCGTGTTGGTGGCCTGGGCGATGAAAATCGCCGCAATGGTGTAGTAGATCGCCTGGCCGTCGGGGTTGAAGCTCAAGCCCGCCGGAATCATCATGCCGGCCACCGGCTTGGAGCAGCCGGCCTGTTCCATGCGGGTGATCATGCGTGGCAGCACCGATTCGGAACTGCTGGTGCCCAGCACGGTGAACAGCTCTTCCTTGATGAAGCGCAGGAATTTCCACAGGCTGAAGCCGGTGTAGCGGCAGATCGGCCCCAGTACCAGCACCACGAACAAAATGCAGGTCAGGTACACGCAGGCCATCAGCTTGCCCAGGGCGAACATCGAACCGAAGCTGTATTTGCCGATGGTGAAGGCAATGGCGCCGAACGCGCCGATGGGGGCCAGGCGCATGACCATGTTGACGATGTTGAACATGCCCTTCATCAGGCTGTCGACCACGTCGATGAACACCTTGGCGCGCGGGCCGGCGTTGGCCAGCGCTACCCCCAGCAGAATCGAGAACATCAATATCTGCAGGACGTTGCCCTTGGCGAAGGCGTCGACGATGGTATCGGGGATGATGCCCAGCAGGAAATCCATGAACGAGGCATGGGGGGCTGCGGCGGTGTAGGTGGCGATGCTGGAGGTGTCCAGCGCCTTGGGGTCGATGTTCATGCCGGCGCCGGGCTTGAACAGGTTCACCACCACCAGGCCCAGGCCCAGCGCCAGGGTCGAGACCACCTCGAAGTACAGCAGGGCGCGCACGCCCACGCGACCCAGTTCCTTCATGTTTTCCATGCGCGCGATGCCGCTGACCACGGTGAGGAAGATCACCGGCGCCAGCAGCATCTTGATCAATTTGATAAAACCGTCGCCAATGGGCTTGAGCGCCGTTCCCGTGTCGGGCCACAGCACGCCCACCAGGGCGCCGAGGACAACAGCGATGAGTACCTGTACATAAAGTTTGCCGAGTATGCGTTTCATGACGGACCCTGATTGTTGTTTTTGTCAGGTGGCGCCCCGGCGCGCGCAGCAATGCGCGCCGCGCCGGGGCAGCGGTATGGCCTGCGTCGGGGAATCAGCGTTGCAGCAGTTCAATCACCGCGGCGGTCACCTGGCGGGTAGTCGCCGTGCCGCCCAGGTCGGGGGTGTGCACGCCGGCTTCGGTGACGGCCTCGATGGCGGCCATCAACAGCCGCGCCGCAGCGGCTTCGCCCAGGTGTTCGAGCATCATGGCAGCGGTCCAGAAGGTAGCGATGGGGTTGGCCACGCCCTTGCCGGTAATGTCGAAGGCCGAGCCGTGGATGGGTTCGAACATCGACGGGAAGCGGCGGTTGGGGTTGAGGTTGGCGGTGGGGGCTATGCCCAGGCTGCCGGACAACGCCGCCGCCAGGTCGGAGAGAATGTCGGCGTGCAGGTTGGTGGCCACGATCACATCGAGGCTGGCAGGTTTGAGCACCATGCGCGTGGTGACCGCATCAACCAGCTCCTTGTCGGTTACCACGTCGGGGAAGTCCTTGGCCACTTCCTGGAAAATCTCGTCCCACAGCACCATGCCGTGGCGCTGGGCATTGGACTTGGTCACCAGGGTCAGGTGCTTGCGCGGCCGGGTGCGTGCCAGTTCGAAGGCAAACCGGTGGATGCGCTCGACGCCGGCGCGGGTGAACACCGACACCTCGGTGGCCACTTCCTCGGGCAGCCCGCGGTGCACGCGGCCACCGTTGCCGGAATACTCACCCTCGGAGTTTTCGCGAATCACCACCCAGTCGATCTCGTGGCCGTTGTGCAGCGGGCTCTTCACCCCGGGCAGCACGCGGGCCGGGCGCACGTTGGCGTATTGGTCGAAGCCCTGGCAGATGGGCAGGCGCAGGCCCCACAGCGACACATGGTCGGGCACATTCAGCGCACCCACGGCGCCGAAGAAAATCGCGTCGAAGGTTTTCAGTTCCGCCAGGCCGCCTTCGGGAATGTAATGCCCGCGCTTGAGGAAATTTTCCGAATTCCAGTCGAAGTGCTTGAACTGCAAGGCGAAGGTGCCGCTGCGACGTGCCAGCGCGTTGAGCACTTCAACGCCGGCTTCGATCACCTCCACACCAATTCCGTCACCAGGCACGGCAGCAATGTTGTAGGTCTTCATGGCTTACTCCAGGGTTTGTTGTTGTGCGCCGGCACTGGGCTGCGGCGGGTGACTGGAGTATATGTAGTGAACAAAAGCGTTTGGTTAACCACAAATCACTACATAATTAACCTGGAGTTATGAATGAGTCAGGCCCAGGACCTGTCCTTTTTTCACCTGCTGGCCAAGCAAGGCAGCCTGGTGGCCACCGCTCGCGAGCTGGGGGTGACGCCGCCCGCCGTGAGCAAGCGCCTGGCGGCGCTGGAGGCTCGCCTGGGCGTGCGCCTGGTCAACCGCACCACGCGCTCCATGAGCCTGACGCCGGAAGGCGAGCTGTACTTCGCCCACGTGGCGCGCATCCTGGCGCAGATCGACGAGGCCGAGCAGCTGGTGAGCAGCAGCCGCGCCACGCCCAAGGGCCTGATCCGGGTGAACGCCTCGCTGGGCTTTGGCCGCCGGCACATCGGGCCGGCCCTGGCAGCCTTCTTCAGCCTGTACCCCGAAGTCGAGATCCAGCTGGAGATCAGCGACCACCCGCTGGACCTGGCCACCCATGGCTTCGACCTCGGCATACGCTTCGGCAGCCTGCCGGACGCGGCGTTGCATGCCCGCAAGATCGCCTCCAACCGGCGTTTGCTGTGTGCCTCGCCGTTGTACCTGGAAAAGCACGGCACGCCATTGAAACTGGCGGACCTGTCGCGGCACAACTGCATTTTCATCCGCCAGAACGAGTCGCCCTATGGCGTGTGGAGTTTCAACCACGGCGGCCGCACCGAAAACATCAAGGTGCATGGCGCCCTGGGCTGCAATGACGGTGAGGTGGCGCTGAACTGGGCGTTGGAAGGCTACGGCATTTTGCTGCGTGCCGAATGGGACATCGCCCGCTACGTGCGCAGCGGCCGCCTGCGCCTGGTGCTGGAAGACCAGACCCCGACCCGCGCAGACGTGTATGCGGTGTACCCGCAGCAGCTGCACCTGTCGGCGCGGGTGCGCAGCCTGATCGATTTCCTGATCGAGCGGTTCCGGCATATCGATGGCTTGTGACGCGGCCTCCGGCCGCTGCTACGAGAACCGCGTAGCAGCTGCCGCAGGCTGCGTCCGGGCCCTACGCCGATTCCAGCTGGCGAATCACTTCATGCAAGCGCGCGTTGCCGGCATTTTGCAGGGTGATGTCCGGCGCCTGGCGCACCGGCACGCTGGCCAGGTTGGTCCAGTGCCCGTTGTCGAAGAACCGATAACTGGCATTGCCCTGGCCCCAATCCGCCACCAGCAAGGCCTGCAAGTGGAAGGTCTCGGCCAGCTCGCTGGTGCGGCCACTGGGGTTGCCATCCAGGCGCAGGCTGATCTGCTCAAGGCCACCCTGGCCAAACGGCAGCGCGGCAAACTCGCCCCACACGTCGGCGTGGAACTCCCGGATCGGGTGGGTGGGCTGGGTAATGAACGCGCTGCCAGAGACCTGGCGGTTGACGGTGTTCACCAGCAAATCAAGGGTCAGCTCGGGCGCCCCCAGGATGGGCAAGCGCACGTTCAGGCGGGTGTGAAACAGACCGGTAATGATAGCCATGTCAGTGCTCCTTGCTCAGGCTTTGGCGGATTTGGCAGGTTTGCCGGCAGCGGCCTTGTTCTGCTCGATGGCGCTGTGCAGCGCGGCCCCCGCAGTGCTCCCGGCCAGGCGCTTGAGTTGCACCAGGTCGCCGCCGGCAATGGCGGCTTCCACGGTAGCCTGGTGGAAGCGCGCGGCGTGGTCGACGTTGCCGTGTTCCTGAATGCGCTTGGCGTCCACTTTCACTGGCACGTTCTCCACGCTGTGCCACTGGCCGTTGATTTCATACGAGTAGCTGGCGACGCCCACCTGCCAGTCCTGCTCCAGCACCAGCTGCGCCTTGAAAACCACCGGCGCCGCCGGGCCCTGGCCGGCCTTTCGGCCTTGCAGGGTGACCAGGATGCGCGCGTCGGTCGGCGGAATCAGGCCCAGGAAGGTGTATTCGCCAGCCACCTGCAGCTGCAGGTCGAGCGGCGGGTTGATGGCCTGGGTCACGCTGGCGGTGCCGCTTAGCGTGCGGCGCGGGGTATTGACCAGCAGGTCCAGCTGCAATTGCTGAGCCCCTGGCTTGTGGTTGCCCACAACAAAGGAAACGGGAAAAAGCCCAACGACGGTGTGCAGGTTCGATTCAGACATTGTTGCCTCCAATGCAATCAATGGTTGAGGATCACGTTGCGTCAGTCACAAGGCAGACAGCTGATGAAGCGGGAAACCCGCAGGGTTGTCTCCGTTCGCCTGGGCGTGTGGCGTTTAGGGGTAAACCCAATAATGGTGGGGGTGTCCGGCTTCGCATCTTGGGGTGCAAGTAGTGCCACCTGCCTGGTGGCTTCCTCAGTTAAGCACTGGTTTTGGGGTGTGAAGATGAAATCGGGAGAGGGCCGACAGATGGTTGATTATTGCAATAATAAGAATAACCTTATGCAATTCCATGGCCCCCGACCACCGACAAGGCCGGCCTGATCCAGCCTTTGATCTGGCTTTTGATCTGGCTTTTGATCTGGCTTTTGATCTGGGTTTTGATCTTGATTGTATGCCCCGTAAAGCGCCCGGGCCGACTGGAGGCGTCGATCAACGGGCTGCCCGAAGGGCCGAGGCCGCAGGCCGAAGAGACGGTAACCCGCAGGCTTCTATAGCGGGTGCCGTCTGCCCGTTGAGCGGCGCCGGAAGGAGGGGACCCGTAGCGCAGCGTAGGGCCCAAGCAGGGGCAAGCGTTTTTTGCTTACTTTTTTTGGCGTCTGAAAAAAAGTGAGTCGGCGTAAGGCCGAAACGGTCGGTGGCCGCACCGCGAAAATGGATATGTCTGAAATCGCCGAAGCGGGCTGCGCCAGGGACCGCTTGGCCAACGCCTCCAGTCGGCCCTGGCGCTTTATGGGGCACACAATCAAGATCAAGGGCCGACCGCGGTGTAGCGGCAGACAGCTCTGTCACCGATACCCATGCCTCGGATCCTTCAACCACCCCTGCAACTCTATCTCCGCCTGCTCCAATGCCGTACGGTTAAGCAGCTTGCGCAGCAACGCCACATGCACCGCACGTGCCCGCAGGTTGAAGGCCGGCTGGCTGTCGATATCATCGGTGGGCTGGCGCACGCCCAGCTTTTCGTACAACTGCTGCAAACGGTTCTGCACGCTGCGCAGCGACAGGTTGCGGCGCTGGCCGATGATGCGGTCGGTGAGGCCCAGGGCGATGTCCTGCAGCACCTCGTACTCGGCATCGGTGAGGCCCAGCACATGGTTCTGGCTTTTCTGCTGCACGCCGCGCACTTCGCGGTCTATCACGCACTGTTGTTCGATGAACAGGCTGCGCAGCGCCAGGCGCAAGCGGTCTTCGGAGGCGGTCTTGAGGATGTAGCCGTAGGCGGCGCCTTCGGGGACGATGCGCGAGATGCCGCGCACGTAGGCTTCGTCGGCGTAGTTGGACCAGAACATGATCGAGGTTTCCGGGCGCTCGCGCCAGATCGAGCGGGCGGCTTCCACGCCGGTGCAGCGCGGCATCTGCAGGTCCATCACCACCGAGGTGATGGCGAACTCGCCAGCCAGCCGCTCGCCCACGTGGCCGTCCTCGGCCTCCATCAGCCGCGAGCATTCGGGCAGCGCCACCTCGATCACTTCCTTGAGAAAGGCGCGGTGCACCGGGTCGTCTTCTATCAGCAGAATATCCATGGGGCAGGGCTCCTGTTCAGGCGTGGGCCGGCAGCGGCAGGCTGATTTTCACGCAGGTGCCCTTGTTGCCCGGGCCCTTGCCGATGTGCACCTGGGCGCTGAGCAGTTGCGCCCGCACCTGCATGTTTTTCAAACCGCTGCTCTCCAGCGGGCCGGCGCCGTCCAGGCCCAGGCCATCGTCGAGGATGGTCAGGTGCAGGTGGCTGTCGGTGGTGGTGATGTCGACGGCGATGGACTGCGGCGCGGCGTGCTTGATGGCGTTGTTCAAGGCTTCCTGGATGATGCGGAACAGGGCGATCTGCTGCGGCTCGGCCAGGCGGTTGGCGAGGCCGTCGGTGCTGTCGCGCAGGTGGGTGGCAATGTCCAGGCCGCTGTTGCGCACACTGCGCAGCAGCAGGTCTTCCAGGCCCTCCTCAAAGCCGAACAGCTGCAGCACCGTGGGCTTCACCGCGTCGATGATCGAGCGCAGCTCCTGCATGCTGTCCTGCAGCGCGCCGCCCAGTTGCGCCAGCTCGGCGCCGCTGGCAGTACCGTGCAGTTGCAGGCGGCCGATGCGCCGGTACAGGCGGGTCATGTCGGCCAGGGTCTGGTCGTGCAGGTCCATGCCGATGCGCTGGCGTTCGTTCTCCAGTTCTTCAGTCAGGCGTAGCACGCCCAGGCGCAGGCCTTCCTCGCGGGCGCGAACCTGCGCCTCGGTGATCGCCAGCTGCTTGGCCTGCTCGGTCTGGTGCAGGGCGTACAGGTAGGACGCCAGCAGGTCAGCCACGTGCTGGGTGTGGCGCACGTCGTCGAGGGTGTAGAAGTTGGCGGTGTGCGTCGAGCAACTGAGCGCGCCAATCACCTCGCCGCGCGCGCGCAACGGCACGTGCAGGCGGCTGCGCAGGCGCGCGTCGAAGATCGGGTGGTTGATGGCGCCGGGAAACTGAAAGCGCGCGTCGTTCATGGCGTCGTCGCTGAGGATGTAGGTCTCGTCGCCGCGCAGCAGCGCGCGAATCGGGCTTTGGGCGATGGGCAGCGGGTGGTTGGCGAAGTCGCCCCAGGCGGTGTGCACGCCGGTCTCGTAGGCGGACAGGTGGCTGTGGTTGTCCAGCAGCAGGCTCACGTCCAGGTGGTCGTGGGGCAGGATGTGGCGGATTTCCTCGGAAACGGCATCGATCATCGACTGGAAGTCCAGGCGCCCGGCCAGGGCCCGGGAGATGCCAAGGAAGTGATGCAGCACGTTTTCGGCGGCAATGGGAGCGCGTGGCGCCATGGTGGTCGGCCTTTGTTGTTATGGGAGCCTTGGCTGAGTATGACTGAAAGTGGCCTGCAGGCTTGCGCCAACCTTTTGCGGGATCCCGCAAGTAATGTGCGAACAAAGGGTGTCAAGTATGCAGCAACGCCCCCGGACAGGCCCTGGTACCCAGCGCAGACTGGGGGCGCAGTTTCAGTAATACCGGCACGACCGAAGCATTCGGCGGCCTGATGCCCACAACAATAACAAGGGTAAAATCATGAAACGTCACCCGCTGCGCTCCGCGCTGCTGTCCACTGCATTGCTGATTACGCCGTTCATGCTTGCACAGGCCGCCACGGCCGATAAAACCATCGCCTTGTCCAACAACTACGCCGGCAACTCCTGGCGCCAGGGCATGCTCGCCAGTTGGCAGCAAACCACCGAACAGGCGGTGAAAGCCGGCACCATTGCCGGCGCAGACTCGTTCACCACCGGCGAGAACCAGGCCACCGAACAGGCCGCGCAAATCCAGAACCTGATCCTGCAGGGCTACAGCGCCATCGTCATCGACGCCGCGTCGCCCACCGCGCTCAATGGCGCGGTCAAGCAGGCCTGCGACGCCGGCATCATCGTCGTCTCGTTCGACGGCGTGGTCACCGAGCCCTGCGCCTACCGCATTTCCATGGACTTCAAGCAAAGCGGCCAGCAGGCCATGGACTACCTGGCCAAGCGCTTCCCGCAGGGCGCCAACGTGCTGGAAGTGCGCGGCCTGGCCGGGGTGTCGGTGGACGAGCTGATTCATTCGGGCATCAGCGCCGGCGCCGCTCAGTACCCGCAACTGAAGATCATCGGCTCGGTGAACGGCAACTGGTCGCAGACCGCTGCGCAGAAGGCCGTGGCCGGCATCTTGCCGAGCCTGCCGAAAATCGATGCGGTAGTCACCCAGGGTGATGACGGCTTTGGCGTCGCCCAGGCGTTCAGCGCGGCCGGGCGCCCGGCGCCGGTGATTATCTTCGGCAACCGCGAGGAAGAGTTGTCGTGGTGGAAGAAACAGAAGGACGCCAACGGCTACGAAAGCTTCTCGATTTCCAGCGCCCCGAGCATCAGCAGCCTGGCGTTCTGGGTGGCCCAGCAGCTGCTGGACGGCAAGCAGTTGCCCCATGACCTGCTGTCGCCGGCGTTGAGCGTCACGCAGGGCACGCTGGAGTCTTCGCTCAAGGGCGTGGAGAAGGGCGGCATTGTCAGCCAGGCCTACAGCGTCGGCGACGTCGCCAAGTTGACCAGCCCGACTGCCCAGTAAGGAGACCTGCGATGCAAGCCAATCAAGCAGCCCTGGTCAGCCTGCAGGGCGTGGGCAAGACCTTCGGCGCGGTGCGCGCGCTGAGCAACGTGGACCTGCAGTTCCACCCCGGTGAGTGCCTGGGCCTGATTGGCCACAACGGCGCCGGCAAAAGCACCCTGATGCAAGTGCTGGCCGGCACCCTGGCGGCCGATGCCGGCGCCTTGCACATGGCCGGCCAGGACGTGCGCACCGGCTATTGCGTGCAGGTGGCCCGCCAGCACGGCATTCGCTGCGTGTTCCAGGAACTGTCGCTGTGCCCCAACCTGAGCGTGGCGGAAAACACCCGGCTGATGTGCCCCGGCCTGCGGGGCTTTGGCTGGCGGCGCAAGGCGGCGGCGTTGATTGGCGCCAGCCTGGACAACATCTTCCCCGGCCATGGCATTGCCGCCGACGAGGTGGTGGCCGACTTGCCCATCGGCCAGCGGCAGATGGTGGAAATCGCCCGTGCCTTCTGCGTGGCGGGCGAGCACCTGGCGCTGGTGATACTCGACGAGCCCACCTCATCGCTGGACGTGCGGGTGGCCGGGCAGTTGCTGGCCCACGTGCGCCGCTACGTGGCGAGTGGCGGCTGCGTGGTATTGATCAGTCACATTCTTGGCGAGATGCTCGCCACCTGCGACCGTATCGCGGTGATGAGCGACGGCCAGGTAGTGGAGGTGCGCGCTGCCAGTGCCTTCGACCATGCCTCGCTGGTCGAGTGCATGGGCAGCACCGGCAAGGCCCATGCTGGCGCAGGCTCGTTCGTCTCCAAGCGCGGGCAGGCGGCGGTGGTCAATCAGCAGCCGCAGCGCCAAACCGATACCCGCCACGTGGCCGCCCATGCCGGTGAGATCGTCGGGCTGGCCGGCCTGGCCGGGCAGGGGCAAAGCCAGTTGCTGATCCAGGTGCTGCGCCAGCGTGTCGCGCAAGGCCTGCCGGTGGCCCTGGTAGCCGGCGACCGCCAGACCGATGGCGTATTCCCGCTGTGGTCGATTGGCCAGAACATCACCATCAGTTCGCTGGCGGCGCTCAAGCGCGGCGTGCTGCTGGACCCGCAGGCCGAGCAGGCCATGGCCGCCCGCTGGCAGCAACGCATGGGCATCCGCACGCCGGACATGGCCAACCCGATTCTGTCGCTGTCCGGCGGCAACCAGCAAAAGGCGCTGTTTGCCCGGGCGCTGGCGTCCGACAGTGCCCTGATTCTGATGGACGACCCCATGCGCGGCGTCGACGTGGGCACCAAGCGCGAGGTGTATGCCATCGTGCAGGAGGAGGCCGCGCGCGGCCGCACCTTCATCTGGTACACCACCGAGCTTGAAGAGCTGGACTATTGCGACCACATCTATGTGTTCCGCGACGGCCAGGCAGTGGCGGACTTCCCCCGCGATGAATTGAGCGAGGCGCAGGTGTTGCGCAGCTCGTTCCAGGAGGCCGTGGCATGAATGCGCCCCATCCCTTGCCCTTGAAAGGCCACGCCGTGCAGGCACCGGCAGCGCCCGCCGCCGTGAACCGCGCACGGCTGTTGCGCAGCGCCTTGCCGGGGCTGTCGCTGGTGGTGCTGCTGGCCACCATTTTCATCATGCAGCCGCGGGCCATGAGCTACATGGGCATGAACCTGATGCTCAACCTGGCGGTGCCGATTGCCCTGGCCACCATCGCGCAAATGCTGATCATCACGGTCAACGACCTCGACCTGTCGCTGGGCAGCTTCATCAGCTTCGTCGCCTGCGTGGCCGCCACCTTGCTCAACCAGCATCCGCTGCTCGGTTGCCTGGCGCTGGTGGCGTGCGTGGTGGTGTATGCGTTGCTGGGGGCGCTGGTGCATATCCGTCAGTTGCCTGCAATCGTCGTCACCCTGGGCATGTCGTTCATCTGGGGCGGCGCGGCGGTGTTGCTGCTGCCCGCGCCAGGCGGCAGCGCGCCGCAATGGCTGCAGACGCTGGTGAAGATCCGCACGCCGCTGGTGCCGTTCGCCATCATCGTCTGCGCGGTGCTGGCGGTGGCGGTGCATGCGTTCCTGGTGCGCTCCACCCTCGGCGTGGTGCTGCGCGGCGCCGGCGGCAACCCCCTGGCCATCGCCAAGGCCGGGTGGTCGCTGTTGCGCATCAAGGTCACCCTGTATGCGCTGGCGGGTAGCTTCGGCGTGCTGTCGGGCCTGTTCCTGGTGGGCCTGACCACCTCGGCCGATGCCAGCATGGCGCTGCGCTACACCTTGCTGTCGATTGCCGGGGTGATTCTGGGCGGCGGCGAGTTCGTCGGCGGCCGGGTGTCGCCGATCGGCGCGGTAATGGGCGCGCTGACGTTGGTGCTGGCCGGATCGTTGCTGTCGTTCATTCGCATTTCCCCCGATTGGCAGATCGGCGCCCAGGGCGCGATCCTGATCCTGGTGCTGGCCCTGCGCACCGCCGTCAACCGCCTGGAGGCTCGCCCCGCATGACTACCGCCACTGGTTTCAATCGGCTGCTGGGCAAGCCCTGGCTGTGGGCGTTCCTGGCCGCGCTGCTGGTGTGGCTCGCCACCCTGGCGTTTACCCGCGGCGAAGGCGCTGGCGCGCTGGTGTCGGGGGCATTGAGCTTCTCGGCGTTCTTCGTGATTGTCGGCCTGGGGCAGATGTTCGTGATCACCACGGGGCCAGGCAACATCGACCTGTCGATCCCGGCCAACATTGCCTTGAGCGGCGCCGTGGGCATGAAGTTGATGGCCGGGCAGGACCTGTACATTGCCCTGGGCATCGCCGGGGTGCTGGCGCTGGGCGTGCTGGTGGGCTGCGCCAATTACGCGCTGATCCGCGTGCTGCGCATTCCGCCGATCATTGCCACGCTGTCGGCCAGTTTCCTCCTGCAATCGCTGGCCATTGCCTACGGGCGCAGCGTGCGCATCGCGCCGCCGGACGGCTTCTATCAATTCACCACCGGGCATGTGCTGGGGGTGCCGTACCTGGCGATGTTCGTGGTGCTGCTGGCGGTGCTGGGCGGCTATTTGCTGACCCGTACCCGGTACGGCCGCTGGACCCTGGCCATCGGCCAGAACGCCCGCGCCGCTGAACTGGCGGGGGTGCGGGTGGAGCGCGTGCGCTTTGCCACCTACGTGCTGAGCGCGGTGTTCGCCAGCCTGTGCGGGCTGCTGCTGGCAGGCTTTTCCGGCGGCGCGTCGCTGAGCATGGGCGACGAGTACCTGCTGGCCTCGATTGCCGTGGTGGTGATCGGCGGCACCTCGGTGGCCGGCGGTTTCTCCAACGTGCCGGGGCTATGGGGCGCGGCGCTGTTCCTGTATTTGCTGGTGAGCATGCTCAACACCTTCGGCGCCAGCGCCGGGGTCCGCATGATTCTTACCGGCCTGATCATTATCGCGGTGATTGCCGCCGTCAGCGGCCGCAAGCGCGCCCTGTGACCAAGGATTGCAGAATGATTGAAGACATCTACGAATACGCCGACCCGCGCTTTCGCACCCTGACCCTGCCCAACACCCAGCTGGAGCGCCTGTATGACGGCTGCCGCTGGGCCGAGGGGCCGGTGTGGTTCAACGATGGCGGCTACCTGCTGTGGAGCGACATTCCCAACCAGCGGATTCTGCGCTGGACACCGGAGCAGGGGGTGTCGGTGTACCGCGCGGCCTCCAACTTCGCCAACGGCAACACCCGCGACCAGCAGGGCCGCCTGGTGACCTGCGAGCACGGCACCCGCCGCGTCACCCGCACCGAGCCGGACGGCTCGATCACGGTGCTGGCGGATGCCTTCGATGGCAAGCGCCTGAACTCGCCCAACGACGTGGTGGTGCACCGCGACGGCGGGGTGTGGTTCACCGACCCCACCTACGGCATTCTCAGCGACTACGAGGGCTACCAAGCCGAGCCCGAGCAGGCCGGGCGCAACGTCTACCGCATCGACCCGCACAGCGGCGAGGTGGTGTGCGTGGCCGACGATTTCGTGCAGCCCAACGGCCTGGCGTTCGCGCCGGACGGCAAGACCCTGTACATCGCCGATTCGGCGCGCACCCACGACCCCGCAGCGCCGCATCATATCCGCGCCATGGAGGTGGTGGACGGGCGCTGGCTGGGCAAGTCGCGGGTGCTGGCGCAGATCGAACCGGGCATTCCTGACGGCCTGCGGGTGGACGTGCAGGGCAACATCTGGACCAGTGCCGGCGACGGCATTCAGTGTTTCGATGCCCAGGGCACGTTGCTGGGCAAGATCCTGCTGCCCGAGAAGGTCGCCAACCTGACCTTCGGCGGGCCGCGGCGCAACCGGCTGTTCATCACCGCCAATACGTCGCTGTACCTGATTCACGTAGCCGTGGCCGGCGCGCAATACCCCTGACACCACGCCAAACTTATTTGTGGGAGCTGGCTTGCCAGCGAGTTTTTAAAGCTTCCAAAACTCGCTGGCAAGCCAGCTCCCACAGAAGACCGTCGTGGTTAAGTGGCTGCTTGAGTCAACTCTTCGATCAACAACCGCGCCGGGGCGGGCAGGCCCACGCCGTGGCGGGTAACGATCTCATACGGCTCGCTGCGCGAGGTCAGCGCATAAGGCAGGTGCACCAGCATGCCGAAGTCCACGGCCATCTGCGCCACGTCCTCGGGCATCACTGCCACAAGGTTGGGGTCCTGCAGCAACAACGACAGGGTGGTGAAGGTGGATGACGTCTCGATGGAGTAGGTCGGGAAGGCCAGGCCCGCTTCGCGGAATTCACGCTCCAGGGTCAGGCGCATGGGCATGTTCACCGGGAACACCACCCAGCGTGACGCCGCCAGCTCATCCAGGCTGACAGTGTCGCGCGTGGCAAACGCGTGTGCGGGGTTGGCCACCACAATCAGCGGCTCCTGCTCGCGTGACCGGCAGTCATACAGCGCCGGGTTCTTGCTGACGCTGGTACGGCACAGCGCCATGTCCAGGCGGCCTTCATCGAGCAACGACAGTAGCCGCGCGCTGGTGTCCTCGACGATTTCCACCGACAGCTGCGGCTGGCGCGCCCGCAGGCGTGCCAGCGACTCCACCAACGCCGGCACCGCGCCCATGATCACGCCCACCGACAGGCGCCCGCCGTGGCCCTGCATGATGCCCAGCAGCTCTTCGCGCAGGTGGGCCACGTCGGTATGAATCAGCCGCGCGTAGCGAATCACGCAGCGCCCCAGGTCATTGGGCTCCAGGCCCTTGCTGGTGCGCTCGAACAGTGGCGTGCCGAGGGTGGACTCGATTTCGTGCAGCGCCTTGGTGGCGCCCGGCTGGGTGATGGCCACCGCTTCCGCGGCCTTGTGCAGCGAGCCATAGTCATCCAGCGCAATCAGCAGCCGAAGCTGCTTGAGGCGCAGGCGTGAATTGATGGTGGCAAGGGACGGCAGCATGGTGGGGATCACTAAAAGTTATCGGTGGATCAACAGCTCTCATTAGGCAACAACCTGCAGCGAAATTAAAGTGATGCCTAACGAGGGGCAGAACGCACCCACCATAACAACAACAGCGGAGACCACAGCATGCGGCTGATTCAATTCGAAACCGGACACGGCCAGCGCTTCGTCGGGGTGATCGAAGGGGACTCGATCCAGGTAGTACGCAACACCCCCACCACCCGCGAACTGGCGCTGGACGCCATCGCCCATGGCCGCAGCCTGGTGGCAGAAGTGCACGCCCGTGGCACCGACGCCTCGCCGCACAGCTACACGCAGCTGTTGGCAGAGCGGCGCGTGTTGCCGCCCCTGGACCACGCAGACCCGGCGCACTGCCTGGTCAGCGGCACCGGGCTCACCCACCTGGGCAGCGCCTCGACGCGCGACAAGATGCACCAGCAGAACATCCAGGACGAAGCCGCGCTGACCGACACCGCGCGCATCTTCCAGTGGGGCATCGACGGTGGGCGCCCGGCCCCTGGCACGGCCGGCGTGCAGCCGGAGTGGTTCTACAAGGGCGACGGCTCGATTGTGGTACGCCCTGGCGAGGCGTTCAGCAAACCACCGTTCGCCGAGGACGCCGGCGAGGAACCCGAGCTGACGGGCCTGTACGTGGTGGGCGCCGACGGCAAGCCATACCGCGTGGGCTTCGCCCTGGGCAACGAGTTCTCCGACCACGTGATGGAACGCCGCAACTACCTGTACCTGGCCCATTCCAAACTGCGCAACTGCAGCTACGGCCCGGAGCTGCGGGTAGGCGAGCTGCCGGCCCACCTCACCGGCACCAGCCGCATTCGGCGCAATGGTCAGGTGCTGTGGGAGAAAGAGTTCCTCAGCGGCGAGGACAACATGTGCCACAGCCTGGAAAACCTTGAGTACCACCACTTCAAGTACGCGCAGTTCCTGCGCCCGGGCGATGTGCACGTGCACTTCTTCGGCACCGCGACGCTGTCGGTGGCCGATAACGTGCACACCCAGGTAGGGGATGAATTCGAGATCAGCATGGGCGAATTCGGACGGCCGTTGGTCAATGGAATACAAGCCGGTGAGCGCGAGCTGGCCGCCGGCACTGTCACTGCGCTCTAGAAGTTCTCGCGGGTCGCCTGCACCGGGCGGCCCCATTGCTGCCTGATAACAATCATAAAAAGCGAGAAGCGTATGAACACCAAGACCGAACGGGTATTGCCGTTGCAAGCGGCCGCTACCCCCACTGGCGCCACCACCGTGCGCTGGCGCATTTTCCTGATTCTGTTGCTGCTGTCGGCCATCAACTACATCGACCGCGCGTCGCTATCGGTGGCGATGCCGCTGATTTCCACCGAGTTCGAGATGACCCCGGCCCTGGAAGGCCTGATGCTCAGCGCCTTCTTCTGGTCGTACGCGCTGATGCAGATCCCCGGCGGCATGCTGCTGGACCGCTTCCAGGTGCGCAATATCGTTGGCGTCGCCACCGTGGGCTGGGGCTTCTTCCAGGCCATCGCCGGCGGCGCCCACAGCTGGATGATGCTGCTGGCCACGCGCATCGGCCTGGGCGTGGCCGAGTCGCCGATCATGCCCGCCGGCGCCAAGCTCAACGGCGCCTGGCTGACCCCCAATGAACGGGGCCGCGGCGCCACCCTGGTGGACGGCGGCGCGCCCTTGGGCACGGCGCTGGGCGCCATCATCATTGCCGCGCTGATCACCTGGTTCGAGTCCTGGCGCATCGCCTTCTTCATCGCCGGCGTCGGCACCATGGTGGTGGGCGTCTGGGCCTGGTGGTACATCCGCAACAGCCCGGCCGAGCACCCCAAGGTCAACGACGCGGAACTGGCCTACATCACCGACGCCAACGCGCAGGCCAAGCGCACCCACGGCGAACGTGCCGCGGTGCTCAAGGAACTGCTGAAAAGCCGTTCGGTGCTGGCCATGTTCGCTGGCTACGCCTGCTACAACAGCGTGTTCTACGGGTTGCTGACCTGGATGCCGAGCTACCTGCACAAGGTGCATAACCTGGACATCAAGGCCATGGGCGGCGCCACTTTCCTGATCTTCATGTGCGGCTTCATTGGCGAGCTGTTCGGCGGCTGGCTGGCCGACAAGTGGAAGAGCGCCGGCGGCGAGCCCAACCGCGTCATGCGCACGCTGTTCGGCAGCGCCGCGGCGGTCACCGCCCTGTGCATCCTGCTGGTGGCCTACATTCCCGACGCGGGCACGGTCATCACCCTGCTGTGCGTGGCGCTGTTCTTCCTGCGCTGGTGCGGCATGTACTGGTGCCTGCCGGCCATTCTGGGCGGCAAGTCCAAGGCGGGCGTGCTGGGCGGCAGCATGAACTTCTGCGGCAACATGGTCGGGGTGATCGTGCCCATCCTGATCGGCCTGATCGTGCAGTTCACCGGCTCGTATTTCCTGGCCCTGATCTTCTTCGTGGTGATGGCCATGGGCTTGATGCTGTTCTCCGCCATCATCGACTATCGCGAACGTGGTTTCGCTTGAATTCGCCGTTACCTGGAAGGTTAAACACCATGGAACTCATAACAAAAACAGGCAACAGCGTTGCCAATGCCGTGATTCGCCTGAACCCGCTGGACGATGTACTGATTGCCCGCCAGCCGCTGCCCCTGGGCCTTGAACTGGCGGTGGAAGGCCTGGTGGTGAAGCAGCCGATTCCCGCCGGGCACAAGATTGCCGCCCGCGACATAGCGGCCGGCCAGCCGCTGCGCCGCTACGGCCAGATCATCGGCTTCGCCAGCCAGCCGATCAGCGCCGGCCAGCACGTGCACGTGCACAACCTGGCCATGGGTGACTTTTCCCGCGACTACGCCTTCGGCGTCGACGCCCTGGGCGTTGGCGAACGCCGCGAAGACACTTTCATGGGCATCGTGCGCGAGGACGGCCGCGTGGCCACGCGCAACTACATCGGCATCCTGACCTCGGTAAACTGCTCGGCCACCGTCGCCAAGGCCATCGCCGACCATTTCCGCCGCGACATTCACCCCGAGGCGCTGGCCGCCTACCCGAACGTCGACGGCGTGGTGGCGCTGACCCACAGTTTCGGCTGCGCCGTGGACCCGGGCGGCGAGGCGCTGGCCATGCTGCGCCGCACCCTGGGCGGCTATGCCATTCACCCCAATTTCGCCGCTGTGCTGATGATTGGCCTGGGTTGTGAAACCAACCAGATCCCCGACCTGCTGGCCGCCCAGGGGCTGGAGCGCACCAACACCTTGCGCACATTTACTATCCAAGGCACCGGCGGCACCTCGAAGACCATTGCCAGCGGGATCGAGCAGGTCAAGTCGCTGCTGGCCGAGGCCAACCGTGTGGCGCGCGAGCCAGTCAGCACCAAACACCTGATCATCGGCCTGCAGTGCGGCGGCTCCGACGGCTATTCGGGCATCACTGCCAACCCGGCGCTGGGCAATGCCGTCGACCGCCTGGTGGCCGCCGGCGGCACCGCGATTCTCTCCGAGACCCCGGAGGTGTACGGCGCTGAGCACCTGCTGACCCGTCGCGCCGTGAGCCGCGCGGTGGGCGAAAAGCTCATCCAGCGCATTCACTGGTGGGAAGCCTACTGCGAGCGCATGAACGCGCAACTGAACAACAACCCCTCGGCCGGCAACAAGGCCGGCGGCCTGACCACCATCCTGGAGAAGTCCCTGGGCGCGGTGGCCAAGGCCGGCTCCTCGGACCTGGTGGACGTGTACGAGTACGCGCAAACCGTCACCGCCCATGGCCTGGTGTTCATGGACACCCCCGGCTACGACCCGATCTCGGCCACTGGCCAGGTAGCGGGCGGCGCCAACCTGATTGCCTTTACCACCGGGCGCGGCTCGGCCTACGGCTGCGCGCCGTCGCCGTCGATCAAGCTGGCCACCAACACGCGGCTGTGGGAAACCCAGGAAGAGGACATGGACGTCAATTGCGGCGGCATTGCCGACGGCAGCATGACCATCGAGGAACGCGGCGAGCATATCTACCGGCTGATGCTGCGCATCGCCTCCGGCGAGCGCAGCAAAAGCGAGCAGCACGGCTATGGCCAGAACGAATTCGTGCCGTGGCAGATCGGCGCCATCACCTGAACCCGCTGCCAGCCTATTCAAGGAACCCGCACCATGACCCAGATTACCGGCCACAGCTTTATCGGCGGCCAGCGCAGCCAGCAGGGCGGCACGCCGCTGCAGAGCCTGGACGCCCGCACGGGCGAGCCGTTGCCTTACCGTTTTTTCCAGAGCACCGAGGCCGAGGTGGACGCCGCCGCGCAAGCCGCCGCGGCAGCCTTCATGCCTTACCGGCAGTTGCCGGCCGAGCGCCGCGCCCAGTTTCTCGACGCCATCGCCAACGAGCTGGACGCGCTGGGCGAGGATTTCATCGCCCTGGTGTGCCGCGAGACCGCGCTGCCAGCCGCGCGCATCCAGGGTGAGCGCGCCCGTACCAGCGGCCAGTTGCGGCTGTTCGCCAACGTACTGCGGCGCGGCGATTTTTATGGCGCCCGCATCGACGACGCCTTGCCCGAGCGCCAACCGCTGCCGCGTGTGGACCTGCGTCAGTGCCGCATGGGCGTGGGCCCGGTGGCGGTGTTCGGCGCCAGCAACTTCCCCTTGGCATTCTCCACCGCAGGCGGCGACACCGCAGCGGCGCTGGCCGCTGGCTGCCCGGTGGTGTTCAAGGCCCACGGCGGGCACATGGCGACCGCCGAGTGCGTGGCGCTGGCCATTATTCGCGCCGCTGAACACACCGCCATGCCGGCGGGGGTGTTCAACATGATCTATGGCGCCGGCGTCGGCGCCGCGTTGGTCAAGCACCCAGCCATTCAGGCGGTCGGTTTCACCGGCTCGCTGGCCGGCGGCCGCGCCTTGTGCGACATGGCGGCGGCGCGCCCGCAACCGATCCCGGTGTTCGCCGAGATGTCGAGCATCAACCCCGTGGTGGTGCTGCCCCAGGCCCTGGTAGTGCGGGGCGCAAGCATTGCCCGGGAACTGGGCGCCTCGGTGATGCTGGGCGCGGGGCAGTTCTGCACCAGCCCCGGCCTGGTGGTGGGTATCCGCGCCCCGGCGTTTAGCGCTTTCACTGCGGCGCTTGCGCAGTTCTTTTCCGAGCAAACGCCGCAGACCCTGCTCAATGCCGGCGGCCTGGACAGCTACCGCCACGGCATCGAACGCCTCACGGGCACGCCTGGCGTGACCCTGCTGGCAGGCGAGCCGCAGGCCGGGCGCCAGGCTGGGCCGCGTCTGTTCAAGGCTGACGTGGAGCTGTTGCTGAACCAGGCCCCCGTGCTGCAGGAAGAGGTGTTCGGGCCGGCCACGGTGGTGCTGGAAGTGGCCGACGAGGCGCAACTGGCGCTGGCGCTCAACCACTTGCAGGGGCAACTGACGGCCACGCTGATTGCCGAGCCGGCAGACCTTGCGCGGTTCGCAGCGCTGGTGCCGGTGCTGGAGCAGAAGGCCGGGCGGCTGCTGGTCAATGGCTACCCGACGGGCGTCGAGGTGTGTGACGCCATGGTGCATGGCGGCCCGTATCCGGCGACCTCGGATGCGCGGGGCACCTCGGTGGGCACAGCGGCAATTGACCGCTTCCTGCGGCCGGTGTGCTACCAGAACTACCCGGACCATCTGCTGCCGGATGCGTTGAAGGATGCCAACCCCCTGGGCATTCGGCGCCTGGTGAACGGCCAGCCTTGCGGGGGTGCATGACGCGGCCTGCGGCCGCTGCTACAGGAACCGCGTAGCAGCTGCCGAAGGCTGCGTCCGGGGGTTAGCGGAACCTCCGGATAACTTCCACCAGCCGCTCCAGGTTGATCGGCTTGCCCACATGTTCATTCATGCCCGCCGCCAGGCACTGTTCGCGGTCCTGTTCGGAGACGTTGGCGGTCATGGCGATGATGGGCAACTGGTCGGCAGCAATCGCCTGTCGGATGCGGCGGGTGGCTTCCTGGCCGTCGATGTCGGGCATGCGCAGGTCCATCAGCACCAGGTCATAGGGTGGCTGCGCCTGCAGGGCCCGCTCCACGCCGGCCATGCCGCAATCGGCGAGGTCGACGCTGGCGCCTTCGGCCTTCAGCAGGCCGGCGGCGACCATCTGGTTCACCGCGTTGTCTTCCACCAGCAGCAGCCTTAGCCCGGCCAGGCGCTTGGGCCGTGCGGGGGCGGCGGCAGGTTTTGCCGGGGCCTGGCTGCGGGCGGGGCGCAGGTCGGCGAGGTGCCGGGCCAGCTGGCGCGGGGTCAGCGGCTTGGTCAGCAGCAGCGGTGGCGGCAGCCCGGCGGCGTGCAGCGCCTGGGTGGCGGCGTCGCGGCTGAAGGCCGTCACCAGCACGACCAACTGTTCGATGGCGTTCAGTGGGCCCAGGGCCTGCGGCGTTTGCGCCTCAAGCAGGCGCCAATCCACCACCAGTACGTCGAACGACTGCGCAAACGCCTGGTCCAGGCGGGTGATGCGCTCGGCGGTCCAGCCCAGGCCCTCCAGGTTGCGCTTGAGAATCGCGCCCGCCAGGGGGTTGTCGTCGACGATCAGCACCCTCGAAGGCGGCAATGGGCTGGCAGGCAGTTGCGCCGGGTCGATGGCCAGGCCCAGTTGAAACCAGAACCGGCTGCCCAGGCCCACTTCGCTTTCCACCCGCAGGTCGCTGCCCATCAGGTCGGTCAGGCGCTTGCAAATCAGCAGGCCCAGCCCCGAGCCGCCGAACTTGCGCGCGGTGGAGGCGTCGCCCTGGCTGAACGCCTGGAAGATGCGCGCCAGTTGCTCGGCGTCCATGCCGATGCCGCTGTCGGCCACCGCGAATTCGATGCCCACGCGCCCGGCACTGCGCGTCACCTGGCGCACACTGATGACCACCTGGCCTGCCGAGGTGAACTTCAGCGCGTTGCCGGCCAGGTTGATCAGCACCTGTTGCAGCCGCAGGCTGTCGCCGATCAAGCCCTGGGGCAGTTGCGGGTCGATGTCGAACATCAGCTCGACGTTGTTGTGCGGCTGGTTGCCGGACAGCACCACGCCCAGGTCGCGCAGCAGCTCTTCGAGGTTGAACGGGTGTTCGTCGACCTGCAGCTTGCCGGCCTCGATCTTGGAATAGTCGAGGATGTCGTTGAGCAGGCCCAGCAGCAGCGTGGCGGCGGTCTGGGCGCGGCTGACGAAGTCCTGCTGGTCGGCGTTCAGGCCCGACTGTGCGGCCAGTTGCAGCATGCCCAGCACGGCGTTCATGGGCGTGCGGATCTCGTGGCTCATGCTGGCTAGGAATGCGGACTTGGCCATGTTGGCCTTGTCGGCCTCGACCTTGGCCTTCTGCAGGTTGAGCTCCAGTTCACGCTGGGCGCTGACGTCGATGGCAAAGCCCAGGTAGCCGGTAATGGCCTGGGTGTGGTCGCGCATCACCGTGACCACCAGGTGCACCAGCAGGTAGCTGCCGTCCTTGCGCCGGTAATGGCACTGGAACACCGAGGGCTCGGCCTGGTTGCGGGTTTGCGCCACGTAGCCGTCGATGCCGCTGAACTCGCCGCCGTAGCGGGCGGCCATCTGCTGGTTCTGCGCCTGCAGCTCGTCGGGGTCGTGCATCAGTTCCGGGGTGAAGCGGCCGATGACTTCCTCGGCGCTGTAGCCCAGCATGCGCTCGGCGCCGCGGTTGAACACGCGGATGATGCGGTTGGGGTCGGTGGCGATGATGGACACGCCGGTGGCGGCGTCGAGGATGTTCTTCAGCAGCAGGTCCAGGCTTTGCAGGGCCTGGGTGCGTTGGTTGACTTCGCTTTCCAGCACCTGGGCCAGCTGCTGCGCACGGGCATTGCTGGCTTTCTGCGCGGTAATGTCGCGCAGCAGGCGTTGCCGCAGCAACTGCACCAGCAGGGCCAGCAACAGGCTGCTGAGCAGGCCCAGCGCCAGGATCAGCCCGGGCGGGGTAGGGTGCAGCTGCCGCGCGAACGCCGGGAACACAGTGAGGGTGATGTGCCAGGTACGCCCGAACAGTTGCCGCTCGATGCTGGAACTGCCCACGCCCTTCGCGTCTTCCGGCCTGCGCGCCTGCACATAGAAGGGCGTGGCCGTTGGCGCATCGGTGATGTCGGCGATTTCCAGCTGGGTGCCGGTGCTGTGCCAGTTGAGGTCCTTGAGCACGTCCTTGATCAGCAGCGACACGTAGGTCCAGCCAACGCCCTGCGCGGTGCGCAGGGCATAACCGTCGGGCGGGGTGGGCGTGTGGTACACCGGCATCACCATCAGAAAGCCGCGGCGCACCTCGCCCTCGCTTTGCACCAGGGTGACGGGGCCGGTGAGCTGCGGCTCGCCGGTCAGCAGCGCGTCGTCGGCGGCCTTGCGGCGGTTGGGCTCGGAGGCAATGTCCAGGCCCTGGGCAACGTTGCGCGGGCCCGGCGGTTGCACGTAGCGAATCACGTAGACGTCGCCGTCGTGGGGCGCGAAGCCGTGCACGGTGAAGAAGGTTTCGCCTTCCTGCACGGCCTGGCGGGTGAAGTCTGCGACCTGCGCAGCGGAAATCCTGCGCACGATGCCAAAGCTCAGGGCGCCGGGAAACTCCAGCACCACGTTGCGCGTGGCGTTGTAGGTGGCGAACTGCGCCGGGGTCAGGCTATCGACGCCCACCGTGTGCCACAGCCCGCGCAGCGAGCGCAGCCCGTACTGGTACAGGGTCAGGCGTTCCACCACGCGGTCGGCGATCTGGTTGGCTTGCAGGGCGACGGCCTCGTCAAGCTCCTGCTGGTTGGTGTCCAGGCGCTGCCACACCGCCAGCGCGGTCAATACCAAGCCCAGCACCAGGGCGGCAATCGCCCAGCCGGGGTTGGCCCGCAGCCTGGCGGCACTGGTGTGTTCGGCCATCGTTGGCCCCTTGCGCGGCTGCAATCGTTGTTATCAATGTAGCAGTGGCCGGCAGGCCGCGTCAGGCGCGCTGGGGGAGCAGGGTTCTGGCGAGCTGCAGCCATGCCTGGGCCGCGAAGGACAATTGCCCGTGGCGCCGCCAGGCCAGCACCAGTTTCCAGATCAGCGCCGGCGAGCGCACCGGCACGATAGTGAACTGCTCGGGCCGCAAGGTCTGGCAGTACATCTGCGGCAGCAGCGCCACGCCCACGCCCAGGCCTACCAGCGAGGCGATGAAGTCCCACTGGCCGCTGCGGCCGCTGATGCGCGGTACAAAGCCGGCCTCGGCGCAGGCGTCGGTGACCAGGTCATTGAGGGCGAAGGCGTCGCCGTAGAAGATGAAGTCGCAGTCGGCCAGCTCCCGCAGTTCCACGAAGTCGCGGCCCTGCCACACGGACTGCGCCGGGGCTAGCAGGCACAAGGGCGACTCGAACAACGGCAGCGAGTCGAACTCGGCCCAGATATCGGCCACCCGCGGAAAATCCAGCAAGGTGCCCAGTTCCAGGGCGCCTTCGCGCAGGTCGGCAACGGTGGCGTTGCTGCCGATTTCGAACAGCTTCAGCTCGATTTTCGGGTGGTTGGCGTGGTACGCCGCCAACACCGGGGCCAGCACCGTGTGGGTAAAGGGCGACAGGCCCATGCGCAGCACGCCGCGCTCGATTTGCTGCAGGTCGCGCACTTCCACCTTCATGGCGTCATGCAGGGCGATGATCTCGCGGGCCCGCTGCAGCACCACCTGGCCGGCGTCGGTGATCTGGAAGCGCTTGCCGTCGCGGGCCAGCAGGGCAACGCCAAAGCTCTGCTCCAGCTGCTGCACCATCTTGCTCACCGTAGGCTGGGTGACGTGCAGGCGCGTGGCGGCGCGGGTGAAGCTCTGCTGGTCGACCACTTCCACGTAATAGCGCAGGGCACGGATGTCCATGGTGCATTCCAGATTGGCATGATTTTGATGAAGTTAATTCATTATATCTTTCAAGGTCAACTGGCTAGCATGGCGCCACTCACACCTGATTCATTGCGCTTTCCCGGAACTACCGCTCATGTCGACTCAACCCCTTGCCCCTTCAACCCCCGCCAGGACAGCGCTGCGCTGGCTGCAGGTGATCGGGCAGATATTTTTCCTGGTGCTGGTCTGGTCCCTGGCCGACCGGGTCGCCACGCAGGCCCACCTGCCGGTGTCCGGCGGCATCCTCGGGCTGCTGCTCCTGGTGGCCTTGCTGCTCAGCGGCGTGGTGAAACCAACGATGTTCGAGCAAGGCGCCGAGCTGCTGCTGGCGAACATGCTGCTGTACTTCATTCCGCTGGTGGTGTCGGTGGTGCAGTACACCAGCCTGTTCGAAAGCGAGGGCCTGAAACTGCTGGCCGCCATCGGCGCGGGCTTCATTTCGGTGTTGGTGGCCACGGCCTTCACGGTTGAATGGCTGTGCGCCTGGACCCGCAAGCGCCACCTGCAACGGCTGCTGCAACAACGAAGCGACCGCCCATTGGCGGCCCGCCAGGAGCTGGTGTAATGCAAGCCTCGCTGATTTCCCTGCTGTTTTTGCTGGTGACCGTGGTGCTGTTCTACGGCAACCAGGCCCTTTACAAGCGCTACAAGCGCGTGTGGCTGATGCCAGCCATCGTCACCTCGCTGCTGCTGATTGCATTGGTGCAAGTCACCGCCACGCCGTACCCGCTGTACTTCCAGGATGCCCATTGGCTGGTGTGGCTGCTGGGCCCGGCGACCGTCGCGTTTGCGCTGCCGATCTACCAGAACCGCCGCCTGATCCAGAAATACTGGCTGGCGCTGTGCGTGGGTAGCGTGGCGGGCATCGTGGTGTCCATCGCCACCACCGAGCTGCTGGTCAAGGCCCTGCACATCGACCCGCAAGTTGCCCGCAGCCTGCTGGCACGCTCGGTGTCCACGCCGTTCGCGGTGGAAGCCACGGCCCACCTGGGCGGCACGGCGCAGCTCACCGGCCTGTTCGTGATCATTACCGGGCTGTTCGGGATTGTGCTGGGCGAGGTGGTGCTGGCGTTGCTGCCGCTGCGTTCGCGGGTGGCCAAGGGCGCACCGTTTGGCGCAGCGGCCCATGGCTTTGGCCTGAGCGTGGCCCGCGCCCTGGGCCCGGAGGAAGGCGCGGTGGCCAGCCTGACGATGATTTTCAGCGGCGTGCTGACGGTGATGCTGTCGCCGCTGATCGCGATGCTGCTGGGCTGATCGGCATCACTTCAGGAAGTTGTTCACCAGCAGGTCCTTCACATCCCCGCCGCGCCCGCCCAGCACCGCCTTGGCCGAGTACAGCGCCATGCCGGCCACCTGGGCGAATTCGACCTTGGCCGGCATCACCAGCTCCTCGGGGTTGACCTTGACGTCGAGCAGCGCCGGGCCGGGCTGGGCCAGGAAAGCCTGCACGGCTTCTTCAAGCTCGGCACCCTCGCTGACCTGGCGCCCCCACAAGCCCATGGCCCGCGCTACCTCGGCAAAGTCCGGGTTGTGCAGGTCGGTGTAGTTGTCCAGCAGGCCCTCGACCTTCTGCTCGATCTGCACGAAGTTCAGCGACGCGTTGTTGTACACCACCACCTTGATCGGCAGCTTTTCCTGCACCGCAGTCAGCAAATCCCCCAGCAGCATCGCCAGCCCGCCGTCGCCTGACAGCGAGATAACCTGCCGGTCCGGGTAGGCCTTCTGCAACCCCAGTGCCTGGGGCATGGCGTTGGCCATGGTGCCGTGGCGCAGGCTGGTGAGGGTACGGCGGGCGCCGTTGACATTGATATGGCGCAGCACCCACACCATGGGCGAGCCGCCGTCGGCGGTGAACAGCGCGTCGCTGCTGGCGTGCTGGTCCAGCAGGTGGGTCAGGTACTGCGGGTGAATCAGCTCGCCGTCGGTATGGCGCTGGTCGTGGGCCAGGGTCTTCAAGGTGTCCTGGCGATGCTTGAGGCAGTCCTCCAGCCAGGCCACGGTGGTTTTCTCCTCGATCAGCGGCAGCAGTGCGCGCAACGTCGGCAGCACATCGCCGACCACGCCCAGGTCCACCGGGTGGCGCCGCCCCAGGTGCGCGCCCTTGCGGTCCACCTGGATGACCTTGGCCTTCTGCGGGTAGAACTGCTTCCAGGCAAAGTCGGCGCCCAGCAACAGCAGGGTGTCGCACTCCATCATGGCGTGGTAGCCGGACTCGACGCCGAACACGCCGGTCATGCCCATGTTGTAGGGGTTGTCGTACTCGACGAAATCCTTGGCCCGCGAGGTGTGGGCGATAGGCGCCTTGAGCAGCCGCGCCAGTTCCAGCAGCTCGTCGTGGGCACCGGCACAGCCGAACCCGGCATAGATGGAGACCTTCTTGCCAGCGGCCAGCAACGCCGCCACCTGCGCCAGCTCGTCGGGGTTGGGCTGGCTAAGTGGGCGAGGGTGATGCGCGGCGAAGGGCAGGTCGTCCTTGACCTCGGCCATGCTGATGTCCGACGGCAGGATAATCACCGCCACGCCGCCTTCGTTCAGCGCGGTCTGGGCGGCGAGGGCGGTGACCCGCCGGGCCTGGCCGGGCGTGTAGACCTGCTCGCAGAACACCGTGCACGGGCCGTAAATAGCCTTGAAATCCACTTCCTGGGGGAAATCCATGCCCAGCTCGCTGGTGATCACCTGGCTTGCGATCAGCACCATCGGCGCGCCGTTGCGCTGCGCTTCGAACACACCGTTGATGAAATGCAGCCCGCCAGGCCCGCACGAACCGGCGCAGGCGGTGAGCCGCCCGCTGATGAACGACTCGGCGCCGGCGGCGAAGGCGGCGACTTCCTCGTGGCGCATGTGCACCCACTGAATGTCGCTGCGGTGAATGGCATCGGTGACGTGGTTGAGGGTGTCGCCGACAATGCCATAGCAATGGCGGACCCCGGCGGCCTGGAGCGTTTCGATGACCACGTCGGCGACTTTTTTGCTGGGCATGGGGGCTTCCTCGGTTTAGGGGCACAGGAGGTTAGTCACCATGCCCCGCCGGGGAGTTCAGGTTTTAGCCCATGCCGCCACCCAGGGCGCGGTACAGGTTGACCTGGGCCTGCAACTGCGCCAGCCGGTCGCTGATCAACGCCTGCTGGTTGCTGAACAGCGAACGCTGGGCATCAAGCAGGGTGAGGTGGTTGTCGATGCCAATGCGATAGCGCCGGTCCGCCAGGCGATAGTAGTCCTGGCTGGCGGCCACCAGGTCCTGCTGCGCCTGCAGCTGTTGCTGGTAGGCCTGGCGCGCGGCCAGCCCGTCGGCCACCTCGCGGAACGCAGTCTGGATGGCCTTTTCATAGCTGGCGACGCCAATGTCCTTCTGCAGCTTCGCGTAGTCCAGGCTTGCCTTCAACGCGCCGCCGTTGAAGATCGGCAGGTTGATGGCGGGCGCGAACGTCCAGGCCCCGGCGCCGCCCTTGAACAGCCCGCCCAGGCTGGCACTGGCGGTGCCGGCGCTGGCGGTCAGGCTGATGCTGGGGAAGAACGCCGCCCGCGCTGCGCCGATGTCGGCGTTCGCGGCCTTGAGCGCGTATTCGGCCTGCAGCACATCGGGGCGGCGGGCCAGCAGGTCCGACGGCAGCCCCTCGGGCACCTCTTCCAGCAGGGTGGCGCTCAGCGGCTGCGGCGCCGGCAGGTCGGCCGGCAGCTGCGCGCCCAGTAGCAACACCAGCGCGTTCTCATCCTCGGCCACCTGGCGCTGGTAGCTCGCCAGGCTGGCCCGGGCGCTTTCCACCGCGGTGCGCGCCTGGGCCACGTCCAGCGCCGAGGCCACGCCGGTGTCGCTGCTACGCCGCGTCAGGTGCAGGCTTTGCTCGTAGGCCGCCAGCGTGTCCTGGGTGAGCCCCAGCAGCTCGCGGTCGGCCTGCCAGGTGAGGTAGGCATTGGCCACGCTGGCCACCAGGCTGATCTGCGCGGCGCGGCGGGCCTGATCCTGGGCGAAATAGTTCTGCAGCGCCGCGTCACTCAAGCTGCGCACGCGGCCGAACAGGTCCAGCTCGTAGGCGCTGACGCCCAGGTTCACCCCGTACTGGCCGGCGACGCTGGTCGCGCCGCTTTGTGACAGGTCGGCCGGGGTGCGCGCGCGGGTCGCCGTGGCGTTGGCGCTGACCGCCGGCAGCAGGTCGGCGCGCTGGATGCGGTACTGCGCGCGGTAGGCCTCGACGTTGAGGACCGCCACTTTCAGGTCGCGGTTGTTGTCCAGGGCGCGTTGCACCAGCAGGCGCAACGCCGGGTCATGGAAGAAACTGCGCCAGCCCTGCGGGGTGGCCGCCGCAGTGGCGGCCCCCTGCGGGTACTGCGTCGGCACCGGCGCCGCCGGGCGCTGGTACGCGGGGATCAGCGAGCAGCCGTCGAGCACGGTCACGGCTACCGCCAGGGCAATCAAGGTCTTTCTCATCAGGCAGTCTCATTCTTGATAGAGGCGGCGGGCTTGTTCTTGCGCGCGCCCTTGAACAGCGTCGATACGCTGACGAAGAACAGCGGTACCCAGAACACCGCCAGCACGGTAGCGGTGATCATGCCGCCAATCACACCGGTGCCAATGGCGTGCTGGCTGCCTGAGCCGGCGCCGGTGGAAATGGTCAAGGGCACCACGCCGAGGATGAACGCCAGCGACGTCATGACGATGGGTCGCAAGCGCATGCGACAGGCTTGCGTGGCCGCCTCGAACAGGCTCAGGCCTTGCTCGTGCAACTCCTTGGCAAACTCGACGATGAGGATGGCGTTCTTCGCCGCCAGGCCCACGGTGACCAACAGGCCCACCTGGAAGAACACGTCGTTGGACAGGCCGCGCAGGCTGGTGGCCACCAGCGCACCGATCACGCCCAGCGGCACCACGAGGATGACCGCGATAGGGATAGACCAGCTTTCATATAGCGCCGCCAGGCACAGGAACACCACCAGGATCGAGATGGCGTACAGGGCGGGCGCCTGGGAGCCGGACAGGCGCTCCTCGTAGGACAGGCCAGTGAACGAGATGTCCACGCCCGACGGCAGCTCCCCGGCAATGCGCTCGACTTCGGCCATGGCTTCACCGGAGCTGTGGCCAGGGGCCGGGGCACCGAGAATTTCGGTAGAGGACACGCCGTTGTAGCGCTCAAGCTTGGGCGAACCATAGACCCACTGGCCGCTGGCGAAGGCCGAGAACGGCACCATCTGCCCGCTGCTGTTGCGCACGAACCACTTGTCCAGGTCCTCGGCGTGCATGCGCGAATCGGGCTGGCCCTGCACGTACACCTTCTTCACCCGGCCTCGGTCGATGAAGTCATTGACGTAGCTGCTGCCGTAGGCCACCGACAAGGTGGTGTTGATGTCCGTCAGCGACAGGCCCAGGGCGCGCGCGCGCTCGTCGTCGATGGTCAGGTGGTACTGCGGCTCGTCGGGCAGGCCGTTGGGGCGCACGCCGGCGAGGATCGGGCTCTTGGCGGCCAGCTCCAGGAATTTATTGCGTGCTTCCATCAGCTTGGCGTGGCCGACGCCGGCCTCGTCCTGCAGGTAGAAGTCGAAGCCGGTGGCGTTGCCCAGTTCCAGTACCGACGGCGGCACCACGGCATACACCAGCGCATCACGGTACTTGAAGAACTCCTGCTGCGCGCGGGCGGCAATCTTGAACACCGAGTTGTCGGCGTTGCGTTCATCCCACGGCTTGAGCAGCACGAAGGCGATACCGGAGTTCTGGCCACGGCCGGCAAAGTTGAAGCCGTTGACGGTGAATACCGAACTGACGGCATTGCCTTCACCGTGCTCCTTGTCCAGCAGGTAGCTGGACATGCGGTCGAGCACCTTCTGGGTCTGCTCGGCGGAGGTGTTGGGCGGGGTCTGCACCTGGGTGAAGATCACGCCCTGGTCTTCCTCGGGCAGGAACGAGGTGGGGATGCGGGTGAACATCCACATCATGCCGACCACCAGCAGCGCGTAGGCCATGAACGCAGGCAGCTTGTGGCGGATCACACGCCCCACACTGCGTTCGTAGCTGGCGGTGGCCGCATCGAACTGGCGGTTGAACCAGCCGAAGAACCCGCGCTTGGGCTGGCCGTGAGCGTGCTCGTCAATGGGCTTGAGGAAGGTGGCGCACAGCGCCGGGGTGAACACCAGCGCCACGAACACCGACAAGGCCATGGCCGAGACAATGGTGATGGAGAACTGGCGGTAGATTACACCGGTGGAGCCACCGAAGAAGGCCATGGGCAGCAATACCGCCGACAGCACCAGGGCGATGCCCACCAGTGCACCCTGGATCTGCTGCATGGATTTGCGCGTCGCCTCCTTGGGCGACAGGTGCTCTTCGGCCATCACCCGCTCGACGTTTTCCACCACCACGATGGCGTCGTCCACCAGCAGGCCGATGGCCAGGATCATGCCGAACATGGTCAGGGTGTTGATGGTGAAACCGGTGGCGGCGAGGATGCCAAAGGTGCCGAGCAGCACAACCGGTACGGTCAGTGTGGTGATAATCGTGGCCCGCAGGTTTTGCAGGAACAGCAGCATCACCAGGAACACCAGCACGATGGCTTCGCCCAGGGTGTGGGCCACGCCCTTGAGCGACTCGGTGACCACCGGGGTGGTGTCATACGGGTAGATCGCCTTCACGCCTGGCGGGAAGAACGGCTTGAGTTTGTCCACGGTGGCGCGGATGGCCTTGGCGGTGTCCAGGGCGTTGGCGCCGGTGGCCAGGCGGATGGCGATACCGGAGGCCGGGGCGCCGTTGGACTGGGCGTTGACGCTGTAGTTTTCACCGCCCAGGCCCAGGGTGGCGACGTCCTTGAGGCGCACCTGGGAACCGTCGGGGTTTACCTTGAGCAGGATCTGGGCGAACTGCTCGGAAGTCTGCAGGCGGGTCTTGCCAATGATAGTGGCGTCGAACACCGTGCCTTTAACCGCCGGCAGGCCGCCGATCATGCCGGAGGAAATCTGCACGTTCTGCGCCTGGATGGCCTCGGTCACGTCCACCGGGGTCAGCTGGTACTGGTTGAGCTTGGCCGGGTCGATCCACACGCGCATGGCGTACTGGGTGCCCCACACCTGGAAGTCGCCCACGCCGGGAGTGCGCGAGATCGGGTCCTGCATGTTGGAGACGATGTAGTTGGCCAGGTCTTCCTTGCTCGACTTGCCGTCGGTGGACACCAGGCCCACGAACATCATGAAGTTCTGCTGGTACTTGGTCACGCGCAGGCCTTGCTGTTGCACCTCTTGCGGCAACAGCGGGGTGGCCAGGCTCAGCTTGTTCTGCACCTGCACCTGGGCGATATCGGGGCTGGTGCCCTGGTCGAAGGTGACGATGATCTGCATGCTGCCGTCGGCGTTGCTGGCCGAGGAGATATAGCGCAGGTGGTCGATGCCGTTCATCTGCTGCTCGATGACCTGCACCACGGTGTCCTGCACGGTCTGCGCCGAGGCACCGGGGTAGCTGACCTGGATGGCGATGGCCGGCGGGGCGATGTTGGGGTATTGGTTGATCGGCAGCTTGAGGATGGCCAGGCCACCCACCAGCATGATCACCAGCGCCAGGACCCAGGCAAAAATGGGCCGGTCAATAAAGAACTTGGACATGAATTACTCCGGTTTCGAGCCAGGGGTGGTGGCGTCGCTCACGAGGGTTTCCTTGACCTCGTGGGGGATGACGTCGGCGCCCGGCTTGACGAACTGCAGGCCCTCGACGATGACCTTGTCGCCGGCCGTAAGGCCGCTTTCCACCAGCAACTGGGTGCCGATGGTGCGGTTGGCCGTCAGCTCGCGCAGCTCGACCTTGTTGTCGGGGGTCACCACCAGCGCGGTGGAATGGCCCTTGAGGTCGCGGGTGATGCCCAACTGCGGCGCCAGGATGGCGTGCTGGGCGGTACCGGTAGGGATCTGCGCGTGCACGAACATGCCCGGCAGCAACAGGCGGTCGGGGTTGGGGAATACCGCGCGCAGGGTCACCGAGCCGGTGCTGGGGTCTACCGACACTTCGGAGAATTCCAGGGTGCCTTGCTGCGGGTAAAGCCGGCCGTCTTCCAGGGTCAGGCTGACCTTGGCCTTGGTGCCGCCCTGGGTCTGCAACTGGCCTGCGTCCAGCGCCCGGCGCAGCTTGAGCATGTCGGCCGAGGACTGGGTGACGTCGACGTAGATGGGGTCCAATTGCTGGATCGTGGCCAGGGCAGTGGTTTGCCCATTGGCCACCAGCGCGCCCTCGGTGACCTCGGAACGCCCGATGCGCCCGCTGATGGGCGCCAGCACCTTGGTGTAGCGCAGGTTGATCTGGGCGCTGCGCACCTGCGCCTCGGCCTGCAGCTGCTGGGCGCGGGCGTTGTCGTAGTCCTGCTTGCTGACGGCCTGCTCGTCGATCAGCTGCCGGTAGCGGGTGGCCAGCGCGCGGTACTGCTCAAGGCTGGCCTGCACGTTGGCCAGCGTGGCCTCGTAGGTGGCCGGGTCGATCTGGTACAGCTGCTGGCCTGCCTTGATGTCGCTGCCTTCCTGGAACAGGCGCTTGAGCACGATGCCATCGACCTGCGGGCGCACTTCGGCCACCCGGTAGGCGCTGGTGCGCCCCGGCAGGTCCTGGGACAGGTTGACGGTGCCAGGCTGCAGCGTCACCACCCCGACCTCCGGCACCTGGGCCTTGGCGGGAGCCGGCTGTTCCTTGTTGCACCCACTGAGCAGCGTGGCGATGGCAATCGCCGAGGCGAGTGCGGGGGCTATTGGTTTGAGTTGCATGTAAACCTCGAAACGGGCCCGGACAGCAGGCAGTGCTGTCAGGAGCAATAAAAAGTTGGGCAGGACCAAAAAAAGGAAAAAAGCGTGTGTCGTTGTGGTTGGGGCAAGCGGGCGCCGTTGCGGCGCGCAATGTCAGGGAGGGCGGTGCGTTGTCAGTCGAGGCGCATGTTACCAGCGGGTATTGAGTTGAATAATGCCGATATCGTGAATGAAGATGTGAGCTGTGCTCATCAATGGCCGCCTTCGCAATCAGCGGCGCGACGGATACACTGCAGGTCAATTGGACGGTGTGGGCGCAGTCGCTGATGATTCGAACAGGGCTCCCGGAGTTGACGGCATTCGTGGCCATTGCCCAGCAACGCAGCTTCAGCGGTGCGGCGCGTACGCTGGGCGTCTCCGCGTCGGCGCTGAGCCATGCCATGCGTGGGCTGGAGGCCCGACTGGAGCTGCGGCTGTTCAACCGCACCACGCGCTCGGTGGCCCTGACCGAAGCCGGCGAGCAGCTGTTCCAGCGCGTGCAGCCGCTGCTGGACGACCTGGAGGGCGCGGTCAACGAGGTGACCTCGGCACGCAACACGCCCTCCGGCTCCATCCGCCTCAGCGCCTCGGAATCGTCCTTCACGTTATTGGTGCGGCATGTGATGCCGCAGTTCCTGCAGGCGCATCCCAACATCCATATCGAGTGCGTCGCCGACAGCCGCCTGGTGGACATCGTCGCCGAGGGCTTCGACGCCGGCATCCGCCTGTTCGACGATGTGCCCAAGGACATGATCGCCGTGCGCTTCGGCCCGGATGTACGCTTTGCTGCCGTGGCCTCGCCCGACTACCTGGCCCGGCACCCGGCGCCCCTGGCGCCCGAAGACCTCAAGGCCCACCGCTGCATTCGCTTTCGCTTCGCCAGCGGCGCGCTGCTGCGCTGGGACCTGGACCACCTTGGCCGCGGCGCCAGCCTCGATGTGGACGGGCCCATGACCATGGACAACCTCAACCTGATGACCGAGGCGGCGCTGGCGGGCATCGGCATCGCCTGGCTGCCGCACCAGCAGGTCGAGGAGCACCTGCGGCACGGGCGGCTGGTGCACCTGCTGCCCGACTGGGGCCCGCATTACCCCGGCGCCTGCCTTTACTACCCGGCCAACCGCCATCCGCCCCTGGCGTTGCGGTTGTTTGCCGAGGCGCTGCGCGACTGGGTGCGCACCCAAGGGCAGGGGCTGCCTTAACGGGCGGCGTCGCCGTACCAATAGTGCGCCGTTACCCCGCCGTCCATGAGCAGGTCGCTGCCGGTGATGAAGGTGCCTTCAGGGCCCATCAACAAGGCCGCGGCCGCGCCCACCTCGTCGGGCGTCCCACCGCGCTGCGCCGGGCTGGCGGCGATCATGGCACGGTAGCCGGCGCCGCGCGGGCCGTCGAGCTCGTCCCGGGCCAGTGGGGTGAAGATGATGCCCGGGCTGATGGTATTCACCCGCGCACCGCGCTTGCCCCAGCGCAGGGCCTGGGCCGCCACCCGCAGCGAGTTGCCGCGCTTGGACAGCTGGTAGGCGTTGAGCGGGTCGGTGACCTGGTCGGGCTGCAGCATGGGCAACGCCAGCAGTTCGTCCGTCGGGGTCAGGGCCAGCGCTCGGTTCTGTTCCTGCGACAACGCGGGCAGGCGGTGGCCCGACTGCGAGGCGATGACGACGGCGCTGCCGCCTTTGGCGATCACCTCGCCGAACAGCTCCAGCACCAGCGCGGTGCCATACAGGTCCACGGCCAGGATAGTGGCGGGCGGCGCCTGGGAAGGGGAGACGCCAGCGGCATGCACCACCCCGGTGATATCGCCGAGCGCCGCGGCGGTGGCTACCAGGGCTTGCACCGAGGCCCGGGAGGCCACGTCGACCACCGTCGTGCTGACCGCAAACCCGGCGTCGGCCAGCACCTTGGCCGCCGCGTCGGCGTTGGCCTGGCGCAGGTCCGCCAACAGCACGTGCTTGCCGGCGCTGACGCGGCGGGCGATGGCCTGGCCGATGGAGCCGGCGCCGATTACCACGGTTACTTCTGTCATGAGTGCCTCCTGAACGTTATGCCGACACTATAGGGCGACAGGCCGATGACGATTAGATAGCCAGCGCCGCGTACCCTTGTGAAGGCTATTCAGCAGTGGGGGCAGGCAGCCGTCGACAGCCTTTATGAGAGTGGTTATTATCCGCACCTTCATTCGCGCCCCTGGTTGATCCTTCCTTGTCCACGCCAAGCCCCTGCGCCCCGTCTGCTGACGACGTCGGCAACCTCTATGTCGATCATGGTGGGTGGCTGCAGCACTGGCTGAGCCGGCGTTTTGGCCATTCCTTCAATGCCGCGGACGTGGCCGACCTGACCCACGACACCTTCGTGCGCCTGCTGCTCAAGCCGCGCCAGTTCGCTGGCAGCGGCGATGCGCGGGCGTTCCTGTGCACCGTGGCGCGGGGCTTGTGCATCGACCAATGGCGGCGCCAGCGCATCGAGCGTGCCTGGCTTGAGGCGCTGGCCGCGCAGCCGGAGTTTGTCGAGCCGTCGCTGGAATACCGCGCGCTGGTGCTGGAGGCCCTGGAGGAGATCGACGCCATGCTGCGGCGCCTGCCGGGCAAGGCGCGCGAGGCGTTCCTGCTGGCGCAGCTGTATGGCCTGGGCTACCGCGAAATTGCCGCGCGGGTGCAGGTGTCGGAGCGCATGGTGAAGAAATACATGGCCCAGGCGATGTTCCAGTGCCTGTTGCTGGAAGCGGGGCTGGCGCCATGAGCCATTCCCAGCACCAGGTGCTGCAGCAGGCCGCGGCCTGGTACGCGTTGCTGCGCTCGGAACGGGCCAGCGAGCAGGACCAGGCCAAATGGCGCCACTGGCACGACCAGCATCCCGAGCACCGCCACGCCTGGAGCCTGGTGGAGCGGGTGGGCGGGCGCTTCGGCCAGTTTGGCGACAGCGCGGAGAAGCATGGCGCCCTGGCAGCGCTGCGGGCAGGCGGTAGCGCTGGCATCAGCCGGCGGCGCACCCTGCTGTCGCTGGGCGGCCTGGGGCTGGCGTCCTGGCTGGGCTGGCGCACGCTGGACGCGGGCGGCACCGGTTGGTTTGCCGATTACGCCACGCGCACTGGCGAGCATCGCCATGTGGCACTGGCCGGGGGAGGGCAGCTGTGGCTGAACACCCTGAGTGCCGTGGACCTGCAGCGCGACGGCGGCCTCACGTTGATCAGCGGCGAGATCCTGCTGGATGACCGCCAGCGCCGGGGCGAAGCGCTGCGCATTGCCACGCCAATGGCTGAGCTGACGTCGCGGGAAGGGCTGTTCAACCTGCGCCTGGCCGACGCCGGCCTGTGCCTGGACGTGTATGCCGGTGTGGTGGAGGTGGCCTGCAATGGCCGCAGCCAGCGCGTGCAGCAAGGTCAGCAGTTGCGCGTCAGCCATCAAGGTATGGGCCCACTGCTGCCGGCCAACGACGGGCACCGCGCCTGGGTCAACGGGGTGATGGTGGCCGACGGCACGCCGCTGGGCCAGGTGGTGGCGGAGCTGGCGCGCTACCGCCACGGCTATCTGGGCTGCGACCCACGGGTGGAGCAGCTGCCGGTGGTGGGTACGTTCTCTATCCGTGATACCGACCGTGCGCTGGCGTCGCTGGCCAGCGCCTTGCCAGTGCGGGTCAGCCGCGTGCTGCCCTGGTGGGTCAGCCTGGAAGCGCGCGCCTGAGCCACGGGCGCGCCCGCCAAAACTTTTTTCAACACGCGGTTCCCTTTTCGAGGGCCTCGTTCGGTGTCATGGAAAGCACGCCATTTCACCTACCCAACGTTGCGGAACCGGCCACATGTCTTCGAACCACACGCGCACCCGTCGATTCAACCTTTCGCCCCTGGCCATGCTCATTCCCCTGGCGTTCGGCAGCGTCGCCGCCCTGGGCATGAACACTGCCCAGGCTGCCCAGGGGGTGCAGACGTTCCACGTGCCTGCGGGCAACCTCACCCTGCAGCTGGCGCGCTTCGCCCAGCAGGCCGGCATCGAGCTTGCCGGCAACGCCCAGCTCACCGATGGCCGCACCGGGCCGACCCTGGAAGGCGACTACAGTGTCGACGGCGCCCTTGCCGTGCTGCTCGGCGGCGCCGGCCTGACCGCGCAGAAACAGGCCAATGGCGCCTACGTGCTGGTGGCCAGCGGCGACCTGCAGCTGAGCGCCACCGAAATCGACTCCAGCACCGACATCAACACCAGCTACCAGCCGGCGCCGCCCACCTCAAGCTCGATCCTGCACAGCGACAAGCCCACATTCACTACCCCGCAGGTGGTGAACGTGGTCACCAGCCAGGTGCTGCGCGACCAGAAGCCGCGCAACCTCGACGACGCCCTGGCCAACGTCAGCGGCATCACCCAGGGCAACACCCTGGCCTCTACCCAGGACACCATCATGAAGCGCGGTTTCGGTGGCAACCGCGACGGCTCGATCATGCACAACGGCATGCCGCTGGTGCAGGGCCGCGGCTACAACGCCGCCGCCGATAGCGTCGAGGTACTCAAGGGGCCGTCGTCGCTGCTGTACGGCATCATGGACCCCGGCGGCGTGGTCAATGTGGTCAGCAAGCGCCCGTCGCTGCAGGCCTACAACGCCATCACCGCGCGCGCTTCCGGCTACGCCCACGGCCGTGACGGCAGCGGCGGCACCCTGGACAGCACCGGGCCCATCGGCGACACGCCGCTGGCCTACCGCCTGGTGGTGGACTATGAGGATGAAGACTACTGGCGTAACTTCGGCACCCACCGCGAATCGCTGGTGGCACCGTCGCTGGCCTGGTACGGCGACGACACCCAGGCGGTGCTGTCGTACGAGCACCGCGAATACCTGACGCCCTTCGACCGCGGCACGGCGCTGGGCAGCAACGGCAAGATCCTCGACATCCCGCGTACCGAGCGCCTGGACGACAAGTTCAACACCATGGAAGGCCGCTCGGACCTGACCCAATTGCTGATCGACCACCAGTTCGACGACAACTGGAAAGGCCACCTGGGCTACAGCTGGAACCGTGAGACCTACGACGCCAACCAGCTGCGCATCTCGAAGATCGCCGCCGACGGCACCGCCACCCGCAGCAATGACGCCACCCACGGCGCGGTGAGCACTGACAGCTACGTGATTGCCTCGATGGAAGGCAGCGTCGGCGTGGCCGGTTTCCAGAACGACCTGCAGTTCGGCGCCGACAACGAGAAGCGCAAGATCTACCGCGCCGACCTGCTGCGCGAGACGCCCACCAGCGGCTTCAACGTCTACGACCCGGTGTACGGCCAGCTCAGCCCGTCTTCCACCGTTTCGGCCAGCGACAGCGACCAGACCGACAAGCTGCGCGCCCAGTCGCTGTTCCTGCAGGACGCCGTGCACCTCACCGACCAGTGGACCCTGGTGCTCGGTGGCCGCTACCAGATGTATGACCAACTGGCCGGCAAGGGCCGCCCGTTCAAGGCCAACACCGACATTAACGGCCAGAAGTTCCTGCCCCGCGCCGGCCTGGTGTATCAGTACAACGACATGCTGTCGTTCTACGGCAGCTACACCGAATCGCTGAAGCCGACCTCCAGCATCGCCCAGCTGTCCACCGGCGTGACCATCGATTCCTCGGTGCTGCCCGAGCACGCCAAGGCCTATGAGATCGGCGCCAAGCTGGAGATACCAGGGCGCATCACCGGTACCCTGGCGCTGTTCGACATCGACAAGAAGAACGTGCTGGTGTCGCAGTACAACAGCGCCACCGCCACCACCGATTGGCGCACCAGCGGCGCCGCCCGTTCGCGTGGCGTGGAGCTGGACGTGAGCGGCGAAATCAGCGATGCCTGGAGCCTGATCGGCAGCTACGCCTACCTCGACGCCATCACCACCAAGGACCAGCTGTACGAGGGCAACCGCCTGTGGAACACCGCGCGTCAAACCGCGTCGTTGTCTGCGGTGTACGACTTCGGCAACATCTTGGGCGGTGACCGCCTGCGGGTCGGCAGCGGTGCGCACTACGTGGGCGAACGCCCGGGGGACTCGGCCAACAGCTTCTACTTGCCGTCCTATACCACGGTGGATGCCTTTGCCTCGTATGACACGCACTGGGATGGCCACAAGGTGAACCTGTCGCTGAACGTCAAGAATCTGTTCGACCGCACCTACTACACCTCCAGCGTCAACCAGTACTTCATCTCCATGGGCGATGTGCGCCAGTTCATCCTGTCCTCGACGTTGGAGTTCTGAGCCATGCGCGCATTGAAAACGATGGCCCTGGCCCTGGCGTTGCTGGGCAGCCAGGCCCAGGCCGACGATGGCCTGCTGTACCGCACCAGCGCCGTGCGTACCTTGCCCGGCAGCGGCCACAGCTGGGGCTTCGCCGCGCTGGACCCAACCCGGCCGCTGCTGCTGATTGCCCGGCGCGAGAACGGCCTGACGGCGTTCGACGTCGACAAGCAGCAAGCACTGCCGACGCTCGCCAATACTGGCGGCGCCAACGCCGTGGCGTTCGTGCCCCGGCACAACCGCGCCTATGTGGCCAACATGGACGGCACCCTGGGCATCCTCGACCTTGCGCAGTTGAAGGTGCTCCAGCGCCTGCCGGTGGACAGCGGCAACCTCAACAACCTGCTGTATGACGCGCACAGTGACCGGGTGATCATCACCAGCGGCCGTCGCGGCGACCACTCGACGCTGTACCTGCTGGACCCGGCCACCGACCGGCTGGTGGGCCAGCGCGATATTGCCGCGCGCAAGCTCGACGGCCCCATCGGCCTCAGCGATGGCCGCTTCGTCGTGCCGCTGCGCGACGAAGACCAGGTGGCCGTGCTCAGCGGCCCGTTGCTGGCGCAACAGCGCTTGCTCAGCTTCCCCGGTTGCCGCCAGCCCAGCGCGCTGGCGGCGGACGAGCAGGGCGGCCGGCTGTTCATTGCCTGCCGCGGTGGCCAGCCGCAACTGGTGATCGCTGACCTTGCCAGCGGCGCGCAGTTGCAGACGCTGCCTATTGGCCGTGCCGTCAACGCACTGGCGTTCGACGCCGCGCGCCAGCAGCTGCTGATTCCCAGCGGCGCCGATGCCACCCTGACCGTGCTGGGCAAGGCCGCCGATGGCAGCTTCCGCCTGCTGGGCAGCGTGGGCACGCGGCCGTGGGCGCACAACATGGTGTTCGATGCGGCCCGGGCCAGCGTCTACCTGCTGGCGATGGACTTCACCCAGCCGGCGGCCAGCGCTGCGGTGCCCAAGCCTGACCCGCAGTTCCACGCGGACACCTTCAGTGTGCTGACCCTGAAGGCGCAGTAAGGGTGAACGGGGCGTTTCGGCGCCCCATGCAGTCTGATAGCCTGCAGATCGGTTCCCCGTACGCAGCCTTTGAGACCTCATTATGCCGATGTCAAAACTCGACGCCCTCGACTCGGACATTGTCCGCGAGTTGCAGGAAGACGGTCGTCGCCCGTTCCGTGAAGTGGCCCGCAACCTGTCGGTGCCCGAAGCCACCGTGCGCACCCGGGTCAAGCGCCTGCAGGACCAGGGCATCCTGCAGATCCTGGCGTTCACCAACCCGGCCAAGCTGGGCGACGCCAAGCTGGCGCTGATGTTCGTCAACGTTGCGCCGCAGGACCACGAACGGGTGGTGGACACCCTGGGGCGCTGGACAGAAGTCAGCTACCTGTCCACCACCATGGGCACCGCCGATATCTGCGTGCAGGTGCTGTGCCGCGACAACGACAGCCTGTGGGCGCTGAAGCAGCGCATTCGCGCCTTGCCGGGCGTGGAGGAAGTACGCCTGATGCAGGAAGTGAAGGTGCACAAGATCCGCTTCACCATTCCTGCCGCCGAGATCGAGCTGTAACCCCGATTTGACGTTTGCGCACAACTTCATGGTTTTTTAACCGCATTGCGCAAAATTTCATTTATCTGATTGCGACATGCATCGGTGCCCCGACCTGGGGCATCGCGTCCCCGGCTGTCCGTTGCAAGCCGTCTGCGGCCTGCGCGCCGTATTGGTGCAGCTATAATCATAAAAGTTTGTGCGTATCTAATAGCGACACAAGCTGCGCAATGCGCAGCTCTAAGGCAACAAAAGCGTGCTAATGCGCAGAAAAGATGATTATTATTGACCCATCACAAGCTGTTACAAAAATAGCGAATGAGGGTGAAACACCATGCACGACAACACCGACGGCCACGTGCCGCAGCAAGGTTTCGAGAAGACGATTCGCTGGTGGGATGGCGTGGCCATCACCCTCAGCCTGCCCGCGGCGCTGTTCGTGGGCCTAGGCTATTCCATGGGCGCCATCGGTGCCTGGGCCGCGGTGGCGCTGTGGGCCACCATCGCCGCCGTGGCTGCCCTGCACAACTGGGTGTACTCGGAAATGGGCGCCATGTTCAGCCACAAGTCTGGCGGCATCGCGCTGTACGCCAACGAGGCGTGGAGCCGGCGCTTGCCCGCGCTGGGTCCGCTGGCCACCTACGCCTACTGGTTCGCCTGGGCCACGGCGCCGGCCATCTGGGGGCTGGCGGTGGCGCAGATCCTCACCGAGCAGTTCTGGCCCAACGCTACCTACAGCCTTGACCTGGGCCTGATGCAGCTGGACCTGCCCAAGCTGATCGCCCTGGGCGTGGCGCTGCTGTCGTGGGCGCTGAGCATGATCGAGCTGCGCTTCACCATGATCCTCATCACCCTGGCGGGGGTGCTGTTGATGATCCCGGTAGTCATCTTCGGCAGCGGCGCCTTCGCCTCGCACCTGTGGAGCACCGCCAGCTTCACCTGGCGCATTCCCGCTGGCCTGGAAGGCGCGCGTACGGTGCTGGCGTGGCTGTTCGTGATGGCCTGGTCGGCGTACGCGGTGGAGGCGGCGGCGTCGTTCATTCCCGAGTACCGCGACACTGTTCGCGACACCCGCAAGGCCCTGCGCGTGTCGGCGCTGATCCTGCTGCTGGTGTTCACCCTCACGCCGCTGGGCCTGGCCGGCCTGCTGGGCGAGCAGACCCTGGCCAACCAGCCCAACGGTTTCCTGCAAGCGGGCGCCGTGGCCTTGCTGGGGGGAGGGGCGGCGGCCATTACCCTGGTGCTTATTGCTGGCATCCTGGTGCTGTCGGTGATGGGCACGGCAGACGCGGCGCGGGCTTTGTACCAGAGCTCGCGGGACGGCCTCACCGTGCGCCAGTTCGGCGTGCTCAACCGCAACGGCGTGCCCGCCCGGGCGGTGACGGTGCAGCTGCTGATCAACGTGGCGCTGGTGCTGTTCGTGGGCAACGCGCTGGCGGTGATCGTCGCGGGCAACGTCGGTTATGTGCTGGCGCATCTGTTGGCGGTGGCCGGGTTCGTGGTGCTGCGCAAGGACCAGCCCGACACGCCACGGCCGATCCGCCTGCCACGGCGCTGGCTCGGCATTGCCGCGGCGCTGGCGCTGTTCGATGGGCTGATTCTGCTGGTGGGCATTACCAGCAGCGCCATCACCGGCTACGGCGGCTACAAGGAAGTGGCCATCGCCATCGCGGTGCTGGCGGTTTCACAGGTCATGTACCGCTGGCGCCAGTGGCAGGACCGCACACCCGGTAGCAGCGGCCGTGAGGCCGCGTCCCCGCCGCCACGCTGAATCGCGCCTACCGCGTGTATCGCTGACGCCGCCTGGCGGCAGCTGCTACGGACTTTTTCTTCAAGGAACTTCGCCATGAGCATTGATCACTCATTCGGCCCCGTGTGGCCGAACCGCAGCCCCGTGGCTGTGTCCCTGACCTTCGACGTCGACGCCGAGGCCGGCCTGCTGGGCGACAGCCCCAGCTTTGCCCGGCGCCTGACCGCGTTGTCCGAAGGGCGCTTCGGCGTGACCCGTGGCGTGCCGCGCATCCTCGACCTGCTGGCGCGGCACCACATCAAGGCTTCGTTCTTCGTACCCGGCCACACCGCTGACAGCCACCCCGGCCTGGTCGAGCAACTGCTCAAGGCCGGCCACGAAGTGGGCCACCACGGCCACCTGCACCTGCGCAGCGACAAGGTGTCCGTCCAGGAACAGCAGGACGAAATGCACCGCGGCCTGGAAGCGCTGCAACGCGCTGGCGCACCGAAGCCCGCCGGCTATCGCTCGTCGTCGTGGGAGCTGACCCCCGAGACCTTCGAGATGATTGTCGAGCACGGCTTCCAGTACGACTCCAGCTGCATGGGCGACGACCGCCCGTACTACGAGCACTGCAACGGCCAGCAGATCCTCGAGCTGCCGGTGCACTGGTCGCTTGACGACTGGCCCATGTTCGGCTGGGGCATCGACAACGGCGGCAACTTCACCCACCCGCGCACCCTCACCGACGTGTGGCTGGCCGAGTACGAGTCGGCGCGCCGCGACGGCCGCCACACCACCTTCACCATGCACCCGGAAGTGATCGGCCGCGCCGCGCGCTTCGAACAGCTGGAGCGCTTCGTCGAGCGCCTGGTCAGCGATGGCGACGTGTGGTTCGCGCGCCTGGATGAAGTGGCCGCCCAGGTGGCGCCTCAGTTGGAGCGCGCACGATGACCTACGTGTTCCGTTCCACCGTCAGCGACCCGCACGGCCGCGGCCGCGAGTTTGGCGAATGTCATGCCGCGCAGATCAAGGCGTCGGTGCAGGTTTACCGTGGCCTGTTCGAACGCACGGCACAACGCCCCTTGGACGTGCTGGAGCTGGGCGCCCAGGCGCTGGAGAAAATCGCCGCCTTCGCGCCACCGCTGCACGCCGAAATCCTCGGCATGGCCGAAGGGGCAGGGCTGGACCCTCGCGAGCTGGGCGCCATCAACGCCCGCACCGAGATCCTCGCCTACGCCGGTGCCGTGCTGCGCGGTGAGTGTTCGACGGTGGTTCACCTCGCCCCGCAGTCGCCCATGCCCATCTCGGTGCAGACTTGGGACTGGTACGCGCAATTCGCCCCGCAGTGGCTGGTGTGGGAGATCCCCCATGGCGATGGGCGCATGACCACCACGGTCACTGAGTACGGCATCGTCGGCAAGATCGGCGTCAACCGCCAGGGCCTGGGCGTGCACTTCAACATTCTCCACCACGCCACCGATGGCCAGGGCATCGGCGTGCCGGTGCACGTGGCGTCGCGCTGGCTGCTGGACAGCACCGCCGACTTCAACGACGCCCTGCAGCTGCTGACCGCCACCCGCTTCTCGGCGTCCAGCGTACTCACCGTGGTCACCGCCCAGGGCGGGGAGAGCAGCGCGGTGTCGGTGGAGCTGTACCCCGACGGCCCGGCCTTCGTGTTCCCTGGCGCCGACGGCCTGCTGGTGCACACCAACCATTTCCTCGATGCCCGCGCCAAGGCTCGCGACACCGAGTGGGCCACGTACCCCGACACCCTGGTGCGCCACGACCTGCTCACCCGGCGCCTGGCCAACCGCCGCGACCTCACGGCCGGCCAGATCATCGCCGCCATGAACAGCCACCTGGGCAGCACCGGTGCCGTGTGCTGCCACCCCGACCCCGGCAGCCGCGCCGACCAGTACCAGACCCTGGTCACGGTGGTGCTCGACGTGCCCGCCGGCACCCTGCAAGCCCTGGCGGGCGGGCCCTGCGCCCACGCCAACCATTCCTGACCGATACGCAACGGAGAACCGCGCATGCTCAAGCTCAAACGCATCGACAACATGGACATCCTCACCCACGACGTGCAGCGCCTGGTGGACTTCTACCACGGCACCCTGGGCCTGGGCTTCTTCCTGCCCTACGTGGCCGAGGAACGCTGGGCCGCTATCGAGACCGGCAACCTGACGCTGTACCTGTTCCACACCGACAACCCGGCCCGCGTGGCTCGCCGCACTGCCGTGAACGTGGAAGACCAGCCCGGCTTCGACTCCTTCGCCTTCGAGGTGGAGAACCTGGACGAGGCCATCGCCTACCTGGACGGCAAGGTGCAATGGGTGACCGACCAGCCCATCGCCTGGCAGCACCCCAGCGGCACCCACTACCGCTACCGGCCAATGTTCGACCCCGACGGCAACATGCTCTACATCACCGAACCACACAAAGCCTGAACCCCTGGCCACCTGGAGAACAATAAAATGACAGCGACTGTATCCGGCCAAGCCGCCAGGCTCGCCCCCCAGCCCGTGCTGGACCTGGCCCCCGAAGCACAGAAATTCACCGGCCGCGTGGCCCTGGTCACCGGCGCCGGCCGCGGTGCCGGCCGTGCCCACGCACGGCTGCTGGCCGCCCGTGGCGCAGCGGTGGTGGTCAACGACATCGACGCCGACGTGGCCCAGGCCACCGCGGCCGAGATCAATGAAGCGGGCGGCACCGCCATCGCCCTGGCCTGCGACATCACCACTCGCGCCAACGCCGAGCGCCTGATCGCCCAGGCCGTGGAGCACTTCGGCCAGTTGGACATCCTGGTGCACAACGCCGGGATGATGTACTCGCTCACCGGCCTTGAAGCCACCGACGACGCCAACTTCGACCAACTGCTGGCCATCAACGTGCACGCGCCGCTGTACCTGACCCGCGCGGCGCTGCCGGCGTTGCGCAACAGCCGCGCGCCACGGGTAATTTTCATCAACTCGCAGTGGGGCCAGGTGCCGGACGGGCATTCCTACGCCTACATGGTCTCGAAGACCGCGCAGTTGGGCCTGATGAAAACCATGGCCAAGGAGTTCGTGGGGCAGGGGATTCTGGTCAACGCCATTACCCCGGGCGCGATCCTGACGCGCATGGTGCCGGAGGAGTACGTGGAAGGCGAAAAAGCCAACATCCCGCTGGGCCGCCTGGTGCACCCCGAGGAGATTGCCGCCGCCGTGGCGTTCCTGGCCAGTGACGAGGCGGCGTTCATCAGCGGCCAGGTGCTGGCGGTGAACGGTGGCGCGCTGGTGGTGGGTATCTGACCAAGGCCTGATGAGGAGACGAACATGACTACAACCATCACCCAACGCCAACGCGCCGAAGCCGCCATGCGCCGCCAGTGGTTCCCGGTGGCCCGCAGCGCCGACCTGGCCACCCCGCAATCGGCCACCTTGCTGGGCCAGCGCCTGGTGGTGTACCGCACTGCCGCAGGCAAGGCCGTGGTGCAGGACGCCCGCTGCCCGCACCGCGGCGCCGACTTCGCCCTGGGCCAGGTGCACGGCGAGAACATCGCCTGCCCGTACCACGGCTGGCAGTTCGCGGCCGCCGACGGCAAGTGCAGCCACGTGCCGTCGCTGGAGGACCAGTGCAAGATCCCGCCCCAGGCGAAGATCGCCACCTACCGCGTAATCGAGCGCTTCGCCCACGTGTGGACGGTGCTGGAAGACCCGGTCGAAGACCTTTACGACCCCCAGCAGTGGAAAGGCGTGGACCTGCAATGGCTGGCCGCCGAGCCGCTGCATTCGCCCACCGGCGTAGCCGTGGCCATCGAGAACTTCCGCGACGTGGCGCATTTCCCCTTCGTGCACTTTGTCTCCATGGGCCCCAGCAAGCATGTGGTGGAGCCGCTGAAGGTGCGCCGCGACGGCCTCGACATCGTCATGGAGCGGCCGCTGGACGCCGGTGACGGCGAGTGGGCCAACGACGGCGATTGCATGATGTATTACCACTGCGCCGCCCCCGGCCTTGCCACCATCACCTACGACTACGAGCGCCTGGGCAAGCGCGTGGTCGCCGGCTTCCCATGCCCGGTGGCCTACGACGAGGTGAAAATCTTCTGGGGCGTGGCCAACGCCGTCGACTTCAAGGGCGCCAGCCTTGAAGAAAACCTGCGCATCGAAGAGATGGTCTACCTGGAGGACATGCCCATCGCCGCCGGCATCTTCCCGCGCGAAATCGACTGGGACGGCATGTTCGTCGAGCACTCGGTGCCCGCCGACCTGTTCACCCTCAACTACCGCCGCGCGTTCCGCGAGTTCATCGACCGCGCAGTGCCGGAAGGTGCGGCATGAACCGCCCGGCCCAGGACCGGGAGGTGCTGATCAGCGCCATGCGCCTGGAGGCCGAGGGCGTGATGGCCCTGGAACTGCGGGCGCAGGCCGGTGACGAATTGCCCACGTGGCAGGCGGGCGCGCACATCGACGTGCGCCTGCCGTCGGGCACCGTGCGCCAGTATTCGCTGTGCGGCGACCCTTTGGACCGCCGCCACCTGCACATTGCCGTGCTGCGCGAGGCCAAGGGGCGTGGCGGCTCGCGGGAAATCCACGACGAGCTGCGCGTGGGACAAACGCTGGCCATCAGCGCGCCGCGCAACGCCTTCGCCCTGGCGCCGGCGGCGGCCTACCAGTTCGTCGCCGGTGGCATAGGCATCACCCCGATTTTGCCGATGATCCTCGCAGCCGAGCGGGCAGGGGTGCCGTGGCACCTGGTGTACGGGGGGCGATCGCGGGCCTCGATGGCGTTCCTTGAACGCCTGCTGCCCCATGCCGGCGCGCACCTGCAGATCCTGCCGGCCGACGAGTTCGGCCTGCTGGACCTGGATGCCATCGCCGCGCGCGCGGCAGCCGGCGCCGAAACCTACAGCTGCGGCCCAGGCGTGCTGCTGGACGCCTTGACCGAGCGCTTTCAGGCGCAGGAGCTGGGGCAGCGCCTGCACCTGGAACGCTTCAGCGCGGCGCCATTGCCAGCGCCGACGGGCGAGGGCGGTGACCTGAAGGTGATCCTGGCGCGCAGCGGGCTGGAAGTGGATGTGCCGGCCGACCGCTCCATCATGCATGCGCTGCGCGAGGTGGGCATCGACGTGCCGTCGTCCTGCGAGCAGGGCGTGTGCGGGATGTGCGAAACGCGGGTGCTGGATGGCGTGCCAGACCATCGCGACATGCTGCTGACGGATCGCGAGCGGGCGCGTAATAACGTGATGATGGTGTGCTGCTCGCGGGCGAAGACCGCCACGCTGTTGCTGGATTTGTAGGGGCAGAGGCGGCCTTATCATGCCGGTAGCAGTAGCCAGAAGGCCGCGTCACGGATCACGACAAATAACTCAACTAAATAGTTCTTTAGTTGAGTTAACTCTCAAGGCGCGGAAAAGCGATGAGGGAGGGGTGGCTACATCCTACAACCCTTTCATGCAATTGCGCACGTCATCGTCAATCAGGTTGCCCGGCTTGATGCAGTCCTGCAGCGTGCGCCGATCCGGTTGCCGGGCAAAATCCTGCTGCGCCTGCCGTAAACACGTACGTTGAATCGCCTTGCCCGTGGGACCCGTGTCGCGGGCAAACAAGCTGCACGTCAACGCGTGCGAGGCCTGGGCAACGCCGTCTGCCACGCTGCCCACCATATCCGCTGCCTGTACTGGGCCAACAGCTGCCACGGCAAGCAACATCATTACCGGCCACTTCACCTGGTTGAACATCAAACGACCGCTCCTTGGTTCAAATTCTCGATGTTGAAGCGCGTTTCTACGTGAAATCTGCGGCCGTTACCCCTGCGGGCATGCTCAGATTTTACGTAGGAGCGCGCTTTTTAGGCTGCAATGCTTTGAATTTCAAGGATAAATCGGCATCCCTCGGTGATTCTTTAGCTGCGTAGTCGTTCGGATAGGGAAATGGATCGACTCGATATTTCGTTGAGCAAGCCGGCGCGATGGTTCGTGCATCGTTGTATGGCATTTGGGTTTACCAACGCATCGCGCCAGCGCGCGGCTGAGGAATGCGTGCACGTTTCATCTGAGCTGTTCGAACTACGCGTTGTTGGCGATCTAGAAGCACCGCGTGTTGAGCGGCTGGAGATTGGCGTGGAAACGGATCGGTCGGTGCAGGTTTCCGAATGGTGGTGTTTATTATCCCTGAGGGCGAGTTTGGGCTAGATTCGGCTTTTGAAAAGCGCCACACCTGACCCAGACCATCGCATACGACACTACGCATAATGTATATTATGTTAAATCTTGTATTGGGTTGTGGGTCGAGTTGCCAGGCTCCGGTCTTGTGACCGCCATCTATTAAATGGAAATCAGCTGGCCATCCTATCCTACTGATATCACGAGCTTTTCCTGCTTGGGTCGGTCGCCATGAGGATAATTCGGTTAAAGTTCAGCGGAAAATGGCTCCCGCGCTCCTACAGATAGTTAGAAATTCCACCAATTAACCATGCGCATCCACCTTGTTTGCCTGTGGGATTTCCACTCATTAATTATTATTCTCCAACTGCTCAATCGCGCAGCCCTAGTAGCTCAAGGGATGCAGACATTCCCGTGCGAAATAATCAGGCAGATAATTTTTCCACTCAATAGCGTTAATGACTGGAATCGCTCCTATCTAGGTTCTCCAAGGAATTGTGCTCTTGACGAATATTTCGCACCCACATAACGTAGGGAAAATCACTGCATCAGGTGAGCCAGAAATGCAGCCTCGCCCCCTTTTTGATAACCCCATGTCTGTGGAAGTCCCATTAGAGGATTTTCTACATCAATACGAACCAGTTTTTAGCTTTCTTCAAAGCTTGCCTTCCTGCGACCAGTTTTTTACAGACCTCAAGTTGGTGCGGGCTTTTCTAGCCCAATACGCTCAGGAGCCGAGCACGTTTTTGTCGTACAGGCAGTCTGCAGAGCGCTTGACTCTCTGGAGTTGGTTAATAGCCAAAAAGTCAATTGTCAGTCTCTCTGTTGCGGACATTAGTGAGTTCATAGCTTTTAATAAAGCCCCGCCAGAAAGCTGGGTAGGTAAGTCTCCCCGTCAGCGGTTCTTGAACAGTACAAATAGAATAGTGTTCAACGATGATTGGCGGCCATTTAACAATTGGCGCACATCTCCACAATCAGAAAGCTCGATCGTTCAGCTACTTCGGATATGCAGCGCACTGTATAATTATCTATTACGGCGTGGAAGCGTTGTTGGCAATCCGATTGCAGCACTAAACCAGGCGCACTCAAAAGCTCAAAAACCCTTTCGTGCGCCGCGCCCCCCCTTGGCTCAAGACCTATGGGACTCGGCAAGCCGGATAGCTATCTCTCTAGCCGATAAAGACCCTCGCCATGAGCGCGCACTGTTTATAATTATGTGTGTGTACCACTTACGTATTCGAGTTTCAGATTTGGCGAGTAGCGATTGGTATACGCCTTTAATGACCGCTTTCGTTAAAGTAGACAATGAATGGTGGTTCGAATCGAATCGGTCTGAGCGAGGACTTGCCCCGATTTCGGTGCCATCAGATCTTCTTTTGCATCTGGAACGCTACCGGTTAGGACAAGACTTGTCTCCGTTGCCCACCCCAAAAGAAGATATCGCTTTGCTACAAACCTCATCAGGAAGGCCTGGGCTCCGTGATCGACAAATTAGAAAGCTAATCACCGCTTTCTTTGCACTAATCGCTGATGAGCTCGAGGTTGCTGGATTCGCCCCTCAGCAATGCATAATGCTGAGGTCTGCTCCTTTTTCAGTGTTAAAAGTGACCGGAGCACGCGATGCTGAGATTGTGGGAGCGCAGCCTCATCTCTAACAAGGTCTGCGTCCTAGGCATGACCTTGCGCGCAGCCTTATTGGCAAGGGACGGTGACCAAGGTGATGTGCGACGGACCTCGGCACGCATGCAATATTCGATAATGGGTAGACCCGTATTTTGCAAAGGTCGTCGTGCATGGGGTAGCATCGCGAGCTTGCGGACCTGAGACAGTAATTTAATGGCGAACCTTATCCCTCTATTCGAATCACACGATCGATTTCTCGAGCTGAATCACAACAACCTATCGCAGGAGTTGCCGGTAGTTGTTTGCTACCTGGAGTCGTTCTCCTTTGATCTCAGTGCCATCGACAGCTACCGAGCTGTCAGAAGTTTTCTGCGCTCTTACGAAGGCAACTGTGCAACCTTCAACTCCTATAGAACGCACGTAGAGCGACTTCTGTTATGGGCACTATTGATTTGCGAGAAGCCTCTGCTCGACATGACCCGTCAAGATGGCGAACGTTTTTTGGAATTTTGCCTTAAACCACCTTCAGACTGGATTGGCAAGATCGTGAAAGCTCGCTATCAGCGTGTGGGCGGTCGAAGTGCTAATCCTACGGACACCTACACTATTAACCCTGCCTGGCGGCCGTTCTTCCTGACGGTAAAAAAACCTGACCTAAAACTTGCCACGGAACAAAATAAAGAACCCGAGGCAAAGCCCTACAAGATGCGGCAGGACTCAGTCGCTCAAGTTTTCGCCGTGTGCGGCAGCTTCTTCCAATGGGCGGCCGATGAGGGGCTTACGAACAATGCGAATCCGATTCGTGCGATCAAACAGAAGTCCAAATATAAGCAGCGAGTTGTGGCCACAGAAAACACGAAGTCATTGACCGCTCTCCAATGGGGCTTTGTCCTAGAGACAGCCAAGCTCATGGCTGACGAAGATCCTGAACAGCACGAGAGGACTTTATTTATCATAGCTACAATCTATTCTATGTATTTAAGGGTGTCAGACATTGTAGGGCGTGATAATTGGGAGCCAATGATGAGTGACTTCCGGAAAGATGATCATGGCAACTGGTGGTTTCACGTCATTGGCAAGGGCAATAAAGCTGCCCGTATAAGCGTCAAGGACGAATATATGAACGTCTGGATGGCCCGTTACAGGCAATTCCTGAATCTGACGCCGCTGCCCTCCCCTGACGATTCTGCGCCTCTCCTGCAGTCTCTTAAGGGGCGGGCAGGTTTATCCGCTGGTCACATCAGGAGTCTAGTCCAAAAGGTCTTCGACAATGCCTTGGTCCGCATGCGTACAGAAGGCTTCCCCGATGACGACGTGAAGCATTTGAGATCAGCGTCGCTTCACTGGTTGCGACACACCTCGGCGACAGCGGATGCCAAAGTGCGCGATCACAAGGATCTCCAGGCGGATCTGCGACACCAGAGTCTAGCAACAACGGTTGACACTTATTACAACAGTCGTGATGAGGAACGCCATCGCTCAAACAAAAACTTAAGCATTGAGGATCGCTGAAACTTATTGTGCCTCTCTGGCACAGCAATCACGCTTCCGCCGGGCTTGGGCGACTTGGGCCTCTGGGGAATCGACCGGACCAGTAACCGATGGTCGACAGTACCCTGCCCTCGCCTTACAGCAAGCCCTTGGCGCGCTCAGGCTCGTAGGAGCTTGTTTGTTGCGCCGCATCGCCCCAGAGTGCTTTTTCCAAGCGACAGCATGAGGTGGCACCAATCAGCTTCACTCGATTAGCTTGAGCTCATAGGTAATTTTTTTGAACAAATTGGCGATGTCGTCATGACGCTCTTTGCAAGCGTAGGTAGCAACAAGAATGGTCAGAGGGTGCACGCCTAAAACGCCTGCGAGCTGGTCGATCTTCTCCAGCGTAGGGCTCTTCAGCCCTCGCTCCAAGGTGCTGAGGTACGTGCGACTGCTCACCTCAGAAAAATCCTCTTGGGTAAGGTTTTTGCTGTTCCGCACCTGCTTGAGCGCCAGGGCGAACGCGTTGTTGAGTTCCAATTTGCCAATTCCGCAAAAGGAACGATGAAGCGCTATCGCATCCTATAGAGCTACAATCTATAGTGTTCATTTTGAGGTTTGCTATGTTTACGACTTATCCAAGCTCCGAAATCACCTTCGATCCGCCCGGTGAGCCCAACGCTTCATCTGGTCAACGGGTATGGCGACTCGTCGAACAGGAGCTGCTGCTACCGTGGCTATACCTCCAGGTGGTGATCAAAAGTGGATCTGAGTGTTATGCGAGCATGATGATGATGTACCACGCTCACGAGCTGAGACAATTTATCGATGCGCAGCCCCACCGCATGTGGGTAGAGCAAGTCCAGTTAGTGATTCCACCCCATATGAGCGGCAGCTCTAATTGGCTGATGGAGCCTTTGGCTATGGCTGGAATCGTGGAGGACCCTCGAGACGGATCGCATTTCATCCTATACAAAACCGCAAGTGGAGCAACGTACTCGTTGAGGGACGATGCGGATGCGACTATTGCACCATTCAAAATACTATTTTCAGATGATCGTGATCTAAAGAGCTCAGGTTGGGATAAATTGTGAATAGTCCGCAGATTGTCGCAAAAAGGCTTGCGCGCTCCACCAACTGCAATGACTATCCGTGGCTAGGAGTACACATGTATCCCTTGCGGGCACTCACATGGAAAGGCCCTGTCTCGGATCATGAGGTCGGTCTCTATACTACGCCCCTTGGCTCTTACGGACAGCAATCGGTAGGCGGTTACTTCTGCTGTTTAGTCACGAGCGCTTCTCAACGCATCACCTCACCCCAAGACATCCGTCGGGCTCTGAGGTAAGATCGAATATGTCGCATCAAGGCTGGGAGCTCCGCGCAGTTTGGACCGACGTTTACCTGCTCGCTTTGGTGCGAATCCAGTCACAGGTGCGTTCGAGCTCTTGGTCAATGCAGTACCATCGTGCATGGGTTCATGGGGGAAATATGGCTACACGTGAAGCCGCAATCGCTAGGTTGAGGAAAATTCAACATTCGCCCAGATACCGGAGTTTTTTTACCAAGGATGCGATCCAGGCTTTTGCTGATGTGGAAGTTTCGGCTTACGCCGGCAAAAGCCCGACATTCGAAAAGAAACAACCTTCGCGGTGACCTTCACTTTGCTCACGCTCACCCTTTCATGCGTTAGCAGCTTTGAGCTAGCCTATTGAGCCCACTCCCCTTAATCAAGCGGAGATTTCTATAGCTTATAAATAGAACGTTTCCGTCAGCACAATCGACTCGGCGTGCACTCAGCTAATATGGTTCGAATTTCGCAGGTGGAGGAGATGCTATGACTTCGGTCAACACCCATACGGCTAAAATGACACACGGCCGCCGCTCCGCGACGGAATATCTCATTCGCGATACCCGTGACCTTACCCCGGTTATGCTAAGTCGCTGCATTGCTAAAGGCTTCGCCCTCAAAGACGTCCGAGCCATGCTGGGCTTTTCTAAACTTCTCTCGACCAAACAAATAATTAGCCGGATCATGGGAAAGTCGAGTCGCGCCATCCAGCGCCAGTGCGCCAGCGAGCACCCAGCCCTTCTCACCTCTCGGCAGAGCTCAGTAGCGTTTCAATACGCCAAAGTGTTTGAACATGCAATGTCAGTATTCGGTACGAAGCAGTTCGCGGAGGAATGGCTAGCCCGCCCTTGCGTGTTTTTGGATGGGAACGTGCCACTGGATATGATCGACAACTCAATAGGATTTCAGGCCGTCGAAGAGTACTTGCGTCGCATTGAGTATGGGGTGTATCAATAATACCTGGCAGATGAAACCAAGCGGCAACGGTAGAAAACGATACATTGAATCTACACGCTGAAATTCGCGACTTCTGATTTTGTGCATCCCTTCGCGCTCGGGCCTTGTGCGCGTCGGGGCGATGAGCGTGCCACTCGCAGACTCCCCAATCTGGATTTTCCCTAGGCGCTTTTTTGGACACGCAGCAAAAAACTGGTGAGGAGCGTTGTGGTCACAACGCTTGACGATGGTCACGGCTAGTGTGTACTGATCGTCGAATATAACATCGACATCAGGAACTTTGCTACTCCGCCGCTGGAGGCGTTCGGGTACCTGCCATCGCTCATTTACAATATCCGAGATGGCCTTACCAGATCGAAATCAGGTTAGGCCGGGGTCGAATAGGCGCACGAACTCGGAAGCACCACCCCCTTTTACCGATAGTGCTAACATCCGGCTACAGCGATGTTCCTGCTCAACATGGGCCTGGCGGATTCAAGATGTTACACGAGCCCTGCTCAACCGATCGGCAGTCCCACACTCTCATTAAAGTAGTGAGCCCTCAACGGCGAATCAAGGCAGCCAAGCTTAGCAACATTGCTATCGAGGGCTGCTGTTAACCCAAATCGGCCGGCCAACGCCGACACTGTAGCCGCTGCCGCGGGCTGAAAATCAAAACCGAGGCTCCATGAGGGTCATCGGATCATCGGATCGTCGAAACGATAGGAATCGCCAATGGCAGAGCTGATAAGTCTCTCTGACAACTATGAGCAAGTAAGGACGCACGTAATTTTTGTGCATGGTTTAGGAGGGCACCATACCAGCACCTGGATGTCGAGCGATGAGGAATCAACCTTCTGGCCGAAGTGGCTTGCGGCTGATGGGGAGCTCGGCGTGTGGTGTCTTGGCTATGAGGCTGCCCCCTCCAATTGGCTTGGCAGCAGCATGCATCTGCCTGATCGAGGGGAGAATATTTTGGCCCGTCTGTTACTTGAAGATAGGCTCGGGACTGGTAATTTGGTGTTTGTTGCTCATAGTCTAGGTGGGCTCGTGGTCAAGCAGGTCATCAGGGCCGCAGACCGGGACCGATACGTTAAACCCGGTGCTGAGTCCTTCCTTCACCGAGTGAAAGGCATTGCCTTCATCGGCACTCCCCACTTCGGATCAGGATTAGCCACCCTGAGTCGGTTCCTCAGTTGGGTTTCCCGGCGATCTAATGCGATGCTAAGTCTTGAACGCAACCACCCAGCATTGCGAGATCTAAATAACTGGTACAGGGGCTACTCCCGACTCAACAGCCTCGAGCACCTTGTCCTTGTCGAGACCCAGCCAGTGAAATGGCTGGGGATGATTGTGCCACCCGACAGCTCCGACCCTGGGGTGGAGACCATCGCCCTTCCAGTTGACGCTAGCCATGTGTCTATCGTGAAGCCCACGAACGAGAACGCTGAGGTGTATCTCCATGTACGAAAGTTTGTGAAAGGCGCTTTCGATCTGCCGGCTATCGACCCATTGATCGCTCGGAGCGTGGACCGCAATACCGCAGAATTACAACAATTCAGCCTTCAGGTAGCAGACGAGACCCGTACGCTTAAGGTCGTTGAAAAGAATCTGAACACCCTGATGGAGCATTCTGGCCGAGCCGCTGCCTCTCCACTACTGGCAGATGCGGAGGCTAACAGCCGATTAACGGATATTTTTCAACGGCGTTTTTATGGCGAATTCGACCGGGTGGGCCACACAGCCGCACTCGCCCAGGCCATTCTGGAAGGAGACCTGCGGGGCTGCTCTGACGCCACAAAAATGACGACGCTGGCATGGTGCGCCCGCATCCTAAGCAAAGAGGCACTTCAACAGGCGAACGATTGGCTGATACGGTCACAGACCTTCGGCATTTGCGACCTAAATAAAGTAGTGGGTGCAATCCTGATGGATGCAGCAGGGCAGCATCTTGATGCGCTAAAGGCACTACACCAGATCGACTCCAACGACTCACACACAACTGCCTTCATTCTTGTCAGTGCGAATTCCGGCATCGATGCAGGGATGGCCTGGCTAGCGGCTGCGGACCTTCACCTTAGACAACTCGCCCCCGTCGGCAGATTTAGTGCATTGATCAAGCTGATGGAAAACGAGTTATGGGCCGATCTGTCCGAGGTAGCATCAATAATTACCGAAGAAGACCTAGCAACTATTCCTGCGCTTCACTATTTGCTTGCCCAAGCCAATCTTATACCTGCAATCCCCACAGAATTCCGATCGACCCTTCTTGGCAACATTCCTTTCGGCTCAAAAGACTTCCCGCTGTCAATTACCGCTGAGGCGATCCAAGGCCGCAGGATTTCCTTGGCACTTTTCGAGAAGGCGGCCGAGACTGCCCGGCACCTGTCCCTCCCTCATGCCGAGCGTTATGCCGCAGATATGGCGCTTTGGCTTTCGCTCAATGATGACGACCAGAGACCTTCCGCACTCCTGCAGCTGGAGCGCGACATGCTGACGCCGAACCGGTCACTTAGGCGTATATCGTTTGCATTGGAATTTGGCCTCAACATAGATCTAACAGCCGTCGAGAAGGAAATCGATCGGCAAATGGCGCTAACGGGGGGCAAATCGGAGGATGCGGCGATCGCGCGCTTCGCGGTGGCCCACGCCCAAGGCAGCCACGACGCAATGGCGAACTACCTAATTCGGCACAAGACCCAGTTAGTCACGATTTTGAATCCCAAGGCAGTGGTCCTCGTTTTAATAGAAGTGCTTGCCCGTGCAAAGCGGCTTAGCGAAGCAGCATCCCTGCTCCCCGACCTTGATGCCTTCAAGCCGACGCCAGTGGAGAAGGATCGTGCGTTGAGGACCCTGGCAGAAGCCAAGGGCTCTGATCCTGTGCAAGCCAGGCTGCAGAACTTCCGCTTGAGCAACTCTCTGCCTGACCTCAATCATTTGGTCACCAGCCTCGAGGAAGCAAAGGACTGGAAACAAATGGCGCCATTTGTGTCCGAGCTTTTCGAACGCACCCACGACTCGACCATCGGAGGGCGCTATATCCACTGTTTATATGAATTGGGAGACCTGGAAACCTTAATTCGTATACAAACTGAAAACCCGCATTTGTACCAAACTTCCCGCAGGATGCAGGAGTACCGCTGTCGCGCCTTCTTCGAGTTGGGAGGCTTCGAGCAGGCGGTCACACTGGTCGACTCGTTACGCCGAGAAAGCGATCATGACGACCTGAAATCGCTTGAGGCTTCAATACTGATTGCTTCAGGCGACTGGGATCGACTGCATACATTGGTAGACCAGGATTGGCAGGCCAAAGGCAGCCTTTCCAAGATTGGCCTCATGCGTGCAGCAAACCTAGCGGCCTTGATTCATTCAGCTCGCGTCAAGGATCTCACCCTCGCCGCTGCTGCCGCAGGCCATGATGATCCGCACATGCTGATCAGTTGCTATGACATCGCGACCCGCTTGGGGTGGAAAGGTGATGCAGTGACCTCGTCTTGGCTCGAGTCTGCAGTCGTTCTGTCAGGCGACGATGGACCCGCGACTACGGTGTCACTGGAGTCGTTGGTCGAACAGGCTCCAAGGTGGCGAGAACGGTCAGACGATACGACCCGACGCCTGATCTCTGGCGATTTACCTCAGTTCGCCGCGGCTAAACTGCTTAACATTCCGTTATTGAACATGTTTCTGCATCCCTTGCTATCGAACGCCCACCAAATAGATTTGCGCAAGTGCACTACGCTGTACGCTTTTCATGGCGCCTGCAACCATGTCGTTCCCGAAGTGCCGGGAACAGTGATCTTAGACATCTCCAGCCTGGTAACGCTCGAAGCCTTGGGGGTTGCCGAGGAAGTGTTTGTTTCCCTTCCTGACATCCGCATCTCTCATGACCTACTGCCGTGGCTTTTTGAAGAACGTCATCGAATCGTGTTCCATCAACCCAGCCGGGTCCACTCCGCCAGGGCTTTGCGGGACATGCTCGTTAACCGTCAACTCCTTGAGCTAGTAGTCCTGCATTCAGCGTCGCCTGACCTAGCCGAGCTCGTAGGCGAAGAGCTCGCGCTGACCATTGAAACTGCTAATCGCGCCTTTCAAGAGGGAAGCGCTCAGCATCTGATAATCCATCCACTTCCAGTGTGCCGGCCAGGCTCCCTAAATTACGAGCCGGTAGACCTTGCCGAATACAACAAACTTTTCTGCTCCTGCACGGCATTAATCGAGAAACTGACAAGCTCTGGCGAGCTGACGCTGGCTGAACGCGAGCGCTGCCTAGCTTTTCTTGGACCGAGAACTCAGACGAGCCCAGGCTCGTACACTGATGCGACTGAGATCGAAGATGGGGCGACGCTGTATGTGGATGATGTCGCGCTGTCCTATTTCGAACATCTCGGTCTATTACCAAAAATCCACAAAGCGGGATTCACGACGTACATCTCCAGCCACCAGGTCCAGGCTGCCAATGACCTGCTTGAGTTCGATCGTTTCTCGACACAGGGAGCCCAGCTCATCGAGGATGTGAGGTGCCGAGTTCGCGACAATATTAAAGCTGGACGACTGAAGGTCCAACCTCAGAGAAGGACACCTAGGAACGATGACCGCGGTTCCGTTTTAGAACACCCGTCGATGGCCCTACTCAATGACCTTAAGGAGATTGACTGGGTTGTAATCGATGATAGGTGCATGAACAAGCTCGGCATCATCATGGATGGGCCCCATAGTACGCGGGTAGTTTCGTCGCTGGAGTTGGTATCCGCTTTAGTACTTCAGGGCGCCCTTCCACGTGAACGACTGTGGTCAGCACGAACGGCACTCAGACGGAGCGGCGCCATTCACGTCCCCACGCCAACGGATGAACTGTTAGGCTATCTGGGTGAGTCAACTATTTCCCTAGGTCAACTGGTAGAGTCTGCTGAACTGAAAGCTATTCGACAAAGCGTCTTGCGCATCCAGATGCTGGATACTTTGCAATTACCCTTGGAGATGCCCTGGTTTACTGACTTATCGGAAACTTGCCTTACGTGCATCCAAGCACAATGGTCGTCCTCCATTCCCCCCGATTCAGCCGCCAGCCGATCCGATTGGCTGTTTGAGCTGATTGATGCGCGAGGTTGGGCAAGCGCCCTCGGCCGTGCCGGCATAGCCCCGCAAGAGTATCTCCGGCTGCAACTGTCGCGGCTGCTAATACACGTTGGTCACATTCATGGGCCGAGTAAAACCGATTATCTGAAATGGCTCGACGAGCGGTTTCTGCGCGACTTGGCCAGAGACCACGAGCCTTTATTTCAAGAGGTCGTCAGTATCGCAGAACAGTTAATTAGTCAACTGTGTGCTGAAGATCAAACGAGGTTCCCACATGTCTAAGCCTATCGACCCCTCCTTGGTCTCAATGATAATGGCAAATCTGCCCACAAGCATATTGACCGCACTCCTTGAAAACCCGGAATGCGTGGAGACGATGGGTGTGAGCGACCCTTTCTACATCCAGTTTTCTAACCCCGAGGTGGCTTTCACTCCGACCGTTTTCTACAACACGATTCAGCGTGCAATGAAGACCTCTGGGGGACGGAGCGCCATCGTCGATACAACCGGCCAGGAGTGGAAATTGCAGTATCACGGTCGCGCCTCTGCAGACGAAGTCGCTTTCGATGCCGAACGCGGGTTATTTATCGTCAAGGGCTTCTGGGCGCTAGCGGAGGACGACAGCATCCGGCTGAGCAGCTGGCAAGAGATGGTTGAGCAGTCAAACTTCAGGGGCTCAGATGCCGACGCTTGGCAGGAAAAAATCGCCGCGCGCGCATTAGGACCGCTGGATTACGATCGTTTCATAACTCAGTCACGGATGACCCCTGAGTTCGTCGGCGACAGCATTACCGCGCGGGTAGCCTCAGGCACCCTGTCGGCGGACCAACTGCTCCCGACTCTGCGTGATTACTACTTCCAACTCGTAGGATGTATCGATAAAACTGCGACATTTGATATCTTCGAAACCGTATTGCCAGCCCACTTCAATCAACTCTTGGCTTGGGACGCCACCAAGGGTACACGCCAGGCACTCTTGAGCACAGCACACTCACGCCTCAGCGCTCTACTTCCGCTGCAGCAATCCTCAGCCGTTCAGCTCCTCACATTTCTGTGCTGGGCGGAAAAGCACGGTGACCTTCATTCGATCGTCGCCTGCATCGAGTTGGGTTTATCAAGCCCAAATTTGACCGGGGAGGTCGAGTCGAAAATTCTAGATTTGCTCAAACTACTCTTTGATGTGCAAGGAGCTGAAAGCCCACGGTTTGCCCTCACTTCGGCAGTGATTGTATTTGTTAGCGATTTTTTTGCGCGGTTCAAGCTATTTAACGGCTACCCGCCCTTTTGGGTACGGCTGGCGGCTATCGCCCACGCTTCATTAATTGAACGATCAATTCTCTCTGCCGGTGGAGATACCAGTGGTATTCAACGATGGCTCTCGAGCAATACCGGCGCGCTCTTTTATTTCAGGGCAATGTTCGATTTGCGCCAGGAGCCGCGGTGGCTACCCGATTTCATCAATCCAGCACAAATTCAAAACGATTTCGCCGGCCGGCTCCTGCCGACACTCAACAGCCATTACAGCTCGTTTTCATTTGAGGCGCTACGCACCTATTTAGACGATCCGTCCTCCTCGCTCAACAGACTGACACAAACTATTCGTCCGTTTCTGCCCGGCCCGTTGGAGGGAAACCTGCCGCCAGCTGCTGGACTTCCAGAGGAAATTTTCCAGCGCGTGACCGCATCACTTGCACGAACGCCATTGGACTTTTCAGCGTTCGTCGAAATCACAAATGCCGCGTTAATTTATCGGATAGATACCACGCATGCCGAAACTATCCTTTCCGCGCTGGAAAACGTCCGTTTCCAATTGAAGCTTCCAGAGAATAAAGATCAAGTGTTTCCCATGCTCGGAGGTCTTGGCACAGTGGCAGCCGTCACACGAAGCAGTGAGCTGGCAAACGCTCTCCGCCTCCTCAGCCGAGTGGCGAGACGTCGGAAAGGCATGGACCTGGCGCTCAATGAGGAGATTCGTGTGGCTCTGATCTGCGCAGCGGCGCACCCCGAGAAAGAAGCGTGGGCGAATTTCCTAGATGCCTGGCTTACGGAAATCAGCCTTGAACTGCAGTCAACCAGCGACGCACGTCAAATGGAGGGCTTCTTAGCTTCCATGAATGCGGCCGACAGCGATGCTTGGCGGATCACTGCGAAAGCGAAGGCCGCGCTGAGCGCGTTGCTCAGATAACCGTCAGCGGGAGCGGCAATCCGGCCATCTTCCCAGCATTACCATCGTTTAGGGCGGTGCTCAATGTTCTCAGTGCCGCCGCCACCGAATGGCGGACTTCCAAGGTCAGCAGCGCTGACGGCATATCACGGCAACCGACATGGGGATTAGCGATACCGATAGAAAGGTTGGATGAAATCGCTGGTCGTTGTTGGTCAACGTCTGCCAAACGTCAACAGCCAAAAGCAGACATTCGAGCAGGATTAGCCAATTCAGGTATCGGCCCATGATGGGAGTAATGGAGGGGATAATTATCTCCTGATACCCCCTCATTAACCTAATGACAGCGCCGAGTCGAAATGTGCTGGCTGAACGTGATCAATGGCACCCTTCGCGATCAACGGCAAAAAGATGTAGCGCAAGCTTGGTGCCTGGTTCTGGCTAGCTACGCAGACCATGCTCAACATGATCGAGTGGTGGATCTACCGCAACATGTCGCCGGCCGAAGTTGAGGAGATCGCCCGGTTCAAGGAGCTGACGCCGGCACAGAAGGCGTTGCTGTTGTCGGCGAGCAAGGCATTGGGCAAGTACACCTAGGGGGTGGTGCTGGCCAAGAATATGGAGACACTGTTCCGCGCAGTACCGCCAGGCCTCTATTTGGCCTTGGCCATGACCGAGCCCGAGGAAAAAGCCGAACGCTGGCGACTGATGGAAGAACAGCAAATCTCCGAGTTGGAGGCCGCACTGCAGGTGGCCGCCGAGATCGACCGCCTGCGCGGCTTCTAATGCACCGGCTTCGGGTCTGCTTGCTACCTGGAACTCACCGTCCATAACTGGTCCAGCCGGGTGGTGAAGCTCTGACTCATCATCTCCCGGCGCATCCCCCAATCAGGATTGGTCGGCACGCTGGCCAGGCGCATGGTGCCCCGCCCCCATCGACCGTTGATGGCATCCATCAGCCCCATGACCTTCTCGGTGGCCGCCGGCTGCGAAATCGAGAATAGATCTTCGGTGTACTCGCCTTTCTGGCAGAGGTTCAGCAAGAGGACTTCGGCCTTGCTGTACTTGAAACCAGTTCGGTAGATACGGTCAACCGCCTCAACGGCAAGCCTAGTCATTAGCCGTGTATCGTCCGTGGGATAGGGCAATTCGACGATGACACCGTTAGCGTACTTGGCCTCATCGGGGTTGAAAAAACCGGTACGAATGCTCACCCGAAGCTTCTTGCACAGCGACTGCTGCGCCCGCAACTTTTCGGTGGCGCGCGCCATATAGGTCGCCACCGCCTCCTTGATGGGCACCACATCCGTCAGGCGCTGGCCAAACATCCGGCTGCAACAGATTTCCTGCTTGGGGGGATTCGGCTCGTCCAGCTCAAGGCAGGGTGTCCCGGCCAACTCGCGCGCGGTCTTCTCGATCACGACACTGAAGCGCTTACGCAGCATCCAGGGATCTGCCTTGGAGAGCTCCCAGGCACTCTTGATGCCCATGCCCTCCAAGTGGGCAGTCATCTTGCGGCCGACGCCCCAGACATCCGACGCGGGGCATTTTTTCAGTACCCAATCGCGCTTGACCTGATCGCGCAAATCCACCACCCCACCGCTTTGCGCCTGCCACTTTTTCGCCGCGTGATTGGCCAGTTTGCTCAAGGTCTTGGTGCCGGCGATCCCCACGCCGACGGGTATACCGGTGCTCCGGTAAACCTGTGCGCGAATCTGACGGCCAAGCTGCTCCAGGTCACCGGGTACGCCGGACAAATCGGCGAACGCTTCATCGATGCTATAAATCTCGACCTGCGGCACCAGCGACTCGATGACCGTCATGACCCGCTCGCTCATGTCGCCGTACAGCGCGTAGTTCGAGGAGAAGGCGACTATGCCGTGCTGCTTGAGCTTTTGCTTGATCAGGAAGTATGGCTCGCCCATTTTAACGAACGGCTTGGCGTCGGCGCTCCGGGCAATGACGCAGCCATCGTTGTTGCTGAGCACCACGATGGGCGTGCTGCGCAGGTCAGGTCTGAACACCCGCTCACAGCTTGCGTAAAAGCTGTTGCAGTCGATGAGGGCGAAGACAGGATCAGGCTTTGGGATCATGGGCGCGCACGCTAAAGGTCACGACGCCCCAGACAACCAGCTCATCGCCCTCTAGGATGTAGCGCGGGGGGTAGCCGGCGTTTTCGGACATCAGAATGATGCTGTCCCCCCGCTTGCACAGGCGTTTGCACACCGGTTCGCAATTCACTGCGGCAATCACAATATGGCCGTGCTCGGCAGTGATCGAGCGATCGACCACGACCAGATCGCCGTCGAAGATCCCAGCACCCTCCATGCTGCTGCCCGAGATCCGCACTAGGTAGATGTGGGGCGCGCGGATCTCCAGCAACTCATCCAGCGAGATGTGCTTCTCGATATGATCGGCGGCGGGTGAAGGAAAGCCGGCAGGGACCTTGAATGAATACAACGGAAGCGTGGCCCCGCCCTCACCCAACGGTCCCAGGAATGTGATGCTCATGACGAACGCCTTGCGAAGACTGTATATGTATACAGTAAACGTAAATTTGTTCGCCGGGTCAATCTTGGCGGCGAGGTATTTCGACAGGTGGGGGCGCTCCCGCTGGTCGGCGACCGGATGAAGGACCGCGCGTCACTCTGGCCGGGCGTAGCCCGATATCGATTAGCCCAACGTCCAGGGTAAGGCGAGAAAGCAACGGCCACCGTATGTAAGTCACTGAAAATCGCCTTACACGCCGCCCCTGATCGTAAATACACCTCCGCGGATCCCGCTGCTAACCTCAGGACTATCCAGGAGGAAACGTCGATGACAGCTATTCAAATGTTGCAGAAATTGATGGTGGCGCAAGTGCAGGCCCACCACGCCCTCGGCGCGGCGGTGGAGGAACTAGCGTTGTGGGCTGAAAACAACGGAGGCAGTCAGGCTGCGGTTAATGTGCGGAGCGCCCTGAACGGCCTGGACGAGTCATCGGCTCTGATCGGGGCCTGCCTGGAAACGCTTGGCAAAGAAGCCATCAATCAGCCCTAAAAACAGAGCGGTTCCGCGTGTACTCCCTTCACCCAATTGATGGCAAGGAGCACGCTTGTACTCCGTCATGATTTTCAGCAGTTTTTCGACTCACCCACCGCCACCGCCTGCAGCCAGCACGCAAATATGTTCACCCACACCTCCGTTTGCAAGGCGTTTAGGGGATTGCAACTCACGATGCTAAAGGTCAGTGCAATGGATGCAAAACGGTTCAGCTGGCCCTCGTTAGCTGCTTGCCCGCTTCGAGAAGATTTGCTGATCTGGTAATCGACCGCTTTCGGCCAGAAGCTGCCTTCCGGCGAAGGCTCATCCACGCGCTGTAGCCGCTGCCGACAGGCTGCGCTGGCCGCTGGGTACGCTGAAGATTACCAGTGTGGTCGAAGGCCAGCGCAGCCTGCGGCAGCGGCTACAGTGCTGGGGCTGGCCATCCGCAATGGGTTGAAAGCAGCCATTGGCGGAGGGTTGCTGTCGGTCAGAAGCGGCCCTTCCGTCGACGCCGGTCGTCGGCCTTGCCACCGCTTAATCGCACCGAAGTGTTCGGTGCCGCCAACCCGGTTTTTGATAGTCTTGCCCCTTCCGCTTTCAAGGCATGAGCTGGCATGAATATCATCAGCGCAACGATGCACCAATCGAAACACGCTACGGCCCCTCACCCGGTTTTCACGCTTGACTCCATTCCATTGGACAACTGGATCAAAGGCATCGCGTATGACAGCGCGGGCAATGACATCACCGAGGGGCTGGTCCCTGCACAAGGTTGGTTGATGGATGACGACCACCTTCGATACGCATGGCAAGTGCTCGAACCCGGCGCACAAGACGGCTCGACGATCGTGCCGCTGTTGATCTGCGCAGACGATATGGATTTGAGCTGTACGGTCGCGGTGGTGGAGCAAGTAATAAGCGGCGACATTGTCAGCTGGACGCGTTTTGGTAGAGCACTCGACGCCATTTCCGGCGTGATCACCACCGTGAACTGGAACGAGACTAATCAACGAGCCTCATTCCACAGGGGTCAGTTTCAAGACGCCTTGGCAGAATTCAAAAGGTTGACCGGGCATGCATGGGCTTAAGCATGATTCGGCGCGCTTCCTCGGTTTAGCAGGGTGACGTGCATGAGCCGGATGACAGCGAGCTTGGTGTGGAGCGAGGGGAGCCAGCTCATCAATGGTTGGTATGAGGAAATGGCAAGGGTTGTGGAGGCTGTTTCGGCCGATAGTGGTGACTGCGACCAGCCAAAATCTGCCCTTACATTCGAGCGCCACTCACCAGTCACCGGGACGAATCGCCGGGCGGCTGGTCACTGGATATGGTGGCGACACTATTCGGTCGCTAGGCATCTGCCACGTTTGATGCTGAGTTTCACGGTGTGGTCCCAGAGGACTTACAAAGCTAGTGCTTTAAGGCCGGAAATATAGCGAGGGGAATGGAAAATTGTCCAATATACACCTGGATGATGGTCGAACCAGGAAGGTCATCCAGGTCCTAAAATCAGATCAGTACTGCTCGCTATCCCGAGTCAGAAAGGGCATTGTGGTGATCCCGGAACGGTGTCAAAGGGGCGAGGAATTGATGTGGAATGAGCCGACCGACCGAGAAATTGCACGCCTGATCGGCATAAGCGAAGCAATGGTCACCTCGTACAAAACCGAATCCAGCCTTTTAGCTAACGGCACGTGGGTCATTCACTTTGCTTTTCACATGCCCAAGGAATTACGTCGAAACCTGACCGGCAGCTTCAGCTTGATCATGGCTCAGCCGGAGCTTGAGGCGAGGCCCTACGGCAGCGACGCACTCAGCGTTCCTGAAGAGCGAGGGTGTAAAAATTAGGCCGTAAGGTGTCCAGTTAATCGTGGAGCAATCTCCGCACCGCGCTTTGAAAAAGTTCGCTCGTCCACGGTTTGACCAGGAACGACGCGTGTCCCGGCAACTGATCGATGGGTATTGAGCGGTTTCCAGATGTAATGAGGACTGGGGTAGACGGCCATCGTAGCCAAATGAGCTTCGCCAAGTCGATACCATCCATGCTCCCCGGCATACAAACGTCAGTCACCACAAGGGCAAGTTTGCCGTGGTGTTCGAGCACAAGCACTGCTTCGTCTGCGTTTGTCGCCGTGATAGAGCCACATCCCATCAGGCCGAGCATCTCTACCACGAGCGACCGCAGGACTTCATCGTCTTCTACGACTAACACGGTTGGCAGCATCGCAAATACCCCATCGCTATCCTAATATTAGGGCAGACTCGCTGATAAATGTTTCGCGGGCCAGACGAGCGGCGGAGACGGCAGCTACAAGTGTGGCACCCGATGACTTGATAGTGCGCCAAGGGTTTCAACCGCTTCTGTGAGTACCGATTAGCGAGAAACCTGCCATGCGGCTATCGACTTACATTCATGAAAATCTAGAAAAGATTCTCCAAGCCTGGGAGGACTTTGCTCGCACCGTCGAGACGCCATTGCCGACACTCAATGCTCAGGGGCTAAGGAACCATGCGGAGTACATCCTCAGGGTAGTCGCTGCGGACCTGCGGACAACTCAAACCGAACAAGAGCAAATTGCCAAATCTCTAGGCTTGGCGCCTGTGCCCGAGCACCAGACAGCAGCCCAAGCGCACGCACTACTACGACTGGCCGATGGATTTACACTTGATCAAATGGTGTCAGAGTACCGCGCGCTTCGATCAAGCGTCCTCCGTCTTTGGTTAGCTCACGGGTTCACTGGGTACGACCAACAACTCCAAGACATGATTCGTTTCAATGAGGCCATTGATCAGGCATTAAGTGAGTCGATTAGCTCGTACACCCAGGCAGTAGAAACGACTCGTAAAACTGTCCTCGGTGTGCTCGGCCATGATCTCCGGTCCCCTCTAAGCGCCGTGCTTATGGGAGCAGACCTATTGCGACGAACTCAGAGTCTACCTGAGCGGGAGAAGACAATTGCCACTCAAATCGCGGTCAGCGTTCGGCGGGCGAACCAGATGGTCAGTGACTTGCTAGACCTCGCCCGTTGCAACCTCGGCAACGGATTGCCCGTCATAACGGAGTTAACGGAACTCAATACGATCTGCAAAGCTGTGATTGATGAGCTGAGTGCCGGTCACCCCGAAGCGAACATTGTTTTTAGCGATTCGGCCAAAATCGTAGGCCTGTTTGATCCGGCTCGCATAGCCCAGGTTTTTTCGAACCTGGTCGGCAATGCTGTGCGTCATGGCGATCTAAAGCACCCTGTTCACGTGGGCCTTCGAGCCGAGGACCAGGCTGTTTTGTTCGACGTGATGAATCTCGGCGACCCTATTGCCGCAGATGCTCTCCCATACTTATTCTCTTCCGAAGGACGATATTCAAGGTTCTCGAAAACGAAAAAAGGCTCTGCTTCGGGGTTGGGATTAGGGCTGTTCATCGCGGCAGAGATCGTCGCCGGTCATGGCGGTCAGATCGAAGTGAGGTCCTCGGCTGAGCAAGGTACCGTTTTTCAAGTCAAACTGCCCATCGTTTTATCCTAACTGACACGGACCGCATCAGCCATCGATCTCGATTCTGCCTTGTACGCAAACCGCTTCAACTTAAAATCTTTGCCTCGACCAATAATTGAGTCACTCGACGTGGCGAACTCAACGACGCCCAATCAGGAAGGGCGAGTTGAGCGGACACCTGCCGCTATCCTGTTCAACCAACAGGAGGTCCCTTGCAGCCAGCCATCGCCTATAGGAATCCACGGTAGCTTCAGCGAATCAGTCGGAATTAGCGAATATTTTTACGATTGCCTTGGTCGCTGGGCTCGACTCAACATCGCGAAAACGCTTCCAATGACTCCACTTGCACGCAGCAATCTCATTGCACGGAGCAGGTTTTTTACCAGGCTGGAGTGAAGTCATGAACACGAAGTGGGTGGTATCGTCCCTCTCAAAGCGTGCAAGATAAATAAGGTTGTCAGCGATCAATCCTGTTTCCTCTTGAAGCTCACGCGCGGCGGCTTCAGCAGGTGTTTCGCCTAACTCGATTTTGCCCCCAGGTAGCGCCCATTTTGATTTGGCCTTACGCACGTAGAGGACATCATCATCTTTGCGACAGATCACCGTAGCTCTCGCCTTCATGCCCACCTCCATGACCTCGCACTGAAGCGCTGGAATTAGGCCAGTAGTTACTATGCCTGCCCTTTCATCGCGTTTTCACAATTCAACCAGCTTTTTTGATGCCAGCGCGAGACGGCTGCCCTAATGAACTGAAGAATAGCTCGGACTGTCGGAGGTATATGCCTAGTCATGCCAACCGCCTAAAACGAGGACTTCATCTGATCGGATTGCCTACCGCCTAGCAACGCCAGCAGATTTAAAGCTCGAACGAATGCATGAGGCTTGACGAAACTAAGCAACGCAGGCGCTAATTCCGTTAGCAGGGCTGGCTGAGGTTGTAAGAACTCTCTGCGCATATGCCAGTAGTTTTTCAACTCACTTGCAACAGTTCAAGGACGATTAACGAAAATTACCAGCATCGGCTACCACAGCGCTGACGGCGAGTCTTAGCTACTCAGGGGCACGGTAGGCTAACAAGCAAATTATGTAGTCTGGTCTCTCCTTGCCACATCTCTCTGTAGCTCAAGCGTAAGCCGGAGATGTGTTCAGTGAACCGGCCCATCAGGCAACATTGCTGTGGCACACCTCCGCCTTTCCGGATCTGCGATATCAGGCCGCCGGCTTAAGCACGACCTTTGTCCAGCCTTCGTCCCGGGCATCGAAGTGCCCGTAAGCCGCCGGCCCCTCAGCCAAGGTCAGGCGGTGCGAGATGATTTGCGATGGTGACGCGCGACCATGGTGAATCAGCTCCGCCAAGCGGCGGTTGTAAACTTTCACGTTGGCTTGCCCCGTGCGGATTTGCTGCCCTTTGAACCAGAATGAGCCGAAGTCAAAGGCCATCTTGCCTTCCTTCGCCAGGTCGTTGTTGGCTCCTGGGTCCTGCGGTACAAACACCCCTACCACTCCGATGCCACCCGTGGCCTTGGTGGAGGCGACCAGGTTGTTCATTGTCAGATGGTTGGCCTCATGGCCGTGGCGATCACAGCACTGGTAGCCCACGCACTCACAGCCACGGTCGGTACCTTTTCCATGGGTAAGGTTGAGAATCTGATCGACTGCTTCTTTTTCCAGGGAATTGATCGGCGTAGCCCCCATTTGCGCGGCAAGCTTCAAGCGATCAGGGTGATTGTCGACCACGAACACCTGCGACGCGCCTTTAATCATCGCAGAGTGCGCTGCCATCAGGCCCACCGGACCAGCCCCGTAGATAGCAATGCTCTCTCCAGGCAACAACCCCGCCAGCTCGGTGGCATGCCACCCCGTGGGGAAAATGTCGGATAGCATGACGTAGTCGTCTTCGCGTTCCTGGGCGTCTTCCGGCAACACCAGGCAGTTGAAATCAGCATAGGGAACCCGCAGTAACTCGGCTTGGCCGCCTTGGTAGGGGCCCATTTCGGCGAAGCCGTACGCGGCACCTGCACTGCCAGGGTTGGCCGTGAGACAGAAGCCGGTCAAGCCTTTCTCGCAGTTTTCGCAGAAGCCGCAACCAATATTGAACGGCAGGCAAACCCTGTCGCCGACCTTGACGCGATCCACGCCCTTGCCTACCTCGATCACCTCTCCCAGATTCTCATGGCCGAATACCCGACCGGTCTCAAATGAAGTTCGCCCTTCATACATGTGAAGGTCAGATCCGCAGATATTCGTGGTGGTGACCCGTACGAGCGCGTCAGTGGGCTTCTCGATACGCGCGTCTGGCACACTCTGCACACTCACATTTCGGGGCCCGTTGTAGACAATGGCTTTCATTTCGTTCTCCGTTGGTGTGGCCGAACAATTTGCTCGCTTACGAGTATCAGGCCTACCGAAGCAGGCATCGTTTCAACTGAGCGAGGAACAGCCTGACGAAAGGCCTTCACACCTTTTTTGTCGCGGGACTTAAAGGGCTAGGCAGGATTGGGTTGTCAGCATTCTTTGACCTGGCTGCAAGCGGACTAGGCAGGACCGGGTTGTCGGCCCGTCCGGACCTAGGCGCAAGTGGACTCGGAGGCAAAGGCTCATCGACCTAACTGAGTCAGTACCACTAGCCAGCGGGCTGAGGGGCAATGAGTCCGGATTGTCTAGGGCTGGACCATTTTGATCCTTCGAGTAAGTGTTCATGGCTACTCCTGAAATACCTGAGGTGGTTATTGTCTTGGAGGGGCGTGCCTGGTGGAATTCAGACTGTTTTGTGGCACACAATCTGGGACCTTTAGTCAGCCGCCCTTTCTAGTATTTTTTTGGAGCCACTGTAGCCCTGCGTTGGTCGAACCATCAGTGCCGGAGATATGCCGCCGGCTTCATTGTTTCGATGCGGAGGTTCATATGGATCTTGGAATAACAGGGCGGGTCGCACTTATAACGGGCGCCAGTGGCGGGATAGGCCAGGCAACAGCGCGACTGTTGAGCGAAGAAGGTGTCCTGCTGGTACTGACCGATCGTGATGAAGGCGCCTTGCAGACTGCGTTCGCCAACCTGCCCGGCGAACGGCTGTTGGTGGCGGCAGATGTCACAAACCAGCAAGCGGTAAACCAGGTGGTGGCTGATGGCGAATCACATTTCGGTAAAATCGACATCGTCGTGCACACTGCCGGGGTTACCGGTGCCAAAGGCGATCCTCTCGAACTCTCTGATGCTGAATACGAAGAGGCTTGGCAAACTGACTTCTTCTCCTCGGTGCGCGTAGCACGCGCCACCATTCCACGTATGCGTCCACGCGGGTGGGGGCGGTTTGTATGTATCACCTCGGAAAATGCCGCCCAGCCCTACTACGATGAGGCCGTGTACAACGTTGCCAAGGCTGCCCTCGCTGCGTGGGTAAAGAACCTCTCCTATAAGGAAGCCGAGCATGGTGTGTTGTGCAACACCGTGGCTCCCGCGTTCATCGAAACTGGAATGACCAATGACATGATGCGCAAGCGAGCCGAGCAGCTCGGTGTCTCTTTTGAGCAAGCGGTGGAGAACTTTCTCAAGGAAGAGCGGCCCGGCATCGTGCAACAGCGGCGAGGACAGCCGGAGGAAGTGGCGGCGGTGATCGCGCTGCTGGTCTCACACCGTGGGTCTTTCATAAACGGCAGCAATGTTCGCGTGGACGGCGGGTCGGTACAAGCGGTGCAGCAATAGCCATTTCTTGATAGCAGGACAAAAAACTGCAAATGGGCCGGCATTTTGCTATCGCTGAATTGGGAACGTCGCGCTGCCGAAACGGTCCGATGGGTGTCCAGCTATTTGGCAGATCGTGGCCGCAGCCTTAGGACTACTGAACTCCGGCAATCAAGGCCCATGATGAACAGCAGCCTGAATTCATTTCGCCTGGAGGGCGATATCGTCGTGGTCGAGGACGATCCATTGCTCAGAAGGCTCATGGGGGACATCCTTGCCGATCTCGGCGACGCTTGTCATAGCTTCCAGAACTGTGACGATGCACTGGTTTATCTTTTGCAATCGGGGGGTTGCGCTGCTGTGGTGGCTGATCACGATGTTCCGGGGCAGCTTCACGGCGCGGAATTTCTCGGCATGGTCGCGGATAAATGGCCGGGGACGCCCACCGTTCTGATGAGTGGTTTTGCTCTGGAGGACATCCCGGTGAAACCCGGGATCGTCTGCCTGGCCAAGCCATGGTCTGCCGAAAGTCTGATCAAGGCGCTGGGATCGTTTGCAGCACCGGTCACGGATGTTTGAGTGTCAAGAGACGATTATGGATCAGTGGCACCGAAAATATCTTGGCAGTGGCGTTCAGGTATACGCATCTTTGCGCAACCTTCGCGAGGTTCGGTACCAACTCGACCGCCAGGTGACGCCCGACCGTGGGTTCATTGTGCTTCTTGATATTGAGCGGGACGACATGTCCGCGTACTTCCCACCTGGAAATGATCTTGTTGTGCAAGCGTTAGAGGCGGTTCGCTGCCCGCCACCGGGCGTTGCTTCCGAGAGGGTCAGGGAGTTCTCTCGCGAAGACTTTCCTATCAAGCCGGTATTTATAGAGTTAAATTTGTTTTGAATTCAGGCGGTTGTCGCATACCTATCCAGCCCCTCACTCGTCCTCTGGCTCATCATCCGCCTCGTCGTCGGAAGGCTCAGCGCGTTCTTTCCGATTCTTGACGGGGTCGTTGACGAAAGGGACGCGATCGGGACCTTGTTCTTCCAAACCTTCTGTTTGTGGCTGCATAGTTGTTGCTCCTGATCAAGACGGCATGAGGAGATCAGCCGAAGCAACGTTTAGCGTTTCCGCTGCTTCACGCATGAATATCTCCACGGTTTTGGGCCCCACCCCTTCAAAGCTTAGTAGCCAGCGCTCGAAGTCGGCGACCCGGTGAACCCCAGTGCATAACGCACGCAGTTGTGGTTGCAGTTCCTCGCTAACGCGTTGACCCAATACCCGCAAACGCCTCGCGGAGGATTCGTCATATCGCGCATAGCCGGCCTCGCCCAACCACCTGACGACCTGGGCATGACTGCACCTGGCTAACTGTTCTGGCGTGCCCACCTCCTCCTGGTCGACCAGCCGATGAAAAGCCTTAACCGCCACAGAGGTGCGAATCCGCTTGCCGATCAGAAAACTGGCCAGCAGCCATTTAAACAGGCCGTTGCCACCGGGCTCGTTGATATCAATACCCAAGTCCGCAGCGGTGACGGCGATCATGTGTGCCCCTGCATGAGAAAGCGGGTCAAGCTCTTTGCACAGGCCTCTATACCTGCCGGCAACACTACCTCGAAGCCGTGGGTGTTCTCGGTGGGGATGGCGATACAGCCCGCCCGGCCAAGGGCCCCTACTGCCAATATCGCACTGGCGTCAGAGGCAAAATCCACCAGCAACGCCGGTTGCGGCGTGTAGCCAGCCCGTTGCGTAGCGGCAATCAATGCATCGGTGACCGAACGGGTGTAATGGCCTTTTTCGTCGCCAACGACGACGATGGGGTTTGCCGATAGCTCGGTGCCATACTCCGTTGCAATCGGGCCGACTTCCACCGCAACGGCGGTGCGACATGGCAAATGGTGTGATGCGAACAGTGCCCCTGCGTTGGTTTCCTCCTCCATGGTGGTGAATGCGAAGTAAGTGTCCTGGGGCAAGCGGCTACGCATTTGGGCAACCATGGCAGCCGCTTGCAGAACTGCCACCACAGGTGCGCGGTCATCCATGAAGTGCGCGGCAATGGCATCCTGGAGGTAAAACGGCTTGCGCCAGTGCTGGCTGAGCACCACTCGGGTGCCAGCTCGAATGCCTTGCTCCTCCAATTGCCTGCGGCTTTGCCGGGTGACCACGTGCACGTCCCGCCAGTGCACATTGCCATCCTGAACGTCGGCTCCCTGAGGCGATTGCCGAGTCACATGCATACTGCCAAACGACAGCACGCCGGGCACAGCGGCGTCGCCCAGAATATCGACCGGGCACATGCCGAAGTTGACCGGGTTGGCGCCGCCCAATGCGGTGACCTGCAATGAACCATCGTCGTTGATAGTGCGGACTGCCATGGCGATTTCGTCCAGATGTGCCATGATCAGCATGCCGGATGCCGCGGTCTGGGCATGGTCGGTGGGAGCGTTGGGCGCGCGAATCAGCCCGATCAGGTTGCCTGCATCATCGATCCAGGTTTCATCGCAATGCTCGCGCAGTTCGCGCTCGCAAATCACCCGCACCTCTTCCTCTTCGCCCCCAGGGCCTCTGGCGTACAGCAGTTCTTCAAGCAGTTGCGTAGGATGCATCATGGCTCCTTGAGTCGCTTTTATCCGGAAAGCAAGGCCGCCACCGGCAATTGGGTACTCAGGGCTGCCCGGCTCCCCCTGAGGCGCCGAACACCTGACCGGTCACATACGTGGACTTAGCCGATGCCAGTTGCACGTACAGCGAGGCGATTTCCGCCGGCTGGCCTGGACGTTTGAGCGGCGTGTCACTGCCAAAGGCCTTGAGTTTTTCCATGGTCTGACCACCACTGACCTGCAACGGGGTCCAAAACGGTCCAGGCGCAACTGCGTTGACGCGAATACCTCGATCCGCCAATTGCTTGGCCAAGCACTTGCTGAAGTTGGCGATGCCAGCCTTGGTCATGGAGTAGTCGAGCAGATTCTTCGAGGGGTCGTAGGCATTGACCGACGCGGTGTAGACAATGGCGGCTCCCTCCGGCATCAGCGCAACTGCGGCCTTGGTGACCCAGAACATGGCGTAGAGGTTGGTCTTGACTGTCCAGTCGAATTGATCGTCTGGGATATCCAGGATCGAATCGAAGGTGTGCTGGCGGCCGGCATTGCTGACCAGAACATCCAGCCCACCCAAGGCCTGATGGGCCTGCTGCACCAGGCTTCGACAGAATTCCGGGTCACGCAGATCACCGGGCAACGCCACTGCCTTGCGGCCGGCGTCCTGGATCAACTTCACCACTTCCCTGGCGTCCGGCTCTTCGGCAGGCAGGTAGTTAATGGCGACATCGGCGCCTTCCCGAGCGAAGGCAATCGCCACCGCACGGCCAATGCCGGAATCACCGCCGGTGATCAATGCCTTGCGACCGACCAGCTGGCCGCTGCCTTGATAGCTATGCTCGCCGTGATCCGGGCGCGGGCTCATGCTTCCTGCCAGTCCCGGCCAAGGCTGTGACTGCTCGGTAAACGGCGGCTTCGGGAAACCACCCTGCGGGTTACGCAACGGCGCAGTGGCAGTCGCTGTCGCCGCTTGCGCCATTGAAGGTGCGGCGAAACCGACGGCGGCGGTTATGGCGGCACCTTGAAGCAGGTAACGGCGCGAGGGTTTGAAGTCGTCCATGAAAGTGCTCCTGACATTTAAAAGTTACTGGTTGGCTTTGCCTGGCTCGCCGGTCGGGGTGGCCTCGCCAGTGGGCGCATCCGGTTTTTGCATTTGCACGGAAGCCTTGCTGCGGTCAGCGCCCTGGGGAGGGTGATCGGTTTCATTGAAGCAACCGTGCAGCATGAACACGCAGCAGGCCAGACCGATCAGTTGAGTGGTTTTCATGATGGGGTCTCCTTGGTAAGTCGTTACCAAAAGGGAGAGCCGCACGGGCTTGAAAGTTCAGCTCAATTACAGTGCGTGGTTGGCCCTGAGCCCTGCGCGCCCAACGCCCCGCTGGTCGAGGTAGACCGAGATCCGACTCAACTTTTGCTTCGCCTCAGGGTTCTCAAGCACATACCCGCTGCAAGTTCCAGGAGACCCAAAGCATGCGCAACTATCCAAAACCACCTTTCCCCGGCCAGCCTCAAGCAGTGCCGGGATCGCAACGTAAAATGGACCCGGTGCCCGACTGCGGTGAGCAAAGCTACCAAGGCAGCGGCAAGTTGGCAGGCAAGATTGCACTTATCACCGGCGCCGACAGCGGCATTGGCCGTGCCGTGGCGATCGCTTTTGCCCGTGAAGGCGCAGACGTTGCCGTCGCCTACCTGGACGAGCACGAAGATGCCCGAGAGACCGCGCGTTGGGTGGAAGCCGCTGGCCGTCAGTGCTTGCTGTTGCCAGGCGATGTGGCGAAGAAACAGGTTTGCCAGCAACTGGTCGACGATACGGTGGCCCGCTTTGGGCGCATTGATGTGCTGGTCAACAACGCTGCCTTTCAGATGACCCACGAACGCTTCGAGGACATCACGGATGAGGAATGGGTAAAGACGTTCGATATCAACATTACCGCCATGTTCCGTATCTGCCAGGCCGCCGTGCCCTTCATGTCGGCGGGCGCCTCAATCATCAACACCAGCTCGGTCAATTCCGACACCCCCAAGCCGACGCTGCTTGCCTATGCGACAACGAAAGGCGCCATCGCCAACTTCAGCGCCGGCTTGGCGCAATTACTTGGGGAACGAGGCATACGGGTCAACAGCGTTGCCCCGGGCCCCATCTGGACGCCACTGATCGTGGCCACCATGCCTGATGAAGAGGTAACTCAGTTCGGTTCTCAGACACCGTTGGGACGCCCTGGCCAACCCGTGGAAGTCGCGCCGATTTATGTGCTGCTGGCCTCGGACGAAGGTAGCTACATCTCCGGCACCCGCTACGGCGTTACTGGCGGCAAGCCCATCCTATGATCGATTGGGTGCAATGGCCGGCGATGGCGGTCACTATTTTTGCCGCCTGGTTCACCGGCTCCACTCAGGCCAGGCGGCGGATCATCGGTTTTTGGTGTTTCATACTCAGCAATGCACTCTGGGTGATTTGGGGCTGGCATGATCATGCCTACGCGCTGATCGCGCTGGAGGTGGCGCTGGGCGCAATGAACTTACGAGGGTTCAAGAAAAATCTGGGCATGCGCCAAGATGGGGTTAAAGAGGCAAGCCGACGATGAATATGCCGTTGAAACAACGGTGTATTTGACGCTGGCAGAGTCGGAGGGCCGGTTTCGGAACGGGATTGCCAACATTCCCTTTTCGCAAGCCTGCGGACGTCATCTTTGGACCTTTTGATGCCCGTCACTAGTGGCCGCTATCGGCCGATTCTGTTGAAAAAGTCGGATTTTCAGATCACCTGAACTCAGGCACGGCCACCACCGGAGAACCTACTCACCACATTGAGTGATTTCTCGGCCCTTCGTTGACCTTTGCAGCTCTGTTAATGGGATAATTTGAGGTTTTTCGCTTCGTGCAGGCTTACCTATCCCGTAGAAGGTGGCCTTGAGATGTAAGTTTGGCCAGTCGACGCAGGTTCTGTACCGCAGCCGCCAGTGTGAACTCATCGGTCGCGCCACTCATTCCACGTAGTCGCAAGCGATCCAGTTTCAGGATGCGCTTGAGGTGGGCGAACAACATTTCGACCTTCTTACGTTCGTGGCGAGAGCGCACGTACTCCGGCGTCGCTGCGATGCGTCGAGCCACATCACGAGCGGCTTCATGGACGCTGCGGACGATCTTGCGAATCGAAGTGTTCGGGCAGCACTTGGCTTTCATCGGACATGTCGCGCAGTCGGTCTGTCTGGATCGGAAGATGATGGTGTTGGCTTTGGTGAGGTGCGAACGCTGGCTCTTGAAGGCTCGCCATTCGCTGCGTAATACGTTGCCGGCTGGGCAGCGGTATTCCTCGGCCTCTTCATTCCAGTGGAAATCATTACTCGAAAAACTGTCGTTCTTGCGCTCAGTTTTGTCCCATACCGGCACATGCGGCTCGATGTCTTTTTCCTCCACCATCCAGGCCAGCATCGACGCGGTACCGTAAGCGGTGTCGCCAATAAGGCGTTCCGGCTTGATGTCGAACTGCGCTTCGACCCGATCGATCATCGTCTTGGTGCTCTCGACTTCTGCGGTTCGATGAGCCGGTGTGGGTTCCACATCCATGATCACGCCGTGCTCGGTATCGATCAGATAATTCGTGGAGTAAGCGTAGAAAGCAGGGCCGCCTGGAGCAGCCGTCCAGCGGGCCTGAGGATCCGTCAGCGACAGGCGTTTCGGTAGTGTTTCGGCCAAAGCCTCCTCATCGAGGCCTTCAAGGTACTCACGCACGGCGCAGGTGCTCAGGGCCGGATCGCTCCAGTTGACCTGTTCATCACCCGGTACGCCGCGCTGCCGGCTGGCATACGCTTTGAAGATGCTGGCGTCCACGGCAAAGCCTTCACCTTTAACCAAGCCTGCGTCCATGCAACGACGCAGCACTTCATTGAACAGCCAGCGAAATAGATCACTGTCCCGAAAACGGCCGTGTCTATTTTTGGAAAAGGTCGAGTGATTGGGGACTTCATCTTCAAGGCTTAACCGGCAGAACCAGCGATACGCCAGGTTCAAATGGGTCTCTTCGCACAGCCGCCGCTCGGAGCGAATACCGTAGCAATAGCCCACGATCAGCATGCGGATCATCAACTCAGGGTCAATCGAAGGACGCCCAATTGGGCTGTAAAAATCGGCGAGGTAATGGCGCAAGTCGCTTAGATCGAGACACCGATCAATGCTGCGCAGAAGGTGATTGGCTGGGATGTGATCTTCAAGGTTGAACGAGTAAAACAGCCGTTCCTGCCCACTCGATAACTGTCCCATCATGCTGCGTGCTTCCCTGCTGGCCAATGCAGAGATTTTGCCGCAGGCCAGACAGGGGAGCTACTTTTTCAACAGGATCGACCCAAAGCCGACCTTCACAGAAGAGCACTATCGGCCAGAAGCGGACAACGGCAGCGACTGCTAGCGGCTAAAGGAGTCTTTCGAATGTGCTCGGATCAAAGGCGTTTCTGAGCTCAATAGCAGTTGCCCAAATACCATTTAGCTGTCCAAACATCCAGCGTGGATGGAATGCCAGTAACCGAAATGGGTTGAGCCATAGTAGCGTTGCGCCTCTACGATCCCAATCGGTATCGTACGCCTAGACCCCGTTTGTCGCATTCAATGTTCAAATAGTCTTATACCATGAGCATTGAAGCTAAGCATTATGCAGCTCAGAACCAACACCAAATTTTGCTTTTTTTGTGATCGAAAGAACCTCAACAGCTCGTGGAAAATGGATTGATCATGACGCCAAATGACGAATATTTAAACGCATTGAACACTTGGGCGCCAAACTTGGGAGAAGTCCTTGGTACTCTCGGCTACCTTGGCTCACCCTCCTCAACAGCTTGGCTCACCTCAAGCCCAAGGCATTCGGATTTACTCTTACTTTTCAACGCAGACGGACATGCTGCAGCATCAGAGATGTGGCGAAAAATTCTGAAAGATAGAGAGATAGCCCCATCGCCAGTGTTTATGTTGATACTTGAACATATGCGACTAAACCCTGTTAATATGAATAGCTCATTAAGGTCTATTAGGATAGACTTTTTTTCGAAGTCGCTAGCAAATATTGCACATCGAACCGCTGACGCATTATATGAAGATGCTAAGGGGAGTTTTGCAGGTCATGAGATTGACGTAGCCATTGCACGGTACCGGGTTGCCCTTTCCGAATTTAGGTTCTCCATCGAAAGTCAAGAATTAGGAGAGCCTGCTCGGCGAATAGCTACCGGTAAGTATGCAACTGCCGTCGCAATGATCGGGCGATGGGTTCAAGTTTCGCCTGCCACTGTGTCAAGAGCACTATCTTATTCTAAAGAGTCTATGGCTCTTGGAAATCTGAAACCTGAAACACTTACTTACCGACTTGAGCTCTTGGTTCAACAATTTGACCAAACCGGAGACAAAAACCTTCTGCAAGATGCGCTAAAGCTACTTTCGGAGAATCTAAATATCGTTGAGGGATCAGAACTTGCAGAGGTTGAGGCCCGGCTCCGTCTAGCGTTGCTCTCAGGCTCCGGCATTGGAAGCGTTAGACTCCAGCAGCTAAAAATAGCGAAACGTAAGCTGGCCTGCTCTCGCCCTAGGGGATCAGTTGATGAAGCGCGTTGCCGCGTTCTATCCACCATCGTTGAAGCGGTCAAACAGACGCAGTTGAGTCTGCCAGCAAGGTCGATGGCAATACCGAGGGGACTCCTTGCATTAATGGCTACACAACCCTCTCCTAAATTGTGGGGGATTATTAGATGTGTAATAAATAATTTAGAATACCTGCTGACAGATAGAGTGTCTGTACCAGCTGCCGTGCTGAGCGCACAGTTTCTACGTCAAATGGTAGACGGTCCATCAGATCTTCTTAAGCCTAATGATCTATCTAGGTACGTAAATGTAACAAGGTCACTGTCTGAAATGGTTCGGTCTAACCGGCACGTTCAATGGGAGGCTGGAGCCGCGGCACTTTCAGTAGCTAAGCGAACTGACGACTTAAACTTGGCTCATCGTGCTCAAGATATATTCTCTGAGCTTTGCAATCAACATCCCACTTGGCCACTTCCGAGAATCGGTATAGCGCGAGTGAAGGACTACCTAGATGGGCTTTCAGGTGGTGAAACGTCATATACCTCGGGCAGTTGGCGTGAGGCAGCTATTCTAGCCTTAAATTCCCCAATCTACGCAAGATCAAATTTGGGTGGACGTAACGAGGTATTTGCTGTTGCTGACGCTCGCGGATTTCTTTCTGAAACGTTCGTCTTCAAGCGTACCACTAAAGAAAAGGCAGACCACGAGGCGGCGATGTTAACCTCGTTACGGAAGGTGATCGCTTCTCGGGGAGATACGAGTCTGTTTGAAGTGCCTCGTTCGCTCGCGATTGTTGAAATTCCGTCTGAAGACGAGCGGCGGTGGGTACACGTATCTCAGCGAGCAGCAGGACGATTGGTGAGCGAGCTTTCTGCGGAAGAGGCTTTAGCCGTCCTAGAACCGATCACAGACTTGCTCGCTATCTATCATAGCGTTGCAGGAAGACCTCCGGAAGGTAAATCAGCATGGCGACCATTAAAAGACTACCTAAAAATGTGGTCGAGGAGCCTCTTCGAGCAAGAACAAGCTGACCGTTTTGTAGACTCCCTGCGTAAACTTTTTCCTGGAGAGCTACCGCTAGTTAGAAAACGAGACGGTCATGCATCAAACTGGATAGTTGACCCGGCTGGGCGTATTGTAGCCATTGATCTTGAGTCTAGTGAGTTCATACCGATTGGATACGATGTTGTCCAACTCATAGAGGATAATGCGCTTATACAAGCAAACCTGGATGGCTGGCGCATGCGAATTGCGCTTATGAAAAGATATCTCGGCCGAATGGGCCATGTACTTAGTGAGTCAGACTTAATTGTCGCATACGGGTGGTTCGCTATTACTCGGGCCCTACGACTAGGAACGGAAAAAGAAGCAGGGAAGCACCTGAGACGTCATGCGCGGGAGCTCTGTGGTCTGATCTCAGAATGCTGCACTGACATAATCCAAAATTTGGCGCGGGAACTGCTTCAGGCTCTCTCCCGCATTGAACAGAATGAAGCAACTGAATCCGCGCCAAGCCATGACCATAGGCGATTGAGTAAGGCAATGGCCTATCAACTCCGCCATTACGGGCCGAGCAACGGAATACCTGTGGATAACACAGGGTTTGCGAGCATGGAGGATTTAGCTCGCTCACTCGAAGTGGATTCGAGTCATTTGCTTGCTGTTGCAGAACATCCCGGCGAGCCAAGATTCGAGGTAAGAGACGGCCGAATTAGAGCACTTTACGGGCATACACTGGAAGTCGTTATCGATGCCGGTATCAAGTTGGGAGCACCAACTGCTTTGTATCACGGGTCTAGCTGGTCCGTACTCGATAGGATCGTGACGGACGGAGTAATACCGATGGCGCGGCGTATGGTGCATTTGACAAATGTCGCTGAAGAGGCCATCGCGGTAGGCGAGCGCAAGGGCGCTCCGGTCGTCCTTGCGATAGAGCAAAGCAATGATGAAACGCCCGTCGCTGAAGGCATTTGGGTGTCAGCGCACGTTCTGCCAAATCGCCTTTCCATAGTTAATCCTTTTATTGAGGAGGCTGGTGCGTCTCGATAAATATAAGCAGCCTTTTCTACAGATGAAACTAGCAACCTTCGCCTTCTTCTAGCAGTTTAAGTTTTGCTTGCTGAGGATAGGGAAAAACAGGAGTCCAGAATCTGCTCTGGGCTCCTTCTCATAACGACCCGCTCGGAGGCACTCGCTAACTCAGCACCGGGGCTCTTCAAACCTTCTGCGCAAGAACTCCAGTGCTCGCTGGAACACCGGATGGCATTCAGTGTAAACGGGCATGGTCCGCGAGAGAATCTGGACGATGGCCGCTGGCCGGTGGAGTGTCTCAAGCCTTTATACTCACTAACGGAGTCTGCCCCAGTTTTTCCCGTAGCCAGGTCCCGGCTTTCCCCATCCGGAAAAGCGAGGCCCAAACCATATCAACCCCAACTGTCCAGTCCGTGAACGGGTACGCCTCCAACTGCAGCTCAACCAACCTGCCATCTGCACTCAGGTCTCGCATGAGCTGTCTGGGAATGCTAGCCCATCCCATCCCTTCCTTCAGCAGGTTCGTCATCGTCAAGTAACTCTCGAAGCTCCAATGGTTGGGCGAATTAAGGTATTCGCTGGTGGGAAGGGTGTCACGGAAAGGCAAATAGACCAACTGGCGGAAATTGCTCAACTGGTTGAAGTTGATGGGGCCCATCAGGGCTAAGGGATGGTTGCGCGCCACCACATTGCAGAAGGTAACGCTGCCCAAGCGCTTGAACTGCAGATCCTTCGGGTAATGGGCCCGAGTACACATAATCCCCAGTAGCACCTTGCCCGCCTCGACCAAGCCGAGGGCATCCTGCCGGGAGGGATGGAGCACCGTCAGGTCGACATGGCTGAAGCGTCGGGAAAACTCCTCCAGCACGGGAGCAAGCGCCTGGTAAGGGACGGCATCGTCAAGGCTGATCACCAGCTCCGTTTCCAGCTCCTGCGCCAGGCTGCTCGCACGATTTTCCATGTTAAAGCACTGGCCCAGGATGGCATCGGCATCGCGCAGCAACGCGCGCCCTTCGTTGGTCAAGAGCGGATAACGGTGAGTACGATCGAACAGCGTCACCCCCAGGTCGATCTCAAGGTTGGCGACAGAAATGCTCAACGCCGACTGTGACTTGCCCAGCTTGCGAGCCGCGGCCGAGAAAGAACGTTCACTGGCCACCGCCGAAAACGCCGCCAGTTGCTCCAAGGACAGCCTCATGGATACACCATAAAAAAAATCAATAGATCCCATTTTTACACCAGGGACGACTAAGCGCATTTTGGCCTGGCATCAGCCAATAATTCTAATGATTTCCCAACCAACACTGCCTCGACCATCGCAACAAGGAGAGGACATTGACCCTTACCGTGCACCCTGTTGATCAACGACTACCGTTGGTTCAAACCGTGATATTGGGCCTTCAACACGTGTTAGTGATGTATTCGGCGTGCATCATCGTACCGCTGATATTCGGTGCAGCCCTGAAACTGCCCAAAGAGCAGTTGACCTTGATTATTAATGCTGACTTGTTCTGCGCTGGCCTGGCAACGTTACTGCAATGCGCGGGCAGCCGGCTGTTCGGTATTCAACTTCCGGTCATGATGGGGGCGACCTTCGTCTCGATCACGCCAATGATCGCCATCGCCGTCAATCCAACCCTCGGCTTGCCGGGTGTATATGGTGCAATCATCGCCTCAGGGCTCTTTGGAGTTCTGATGGCACCCGTCATGGGGCGGCTTCTGCGCCTCTTTCCGCCTGTGGTCACTGGCACGGTCCTGTTGGTGATCGGCATCAGCCTGATGCGTGTAGGCATCGACTGGTCGGCCGGTGGGCATCCTGCGCTGGCCGACGGCAGCCCGAACCCGGATTACGGCAACCCGGTCTATCTGGGTATCGCGCTGTTGCAGTTGGTTCTGATCCTGGGTATCAACCGCTTTGCCAAAGGTTTTCTGGCCAACGTCGCGGTGCTGTTCAGTGTGCTGGTGGGCTTCGGCGTTGCGTGCTTGCGCGGCGATATCGTGCTTGACGGTCTAGGCCAAACTCCCTGGTTTTCGATGATTACCCCGTTGGCGTTTGGCGTGCCGACCTTCGATGGCGCCGCCATCGTCTCCATGTGCCTGGTTATGCTGGTCACCCTGGTTGAATCCACCGGGATGTTTCTCGCACTGGGCACAATGGTGGACCGCCCGACCACACCTGTGCGGTTGGTTCGCGGCCTACGCGCCGATGGTCTGGGTGCAATGATCGGCGGCGTTTTCAACGCTTTTCCCTACACCTCTTTCTCACAAAACCTCGGTCTGTTGACCATCACCGGTGTCAAGAGTCGCCATGTTTGCGTGGCCGGGGCACTGATGCTCATGGGGCTGGGCCTGTTTCCTAAATTGGCCTACATCGTAGCGTCCACCCCTCAGTACATACTCGGTGCGGCCGGCATGGTCATGTTCGGCATGGTCACGCTGACGGGGGTACGCATTCTATCCACCGTAGACTTTGATCGATCGCGCCACAACCTGTTGATCGTGGCGACCAGCGTGGGTATTGGCATGATCCCGATGGTTTCGCCTCTCTACTTTCAGGCGCTGCCGGCGTGGAGCCGGGTGTTTACTGAAAGCGGGATCATTCTGTGCGTGTGCAGCGCGCTGATCCTCAACCTACTGTTCAACGGATTCAGCGACGCTGCAACTGTCACTGCAGCTAGCCGGCGCGCGACCGCACTGAACGACTACTGATGCCCGACAGACTTTCTAAAGCACACAGGATTAGAACGATGACCAATGAGCTCCTTCGGGCAGATTACGTGCTCACCATGGACGCCCATAACACTGTGATCGAAGATGGCGCAGTCTGGATCAAAGATGGCCTGATCGCTGACGTGGGCCCCGCCCACCTGCTGCTCCCCAGACACCCTCAGCTCCCGGTTCGCCGACTCACTGATCGCCTGCTGATGCCCGGGCTGGTCAATACCCACTGTCACTCCGGCATGCTGCGCGGCACCGCCGAAGGGTTGCCGGTGTGGGAGTGGCTGCAACGGTACATCGACCCGATGCACCGGGTGCTGCTGCCCGCCGAGGCCCGACTGTCTTCCATGCTGTGCTACAGCGAAGCCCTGCTATCAGGGACCACCACCGTGGTGGATATGTGGCGGTATATGCATGGCAGTGCCGAGGCCGCTGCCGAATTGGGCATACGCGCCGTTTTGGTGCCCTACGTGGCAGAACACCCTGACCATGACTACTTCGAGACCTTGGACAGCAACGAGGCCTTGATCAATCGCTGGCATGGCGGTGCGAACGGGCGCATCAGCGTCTGGGTTGGCCTGGAGCACATGTTTTATGCCCGCCCCCAAGCCTTCAAGCGCATCGCCGACCTCTGCAAGGCCTACCAGGTAGGCTTTCATACTCACAGTAACGAAAGCCGCTTTGATGTGGAGGAGACTCTGCGACGCCATGGCATCCGTCCCATTCAGGCACTGGAGAAATTTGGTCTGCTTGAGGCCAGCAACGTGTTACTGGCCCATTGTGTTTGGGTGGACGACCAGGAGATCGCGCTGATGGCCCAGCGAAATATCGGCGTGGCGCACAATCCGGTCAGCAACATGAAGCTGGCATCCGGCGCAGCTCCAGTAGAAAGAATGCTGGCGGCGGGCATCGCCGTGGGATTGGGCACCGATGGCGAGAAAGAAAACAACAACCTGGATCTTTTCGAGGAAATGAAAGTGTCTTCGTTGCTGGCCAAGTTCGCCACGCTCAACGCGGCAGCCCTGGACGCGTGGTCTATCTGCCGCATGGCCACCATCGATGGCGCCCGCGCCCTGGGCATGGACCACCTGATTGGCTCATTGGAAGTTGGCAAGGCGGCGGACATTATTGCAGTGCGTGTGGACACCCCTAGAATGACACCGCTCATCGCCCAAGGGCCATTGGCTAACCTGCACCACAATCTGGTGCATGCGGTGCAAGGCGGTGATGTGGCCATGACGATGGTGGCAGGCCAGGTGGTGGTGGAAGATGGTTATCTACGAAACGCTGAAGTGGACGTGTTGATCACTGAAGTCAATGAAACGGCCCCGCAGTTGTTTGCCCGGCGGAAAAGCTGGCTGGACACAACCGGCGGCGCTATTAACGAGATTAATCGGTGAGATGACTTGACTGGGTCGCTTTTTGAAAGCGCTGGTCCCACGTGCGAGCGCTCACCAGGGATTAACAAAGCGCTCGCATGATCATAGGCATCACCACCTCCACAGGATCCAGTAACGACACATTCGCTTGCTGCAGGCACCTTGGTACCAGATTCAGCAAGGTGACCACACTGCGTGCACGGGCGTGTACCGTAGCTTCGTTGCAAGCTTTCATCCAGGGCTTGATCAGCGAGCTGATCCAGTGCAAGTACTCACCCTGAAGCGCTTCGAAACGTGGCACGAACTCGGCCGTTAGATTGGCGCTTTCCTTTTCCAGCAGCTGAAAATTCAGCGCCATCGACTCATGCAGCGCTACATGCAGCTCAACCGCCCTGCGCAGGCGCTGCACAGCCGATAGCCCCCGGTCAGACATTAACGCGTGGACATTCAGGGCACTGTAGAGCTCCTCGATGAACTCGAACAGCAGCTGTTCCTTACTCTCGATATGGTAGTAAATCGCACCTGTGCTCACCCCCAGGCTTTTCGCAAGGTCCCGTATACTGACCTGCCGAAAGCCATGCACCGCGAACAGTTCCAAAGCGACGATACGCTGCTCGCTGAAACAAGGTTTAGCGCTTGAGGGGTTCAGTGCTTCACTTAGCGACGCATTCATGGACAAAACTCTATGTCGCGATCACGCAGGGTGCCCGTTGCAGCCGGCAAACCGAGCAATACCGGAGCCGCTCCGGATAATAGCGCCGTCATTACATCAATACTGCTGAGCACATGCTCGACCACGAGCGCCTCCTGGCTGGCGCACTCGAGTATCAAACCCGCCAGGAAAATTTTCATGAGCCTGCAGGTTGCAGCGACATCGAGCAATGCAGGCAACTCCCCTCCCGCCATAGCTTGCTCCAGCATCTGTCTGATCTGATCGGAAAAGCGGGCTTGGGCTTCGCCAAAACGCTCGGCGATCAAGGAAACCCGTGCGCGCCCTTCGTTATTGCACAGCATGATTTCGCACAATTGGCGTGAGCGTTGCTGCGTAACGGTTGCCAGGATGGCCAAGCGTAGCGCCTGGAGCGCCTCTTGGAGACTGCTGTGTTTAGCAAGGAAACATTCAAACGGTAATGCATGGTTCTCAAGAATCTGCTTGAGCAACGCCCGCTTTCCAGCGAAATGCCAATACACCGCGCCCCGACTCACCAGAGCTTGCGCGGCAATCATTTCGAGAGTGGCATGCGCGTAACCCTGTGTGGCAAACACGTTGATACCGGCGTTGATCAAGGCGACTCGAGTGGCGGCTGCCTCATCAATGGTTTTTCTAGCCATGCAGATCAGTTCCCTCGAGCATTCAGCCCCTGATGAGCCGCTCGATACCCAGCGCCTTGAAGATCAAACGATCAAACCAACGATTGGGCAACACCTTACCCAGGTACCAGATTGGATCGAGTGGGTAACGTGTACGCGGCCTTGGTGCCTGAAGTGCGCGGCGGACTGTCCTGGCTACCCATTGCGCGGGCTTGGCCTGCCGCTCCTGTTGCCGCAACGACTGATTGAAGCGCTGCCATAATATTGAATAGTCAGTGCCAACGTATTGCTGGTCCGGTCCACATGCCTGGGCTTTTTCGAAAAGGCGAGACTGAATGAACCCAGGCTGGATAGACGCGACATGGATACCATATGGCATTAGCTCCCGACGCAGCCCTTGAGTGATGGCCTCGACGGCATGCTTGGAGCCTGAGTAAGCGGTCAGGAAAGGCACCGTGATACCGCCTGACACTGAGCTGATGTTGACGATACGGCCTGGGCCAGCGCTGGAAGTGGCCTGCCTTTTCATCAACGGTACGAAAGCACGCGTTACTGCGAGCAGGCCAAGCACGTTGACCTCAAAGGTCAGGCGCACCTCTTCGAGTGGCTGCAACAGGATAGGACCAGCAAAGCTGACCCCCGCGTTGTTGACCAATGCCTGCAGCGGCTGGCCATGGAGTACCTGACGTACCTGTTCAACGGCATGTGCAAGGGAGTGTGGTTCGGTCACATCGATCACCAGCGGCACAAAACACTCACCGCCGCGGGCAACCAGCGCTGCCGCATCCGCTTCACGGCGAACGCTGCCGAAGACCCTGTAGCCGTGCATCAGCAAGTCTTCGGCGATGGCCTGGCCGATGCCGCTGGAGACCCCCGTCACCAGCACTGCAGGCATGACATGGGACGACGTCACGACCTTAGCTCCGCTACCTTGAGCACCAACTTGCCGGGGGCTTTGCCGCCAAAAATGGTGGGTAGAAGCTCAGGCGCTTTTTCGAAGCCTTCAACCAAGCACTCCTCGACATGCAGACGCCCCTCAGCAACCCATTGCGCCATTTTGCTCGCGCCCTCCGCCATCCGGTCACGATAGAACGACAGCAAGATGCCCTGGATGGTGAGGTTATGCGTGAGTACTCGCATGAAGTTTCGTGGCCCTGCGGTGACCATCTTGGTGTACCCCGTCGAGAGTGCCCCGCATACTAGGACGCGGCCACGGGGGGCCATGTGCATCAATAAAGTATCAAGCATGTCGCCGCCAACGTTATCGAAGTAGGCATCAACACCCTCCGGACACACTGCGCGCAAGCGTTCATCAAGGTTTTCACCCTGATAGTCGATCGCCACGTCGTACCCTGCATGGTCAACGATCCATTGACATTTTTTTGTCCCGCCGGCAATTCCAATGACCCTTTTCGCCCCCAGCGCTTTAGCCACGCCAGCCGCCAGCGAGCCAATGGAACCCGATGCCGCCGACACAACCACGGTATCCCCTGGCTTGATATTCAGCCCATCGGCCAGGCCGAAATAGGCTGTCAATCCACCGACGCCGAAAACACCCAGGTTCCACGACAGGGGATAATCCCCTGACGGCAGTTTCCTGAGGGGCACCACACCATCAGCCCGCACAATGGCATAGTCCTGCCAACTGAGCAGGCCTTCGACCAAATCACCGGGCGCGAAATCGGGATGCCGTGACTCGATAACCTCCCCCAGGCCGATGGTACGCATCGGATCCCCAGGGTAGATGGGCGACAGGTAGCCGCCCTCCTCCGTCAACCAGATACGCTGGCTGGCGTCGTAGCCGAAATACAGGCAATGCACCAGCACATCGCCTGGCTGAGCAACCGGTATTGCCCCTTCGTGATACCTGAAATCGCTGGGTTGTACAGCGCCCACCGGACGCTGCGCCAATAGCCATTGACGATTGATCTGAGCTTGGGTCATCGAGCACTCTCTTCTTAGATCCGGCGGTCAACACCATTCCAGTAAGGTTCACGAATCTCTTTTTTCAGCACCTTGCCAACCGGGCTTCGAGGCAAGACGGCGACGAAGTCCACCGTCTTGGGTGCCTTCACTGGCCCCAGCTTCTCCTTGCACAAAGCGATCAATTCCTCGACGCTGGCCTGTCCCTCGGGTTTGAGCTCAACCACCGCTTTGACTGCCTCGCCCCAATTGTCATCCGGCACGCCAATGACTGCGCAATCGAGCACCGCGTGGTGAGTCCAAAGCACTTGCTCGACTTCGCTGGGGTACACGTTGAAACCACCGCTGATGATCATGTCGCGCTTGCGGTCGGTAATGTGCAGGAAACCGTCTTTGTCCAGGTGGCCCACGTCCCCGGTGTGCAGCCAGCCATCGACGATGGTTTCTGCTGTCTTGTCGGGCTGCTTGTAATAGCCTTTCATGACAATGTCACCGCGAATGCAGATCTCGCCACTGCCGCCGTGTGCAAGGATATTCCCCTGCTCGTCCATGATGGCCAAGGCGTTCAACACCGATGGCTTACCGCAGGACAACAGGCGCTCGTCGGGAGCGATTTCACCATCGATCAAATGATCACTGGGTCGCATGGCGGAAATCCCCCCTGGCGCCTCGGTCTGGCCATAGCCTTGCAACATAATCGGACCGAACACGGACAAGGCTTGCTTGAGTTTCTCCACCGACATGGGGGCTGCGCCATACATGAAATAACGCAGCGAGGAGAAGTTGCGCTGACGAATGTTCGGCATCTCCAGCAGCCGGTAGATCACGGTAGGCGGAAGAAAGAACTCAGTGACGCAGTGCTGCTCGATCGCGTCAAGCAGCGCAGCCGGATCAGGCTTGGTAAGCACTACCACTGTACCGCCGCGAGCCGTGGCCGGCAGCGACAGGAAGCCAGCCGAATGCGTCATCGGCGCTGCGGCCAAGTTTACGATCGGCTGTTGCGACTCGTAGTGATTATTGAGAATTGAGGCCGCTATCGACACTCCCAAGTTGCGGTGGCTCAGCATCACCCCTTTAGGCAAGCCAGTGGTGCCGCCCGTGGGCATGATGGCAGCCAGATCTTCAGGTTCGCTCTGGAACGTGGGGGCCGACTTGGGTTGATCGGCAATCCATTCCTGCAACGAACTGCATCCTGGAACATTGCCGTCAATACAGATCAACCGACGGATACCCGGGCATCGCTCCCGAATTTGCTCAACGGCCCCGGCGAAATAGTGCTGGAAGAACAGCACCTCGACGTCGAAGCCATCGAGCAGCTGTTGCTGCTCCAACAAGCTGCTGCGCGGGTTCACTGGTACCCAGGTGAAACCGGCTCGCCACATGCCGAGCACGCACATCCAGGAAATGGGGTGGTTGGCGGACAACACCGCCGCTTTGGTTTCCTTGGCAAGCCCGAGTCCTAGCAGCGCATGGGCAACCTGGCAGGTGATGCCATAGGCCTCGTTGAAACTCCAACGTTGGCCATCCATGACGAAGGCAGCTCCCTGACTGTTCAGAGAGTGCCCTCTGTCGAAAAAGTTAATGATTGACATAGGCAAGGCTCACACGTGCGTTAGCGTTGGGACGACAGGTGACGAGAAATCACGTCGGGCAGATCCAGTTCATGCTCACGGGTCTGCCTTAGGGACAGCACTGCCTCGACGCCTGCCTTGAATTCTTCACTCGCCGAAGCACGGCGGAAGGCATCGTTTTCTGCGGCCAGTCCGGCGAACATGGGCTCCACCATGGGTGAATACACCTGTTTCAAAACCTCCTTGTGCATTGCGACCACGGGCGCTGAGCGCAACGCGATACGTGCGGCCAGCTCATTGACGTAAGCGTCCAGTTGATCGGCAGGCAGCGCACGGTTGACCAAGCCGTAGCGCTCGGCTTCCAGACCGCTGAAATCACGTCCGCTGAGCAGCACCTCCAACGCACGGCCCGGGCCCGCAGCCAACGCAGTGCGCGTGGTACCGCCGCCACAGGCCAGGAAGCCTCCACTGGCCTCAGGCGCACAAAACTTAGCGTCCTCGGTAGAGAAACGCATGGAAAGCCCCAAAATGAATTCCAGACCTGCACCTCGGCAGCGCCCAGCAACCTTGGCGATGGTCACTTGCGGCAGGCTTTGCCATGACAACGCCAATGCCTGCATTGCATTCATATCCGGATACTTGCTGGCCTTGGAGGGATCGGCCGCCAGCTTCACCAAGTCTTCGAGATCGAAATGGGCAATGAAAAACTCGGGGTCTTCACTTTCGAAAATTACGACGCGGGTTTCCGGGTCGGCAAACAGTCGACCGCCAAGCTGGAACAGCTCCTCGATCATCTTGGAAGACATCAGGTTGACAGGGGGATTGAACAGGTTGACCCGCAGCACGGCGCCGTCCTGTTTCAAGGAAAGAGTGGAGAAGCTCATAAACGATTCCTCAGAAAAGGGGTGACTGACGGCCGGGCTCAAACAACCTGTTCGACTTTGATGGCGGCATAGCCGAAGCTTTGCAACACGCCCATCAATTCGCGATGGCCGAATACCTCACTAGGCGAACGAAGTCCGGTAACGCGCGGTGTCTCCACCGCCAATCGACTGGCTGCGTAGGCTTGCAGCAGCCCCGTGGTCAGGTAACCGCCCGTGCTGAAAATGGTGCTTTTGACGGCAACGTTGTTGCCCGTCGCCAGGCAGATATCGATGGAGCGGTGAACCTGCCGCGCTTCACGAGGGGGAGAAGCGGGAGTGATGCCTTTGGCCATGTGGTCGAGCACATCGCGCAGCTGGTCTTCCGGCAGCCACTGCAACTGCACCTTGTAGGCGCGCTCCAGTTCCAATTCTTTCTTGTAGAGCTCTTGGTTCCAGATGGCGACATCCATCTTGCAATTGCGAACACGCCCGTCTTTGCGGAACCAGATGGGGTTGGAGGAGCCGCCCCAGTTAGACGTGATCAGGATCTCGCCAGACGGCGTGCAGACTTGCCCGTTCTCGATGCCTGGATAACGCACCAGTTCACGGTCCTTGAGGTAGTAGCAAGGGTGGCGCACCGCGTCGAGAATCGTCTGCGCCGAAGCCACCGTAGGGACGGCATTGCCGATGCCATGCATGCGCAGCGAATCGACGCCCGGTGTCTCCAGGCAATAGCGCGCTCCGATTTCGCTGAGGCCATACATGTAAGCCATGGAGGGCACCATCACCAGGCCCGCCTTTTCGAAATCACGGCCAAAGTGCTCTTCCAATTGAAGAATGGCCGACTGTTCGCCGGTGGTATCCAGGTAGTGGACGCCGCTGCGCACACAGGCCTCTGCCACTGCCAGGTTGTACCGCGTGAACGGGCCCACCGTGTTACAAACGACCTTGCAACCATTGAAGAGCTCGGTCAGAGCCTCGACGTTATGCTCGACCTCGACGATCTTGTACGTGGCGTTCTCGATGCCAGGTACCAGTTGCAACTCTTTTTCAATGCGCTCGCGATTACGCCCCGCGGCTAGAAAAGGAACCCCCAGCTCACGCAGGTGTTCGGCAACCAGGCGGCCGGTGTAGCCGCTGGCGCCATAGATGACAACGGGATATTCGGTATTCAAGGCACTTTCCTTTTTTTATTAGTTGAGCGACGGTGTAAGTGGGCTCAGGCTCGGCCCCAGCCTTCTTCGCGATGCAAACGGCTTAACAGGTGGCCGTAGTGCATCTGGAGAATGTTGTTTTCGCCGTCTTCTATCTGCATGGCACGGGCATCGCGAAACAGCTTCTCGATGGGGTACTCGCGGCTCAGCCCGGCGCCACCGAACAGTTGGAGTGCCTCGTTCACCACCGCCATCAGCTCGTTGCAGCAAAACGCCTTGCCAGACGCCGTGAAGTAAGGATGTGGGCGCGGCGAACATTTGGTGAACTCAGCGACGTGCCGAGCCATCGCACGAATCGCCTCCAGCTTCATGCCAATCCCGCCCAGACGGTGCTGGGTCAGTTGATGACTGGCCAGCAACGCTCCGCCTTGCCTGCGTTCATGCACGTAGGCCAGCGCCAATTCAAATGCTGCACGGGCGACGCCGGTGGCAATGTGGCTCATGGCAGTACCCGCCTGGGCCCAGGCGTAGGCATGTTTGAGTTCGTAATCGTCGCGTGTGGCGATGGCGAAACGGCGCGGCACCCGCACGTTGTCGAAATAGATCTCGCCTTGCGGCAGAGAGCGTTTGCCCAGTTTCTCGAGCGGCTTTCCGCGGGAGACGCCCTTGAGGTCGAGCGGTACGATTACGTTGCAGCCAAAAGTGCTGCCGTCCTCGTCGAAGAACCCATTACCGTAGTCGGCGACGATATCCATCAGGGCCACTTGCGCGACCGGACCATTGGATACCCAGGCAGAGGTCTGACCGTTGAAGATGACTTCGTCGTCAGTAAATGTGGCCTGCAGGTTGCCTTTGTTACCCATGGAGCCGGGATGACGCTCTTCCGGGTACAGGATCAGGCCATCGGAACCGCGATCGGGCTGCGTAGCACACCAGCATCCCAGCTTGCCCTCACACAGGTCGATCAGTTCCTGCTGACCACTTGCCCGCGCCATGGCCATGGGCATACCACCTGCCCCGCTGGAGACAGCCAGGCCTGCATCGCCCCAGGCCATTTCTTCGATGGCAATGCCTTCCATGCGTGCCGCGTCCCTGGGCGCAAGCTCACCCATGCTTTCCGGGCTGAACCCCAGCTTTTGCATTTCCAAGTGGTATTGCCAGAACGGGGAGCCTTGCTGATAGGCTTGCACGGCCGGCATGCGGTCGATTTCCGTGCCGAGGGGACGCATCACGTCCTTGGCGAAACGATGCATGACTTGCTGAACGCTTTGCTCTTCCTCGGTCAAACCCACGTCGAAGCCAGAAAGGCCGACGATGGGCAGGGGTACTTCATGACGCGTACTCATGCATTTCTCCTTCTTGTTTTTATTAGCGCTGCGCAATCGCGTGAGGCATGGCAGCGTTGCTGATAAGGCAGCAACGAGGGCGCGCGGTCCTTCGTTGTCTTGACTCAACAGTACGAGCTTGCTGATGGCCATGCCCCCCCATGTAAGAGGGGTCAGCCACCCATCAGAACGCGGCTTCGTCGAGGGCCAAGACCGATTCACCGCCCTGCATTGCAACCAAGGCCAGTCCTTGCGCCTGCGGCAAAACGTGCTTGGCGTAAAAGCGAGCCGTCAGCAACTTGCGCCGCAGGAATGCTTCGTCACCCTCACCCGCCGCCAACTGGCGGGTCGCGGCCAGCGCTGCGCGCGCTGTCTGCCATCCACCAGCCACCGTGCCGCAGAGCTTGAGCAGAGGGACTGAACCTGCCAGCACCTGGAGCGGCTGCTGGCTGTAGTGGGCCAACGCCCAGCCGGTAGCCTCTTGCAGCGCGTCTACCGCCCTTCTCAGCGCTGACTCGATGTCGGCCAACGCCAAGCCTTCCTGACGCAGATGCCGCAAGGTGGAATGCACCTGTTCCAGCCAGGCGCGCAACGCAGCACCACCGTCGCGGACCAGTTTTCGTTCGACCAGGTCGTGCCCCTGAATGGAGGTGGTGCCCTCGTAGATGGTGGCCACACGCACATCGCGCAGTGGCTGCGAGACGCCGCTTTCCTCGATATAGCCAAGACCACCATGCACCTGGATCGATGTGGAGGTGACGTCAACCCCTGTCTCGGACGCCCACCCCTTGAAGATTGGAATCATCAAATCCACAAAGGCCTGCCGCTCACGGCGCACGGCAGGGTCTGGATGGCTGCCGGCCAGGTCGCGAGCTGCCGCCACGACATAGGCCACGGCGCGCATGGCTTCGGTCTGGCTGCGCATCAACAAAAGCATGCGGCGCACATCCGGGTGCTGAATGATCGGCACTGGCTCGACGCCGCCATTGGCCAGCCGCCCCTGCACGCGCTCGCGGGCATACGCCAGTGCTTGCTGGTAGGCGCGCTCGCTGGCAGCCACGCCCTCAAGACCGACGTTGAAGCGTGCCGAATTGACCATCACGAACATGGCCTGCAGGCCTTTGTTCTCCTGGCCCACCAGCCATCCGACCGCGCCCTCACCCTCCCCCCCGTACACCAGTGTGCAGGTGGGGCTGCCATGGTTGCCCAACTTGTGCTCGATGCCGGCGCATTGCACATCGTTGCGTTGCCCTAGTCCATCGCTGGCAGGCAGCAGCTTGGGCACCAGGAAAAGTGATACCCCCTTTGAGCCCGCAGGAGCCCCAGGTAGCCTAGCCAGAACCAGATGAACGATGTTGTCGGCAAGATCGTGGTCGCCATAGCTGATGAAAATCTTCTGCCCGAACAGGCGGAACGTCCCATCCGAGTGGGGCACTGCCCGGGTCTTGAGCGCCCCCACATCGGAGCCTGCCTGAGGCTCGGTGAGGTTCATGGTGCCGGTCCATTCACCGCTGACCAGCTTGGGAATATAAAGCGACTTCAGTGCATCGGTCCCCGCATGGGCGAGCGCCTTGGCGGCAAAGCTGGTCAATTCCGGGCAAAAGCAGAAAGATTTGTTAGAGGCGACGAACATCTCCTGCAACGCGGTACATAGCAAGGTCGGCAGCCCCTGGCCACCGTATTGCGCCGGTATGGACACATTGTTCCAGCCCGCTTCGATGAATTGACGGTACGCCTGTACGAAGCCTGGCGCCGTGGACACGCCTTCGTTGCTCCAGCTAGCGCCCTGCCGATCACCCACACTATCGAGTGGTGCAAGCACATCCCGGGCGAAACGCGCGGCCTCCTCGAGGATAGCGTCCACCAGGTCCGAGTCGGCCAGGGCTTGGCCCTCCGCGAGCTGAGCAACGCCGTGGATATCTGCAAGCTCTCGCAGTGCGAAGCGAATCTCATGCAGAGGGGCTGAATACGCGTTCATTTTATTCTCCAGCTGAAAAGGACTGTGCCGTGCGCCCATGGCCCACGTGATCACAGGGTGATGCAAGTGGTGGGGGGAAGGGCCACCCACGAAGAGGGGGCGACAGGCTCTGACATAGCCACACGTCCAGGGCGTTCATAGACTCCAGCTTTCGTCAAAGCCCACTGCAGCAGCTGCAATGGACCAATAATGAGGAGACGAACAACAATGAAGGCATTGGTGGCCGTAAAACGGGTCGTGGACTACAACGTAAAAATTCGGGTGAAGTCGGACCATTCCGGCGTCGACCTGAGTACCGTGAAGATGAGCATCAACCCCTTCGATGAAATTGCCATCGAAGAAGCCGTCAGGCTCAAAGAGTCTGGCGTCATTTCCGAAATTATCGCCGTGAGTTGCGGGGTATCGGCCTGCCAGGAAACACTGCGTACGGCGCTGGCCATAGGGGCTGATCGGGCGATCCTTGTCGAGACCGACGTTGAGCTGCAACCCCTGGCCGTGGCCAAGCTGCTCAAAGCCCTGCTCGCCCAAGAACAACCTGACCTGATCCTGCTCGGCAAGCAGGCGATCGACGACGACTGCAATCAGACTGGGCAGATGCTCGCCGCACTAGCAAACCTGCCTCAGGCCACCTTTGCCTCAAAAATTGTCATAGCAGCGCGACATGCCCTGGTAACTCGAGAAGTCGACGGTGGCTTGGAAACCCTCCAGCTCGATCTGCCGGCATTGATTACCACTGACCTGCGGCTAAATGAGCCCCGCTATGTGGCGCTGCCTAACATCATGAAAGCCAAGAAAAAGCCCCTGGACATTGTCACGCCGCACACGTTGGGCGTCGATGTGACACCAAAGCTAAACACGCTTCGGGTCAAGGAACCTCCAATCCGCAGTGCAGGCATAAAAGTCAAAGACGTGGCCACGCTGGTGGAAAAGCTCAAACACGAAGCGAAGGTAATCTGATCATGACCATTCTGGTAATTGCAGAGCACGACAACGCTGCGCTCAAGCCCGCAACGTTGAGCGTGATCAACGCTGGAAAACTCATCAACGCAGACGTTCATGTTCTGGTGGTCGGGCATCAAAGCGGTGCCGTCAGCGAAGCCGCGGCGCAGGCGAGTGGCGTGAGCAAGGTGCTCTATGTCGACCATCCTGACCTGGCCGACGGCTTGGCCGAAACTGTGGCCGCTCAAGTAGTGTCAATCGCCCCGGATTACAGCCATATCCTGTTCGCAGCCACCTCCTACGGCCGCAGCATTGCGCCACGCGTTGCTGCCCATCTAGACGTGGCACAGATCAGTGAAATTACCCACGTAGTCGACCTCGATACCTTCGAGCGCCCAATCTATGCCGGCAACGCCATCGCCACTGTCCAGAGCCACGACCCGGTGAAGGTCATCACGGTACGTACCACGGCGTTCAATCCCACTCCGGCTGAGGGAGGTTCCGCCTCTGTTCAAGCCTTGCCCAAGGTGCAGGTCGACCAGAAAAGCCGCTTCGTCAGCCGAGCACTGACCCAGTCCGAGCGACCAGAGCTGACCGCCGCCAAAGTCGTTGTTTCAGGCGGAAGAGCGCTGGGTTCCAGCGAGCAGTTCAATGCGCTGCTCCAGCCTTTGGCCGACAAGTTGGGGGCCGCCCTGGGCGCCAGCCGCGCTGCGGTCGATGCAGCGTACGCACCCAATGACTGGCAGGTCGGCCAGACCGGCAAAATTGTGGCGCCCTCGCTTTACATCGCAGTGGGCATCAGCGGCGCTATTCAGCACCTGGCCGGCATGAAGGACTCCCATGTCATCGTTGCCATCAACAAAGACCCGGAGGCACCGATCTTCAGTATTGCCGACTATGGCCTGGAGGCCGATTTGTTCACTGCCGTTCCTGACCTGGTAGCCGCCCTATGAACACGCCTACTGCACCGCTTTACCAAAACCTGGACGGCGTAGCGCTTATCACGCTTGATAACCCACCGGTCAACGCCTTGTCCTTTGCCCTCAGGCTTCACCTGCGCCAGGCGCTGCTGGGTGCCCTGGAAGATGAAACGATACGCGCCATCGCACTGACAGGCGCCGGCCGCGGTTTTTGCGCGGGTGGGGATATCAGCGAGTTCGATTCGCCGAGCCTGGCGCAAATCCCCCTGCTGGACCTGTTCTGCCTGATCGAGGACAGCGCCAAGCCCGTCGTCGCCGCGCTGCATGGAAGCGCGTTGGGAGGCGGCCTGGAGCTGGCCCTGGCGTGCCACGGCAGGGTCGCACATGCGCAGACCTTGGTCGGGTTGCCTGAAGTCCATCTGGGGCTAGTCCCTGGCGCAGGCGGTACCCAACGCCTGCCCCGGCTGGTGGGGCTGGAAACGGCGCTTAATCTGGTACTGCAAGGGCGCCCAACACCGGCCCAGGTGCTGAGTGAAAGCGGTCTGTTCAATTCCGTCACGGCCGATCAACCGCTTGATACAGCTGTTTCCCTGGCCCGTCAACTGGCGGATCGGGCCGCCGCTGGCTCGCCGATCCCACGCACTGGCAACCGCCCGATCGAGATGGAAAACGCCCAGGCGTATCTGGCTTACGCACGCGCCACCGTCGCAGCACGATCGCGAGGGCTGGTCGCGCCACAGGCCTGCGTGGACTGCCTGGAATCAGCGGTCACACTGCCGCTTAAGGAGGGTCTGAAATACGAGTTCGAGACGTTCTGGAAACTGCGCGAAACGCCGCAATCCTTTGGGCTGCGCCATGCCTTCAAGGCTGAGCGCAAGGCTTCGCAACTGGTCGGCGAAGCTGCGAAGCCCACCCCGAAAAAAATCCAGCAGGCGGTGGTGGTCGGCGCTGGCACCATGGGTTCAGGCATCGCCATCACGCTGGCCAATGCCGGGCTGCACGTCACACTGATCGAGCGCGAGCAGGCAGCCCTGGAACGTGGATTGACCACCGTACGCGCGCATTACGAGGGGGCTCTGAAGAAAGGCCGCTTGACGCAGGCCCAGGTGGATCAGCATCTTGGGCTATTCAAGGGCGCGGTGAACTACGAGGCCGTGCGCGACGCTGACATCGTCATCGAAGCCGTGTTCGAAGATCTGGACGTAAAGCGAGCCGTTTTTGCCCAGCTGGATGAACTGGCCAAGCCCGGAACCTTGCTGGCCTCCAACACTTCGATGCTGGACCTGAATGTCATAGCCGGTTTCACCCGCCGTCCCCAGGATGTAATCGGCTTGCACTTCTTCAGCCCTGCACAGGTGATGCCGCTACTGGAAGTGGTAGAGGGTGCGCAAACATCACCGCACACATTGGCAACCGCCATGGCGTTCGCACGCCAGATCAAGAAAACCGCTGTGGTGTCCAAGGTTTGCGAGGGCTTCATCGGCAACCGCATGATGCAGCCTTACCTGACCCAGGCGGGCTTTCTGCTGGACGAAGGCGCCCTCCCCCATCAGGTCGACAACGCCATCGAGAAGTGGGGTATGGCCATGGGGCCTTTCCGCGTCTGCGACCTGGCCGGCAACGACCTGGGCACTCAAATTCGCGAACAACGTCTGGCGCGTGACCCCAGCCTGGTGTTTTCCCGCACGCCCGAGGTCATCACGCAAATGGGCCGTTACGGTCAAAAGGTTGGTCGAGGCTGGTACGACTATGTGCCTGGGCAGCGAGCCCCGCAGCCGAGCCAGGAGGTCAACGACGCCGTGGTGGCGGAGTCGGCACGGCTGGGTATCGAGCGGCGCACCATCAGCGACGAGGAGATCGTTGATCGGCTACTGCTGGCACTCGTTAATGAGGGCGCCAAGATCCTTGAAGAAGGCATCGCCCAGCGCGCATCGGATATTGATGTGGTGTACGTGGCTGGCTACGGCTTTCCTCGCTGGCGAGGGGGGCCGATGTTCGCGGCCGACCAGCGCGGTCTGGCTACGGTGCTCGCTGACCTGGAGCGCTTTGCCCAGGGCCCGACCTACCAGCAAAGCGCAAACACATGGCGGCCCGCACAGCTCCTGAACCAGCTCGCCGCACAAGGCCAATCTCTCAGCACCTTCAACGAATCGGAGGCCTCATGACTGAAGCCGTTATCGTCTCAACCGCCCGCACAGGCCTGGCCAAGTCATTCAAGGGCGGCTTCAACATGACCCATCCGGTGACCCTGGGTGGCCATGTGGTCAGCCACGCTATAGAGCGTGCCGGTATTCTCCCTGCCGACGTTGAAGACGTGATCTTCGGCAGCGCCTTTCTGGAGGGGCCTGGGGGCGTCAACATCGCACGGCTGGTGGCCTTGCGCGCCGGTTGCCCGGTAACCACCGGCGGCCTCACGGTAAACCGCTTCTGCTCCACCGGTCTGCAGTCGATCGCCTTGGCCGCGCAGCGAGTCATTGCCGGTGAAGGTGACATCTATGTGGCTGGCGGTGTTGAATCCATCACCCTGGTACAGTCCCATTCCACGACCTTCAACCAGAAAGAGACCTGGATAGAGCAGCATCGTCCCGAGGTGTATTGGGGCATGCTGGACACGGCTGAAGTCGTCGCCAAACGCTACGGTATCGATCGCCGCCAACAGGACGAATACGGTGCGCGGAGCCAGCAACGCGCGGCTAAGGCCCAGCTGGAGGGGCGTTTTGCAGAGGAAATCGTGCCCTTCGCCACTCGCATGGCAATCGTTGCCGCCGATGGTAGCATCAGCACCCAGGCAGTCACTGTCGCTCACGACGAAGGCATTCGCGGCGACACGACTCTGGAGGGGGTTTCGGGTATTCGTACAGTACTGCCCGGCGGCTCCATTACCGCAGGTAATGCCAGCCAACTGTCCGACGGTGCCTCAGCCTGCGTCGTCATGAATGCAGACCTGGCCAGGCAACGCGGTCTTGCTCCCCTTGGCATTTTCCGAGGGTTCCAGGTTGCCGGGTGCGAACCGGACGAAATGGGTATTGGCCCTGTTTACGCTGTACCCAAACTGCTGGCCAAGGCAGGGCTGAGCGTAGATGACATCGGCCTTTGGGAGCTTAACGAGGCGTTCGCTGTGCAGGTTATTTACTGCCGCGAACGGCTGGGAATTCCCGATGAGCGCCTGAACATCAACGGTGGCGCTATTGCGGTGGGCCATCCGTACGGCGTCACGGGTTCGCGTCAGGTCGGGCATGCGCTGATCGAGGGGCGCCGGCGCGGCGTGCGTTATGTCGTGGTCACCATGTGCATCGGTGGCGGGATGGGTGCCGCAGGGTTGTTTGAAGTACTGCCATAAGCGAAGAAGCCAGGGCTGTGAAAACAGCCCTGGCTTCTTGACTGAGTACTGGTTTTGATTCAAGCGATCAGATCGCCAGCTTACGCTTCAATAACGCCCCGTACCCTTGGGGGAACAGTCTCGAAATACGATGCAGCGTCTTGGCGCCACTGCCCACCAGCAGACGCTTGTCTCCGCGTATCAGGCCTTCAACGATCTCTTGTGCGCACGCCTGGGGCGTGGTGGTCATCTGCCCAAGCAAAGCCTTCGACAACTTCTGCTCATAGTCGGTACCCGACGCCGCGACCGGCGAATTTTGGCTGATATTGGTATTGATGCCACCAGGATGCACCAGCACTGCGGTCACTCCCGTTCCCTCTAGTTCCTGCCACAGTGTCTCAGTCAGCCCGCGCACCGCGAACTTCGCCATCACATACGCTGCCTGGCACGGCGTTGCGAGCAGGCCGAAGACGCTGGACACGTTCACTACGCAACCTTCGCGCTGCGCTAGGAATTTGGGAAGGAAGGCCTTGGTGCCGTGGATAACGCCCCAAAGGTTGATGTTAATCACCCGTTCCAACTCTTCGTAGGTGATGTGCTCAATGGACGCGATTACGCCGATGCCGGCATTGTTGATCACGGTATGGACTGCACCGAAGTCGGCAACGACATCGTCTGCGAACTTGAATACAGCTTCGCGGCTGGACACGTCCAGTTGGTATAGCCGAGCGTCCGTGCCCTCCGGCAGTTCCTCAAGGGTTTTCGCAAGGGCCGCGCCGTTGACGTCCGCCAGGGCCAACCGAGCGCCCTGTAAAGCTAACGCGACCGACAAAGCCCTCCCTATCCCAGACCCCGCCCCGGTAATGGCTACCACCTTTTGCCTAAACATTACTACCTCCACTTTTGGCATTGTTATTAATCAATCAACGGTGCAAGCGCAACTGCGCCTGTGCGATCAATGGGCGCTGATGCACGTCGCTGGCCACCAGCGTCTCTGGACTGGGTTCGTTTGCACGAATCGGACGAGCTTTTTGCATGGGCTTGAGCAGAAAATGTGCAAGGGCTGGAATCAACACCAACGCGCCGACCATGTTGCCGATGAACATGAAGGCCAGCAGAATGCCCATGTCAGCCTGGAACTTGATTGGCGACCAGGCCCACACAGCAACGCCGATGGCCAAGGTGAACGCGGTCAGCATGACGATCCGCCCGGTGAAGAGCAGTGAGGTTTCATACCCGGCCTGCAGCGTCTCCCCAGCTCGCAACCGCGCCAGCAAAATACTCATCACATACAGCGCGTAATCCACGCCGATGCCTACACCCAGTGCAATCACTGGCAGTGTTGCGACCTTCACGCCAATCCCCAGCGCGACCATCAGGGCCTCGCACAGCAATGATGTCAGCGCCAGCGGCGCCATCGCGCATACCACCGCGCGCCAGGACCGGAAGGTAAGAAAGCACAGCAGAGTCACAGCCCCGTACACCCAGAACAGCATTTCCCGGTTCGACTGCCGCACAACAATGTTGGTCGCCGCCTCGATGCCGGCGCTGCCCGCGGCCAGTAGGAATTGCGCAGAGTCGCCCTGGTTCGCCTGAGCAAATGCTTCGCTGCTTTCAACCACTGACGTCAACGTGTCCGCACGGTGGTCGCGCAAGAAGGCGGTGACAGGCAGCACGGAGCAGGTGGCGTTGTAGAGCCCACGAGGCGAGTTTGACGTGATGGTATTGAGCATGTCGCGTCCACGGGGCAAGTCCAGCCATTTGGGATTGCCCTCGTTGTAGCCACTGAACAGCAACCGCTGCTGGCTGGCTAGCGAGCGCGTACTCTCCACGGCAGGCAGCGCCTGCAATTGCCAGTCGAGCGCATCGACTCGGGACAAGGCATCATAGGAAGCACACTCGCCATCCGGGGTGCGGACCATGACGATAAACACATCGCCACTGGCACCGTAGTGCGCATCGATGAATGCGCTGTCTCGGTTGTAACGTGAGTCAGGGCGTAGTTCAGGAGCACCTGGATCAAGGTCGCCGATCTTCAAATGAAGGCTGGTGGCAAATGCACCGACACCGATTATCGCGGCGACCACCAGCGCCAGCGCCGCGCGACGCCGCTGGGTGAATGTACCCAGGTAATGCCAGATGAAGTGTTTGTCACCCCGCTCGGCGCGCAGGCTGCGGCCAGCCGCACGGTGGCTGACACCGACGAAACTCAATAACACCGGCAGCAGGATTAGGTTGGTGAAGATGAGAATGGCAACACCGAGGCTGGCAATCATGGCCAACTCCTGGATCACCTCGATGTGGATGACCAGCAATACGCCAAACCCCACGGCGTCACACAGCAAAGCCGTCAACCCCGCCAGGAACAGCCGGCGAAACGTAAAGCGGGCAGCCACCAACTTGTGCATGCCGCGTCCAACGTCCTGCATGATACCGTTCATCTTCTGAGCGCCATGGCTCATGCCAATGGCGAAGACCAGGAACGGCACCAGCACCGAGTAGGGGTTGAGATCAAACCCCAACAGCGGCAGACACCCCAACTGCCAGACCACAGCTACCAGCGAGCAGATCACCACCAGCAGGGTGCTACGCATGCAATGGGTATAGAAATACAACACGGCCGCTGCCAGCAGGATGGACAGCAGGAAGAAGGCGGCGATCTTGTAGAGCCCGTCAATCAGGTCGCCCACGACCTTCGCAAAGCCGCTGATGTGGATTCTTACGCCCTCGCGCTCGTATTTGTCGCGAAGCGCCTCCAGTGCGACGTTCAGACTGCCGTAGTCCAGTTTGCGCTGCAGTTTGGCGTTGTCGCCCAACAGCGGCACAGACACCAGGGCCGAATGCTGGTCCAGGCTGACGATCTGGCCAATCTCCCCGGAACGCTGCACATTGATTTGCAGTTGTTGAAGATCCTCCGGTTTGCCGTCGTAGCCGTCAGGGATCAACGTGCCGCCATCGAAGCCGTCTTCGGTGATGCCTTGCCAGCGGGCGTTCGGAGTCCACAGGCTCTTGAGCCCGGGACGATCGACGCCCGGCAAGGCCAGTAAGTCATTGGTGATCTGCTGCAACACATCTAGGAACCTGGGGTCGTAGATATCGCCCTGATCGGGCTCCACTGCCACCCGAAGCAGGTTGGGGGTCGGTAAATCGTCCTTCATGGCCAGGTAATTGACGATGAAGGGATGCTGGGTAGGAATGGTCTTTTCGAAGCTGGCATTGATATGCAGCTTCGGTAATTGCCAGGCCGCCAACGCTGTACACAGCGCGCAAAGGATCAGCACGACAAACCGGTGATTGAAGAGCAGGCGCTCTATTCTGGAACCAGACTGAGGATCGAACGGGACGTCGCCGGCCGGCCGATGCTCATTATCAAACGATGCGTTCATCAGTAAGCACTCAAGGGCGCGACAGGGCGCTGATGTTCGTGGGGCCAAGACTTCCGACACTGACCAACCCCTCCTCGCCTGCCAAAGCGACAGCCGAAGGGTTGGTACCTGCAGAGGCCTGGAGCTTGCTCAGCCGGTCACGCGCCAGGCGGTAGAGGGTACCGGCCTGGTCAGCCAGCAATACATCGCCGCCCGGCAAGCGCAGGCTGGCCGTAACATTGACGGGGGCAGGCAAGGTCACCGGCTCAAAGTGGGCGCCTCGGTCCACCGAGCGAAACGCATACCCTCGCAGGCCAGCCACCAGCACTTGCGCATCGAGTACTTCCAGCACGAAAAAGCTGCCCTTATAGGGTGACGTCAGTCGTTCGAAATGCTCGCCATTGTCTGCGGAGCGCATCAGCAAGCCCTGCTCCCCAGCAATGAATACCTCGTTGCCTTGGGTCTTGACCGCGTACAAATGCAGGTCGTTGGCATTATCGAGATGATCGGACCACACCTCCCAACGTTTACCGTCATGACTGCGCAGCGCCAGCCCGTAAGCCCCCACAAGCCAAATGTCGCCAGCCTTGTCGATGCTCATGTCAAGCCAGGGCTTGTCAGGCCCATCGCTGGCAAATTGCTGTGCCTTGCGTCCAGCGCGACGCGCCTGCTCATTGTCTTTGCCATAACGCTGAGCCAGTGATTGAGCCTGCTCCTGGTACAGCGCGATGACATCCTTGCCGTCCAACACTCGCTCCCATGTCATACCCGCATCCGTGGTGTGTAGCACCACACCGTTATGGCCGGCCGCCCAGCCATGAGACTGGTCGACAAACCGCACCACGGTGAGCGTAACGCTGACGGGAACGTGCGCCTGGGTCCAGGTAACGCCCCGGTCATCGGAGTAAAGAATGACCCCATGCTCCCCTACCGCCACCAACCGCTCACCCGCCGACGCCACGCCAAGCAGCCCAGCGTGCTGGGCGCGAGGCGTGATCAACGCTTCGCGGATCATGGGATCGGCAACACGCAACGACGGTTTGGTCGCGGGTGAGGCGCCCAGGGCGCCCCCACACAGCGCCACTACCAACGCACAGATGTTGCGTACATTTGCGTTCATTCGTGGCTCCTCAACGCAACTGATCGCCGACCATCGCATCAGGGGTGAAGGTGCTGTCCTGAAGCGCGGTGGCAGGTTGTAGGCCGATGGCCGACGCCGGAATGTTCACGTACGGGCCTGCGTACCAGGCGCCCGACACCAGGTCATAGAAGCCGTAGGTCACGTGCTCGGTCAGCGCCATTTCCGGGTAGGTAACCGGCATGCCGAACAAGGTTTTCCACAACTGGCCATTGGCGTCCCAGCGATCGGCAAGCACGGCGAGCCAGGAATCCTCATCGATGTAGTAAACGCCTTTTGGCGAGGTGTGACGCTTGCCCGCCTTGAGTTGCGCCTCCACAACCCAGACGCGGTGAAGCTCCCACCGTACGTAGTCGGGGTTGATGTACGAGCCACCGATCAGTGCCTCGGCGCTTTCGGGCTGCAGCATTTTGTATTCGTTGTACGGGATCAGCATCTCCTTCTTGCCCACCAGCTTCCAGTCGAACAAGCCGGGGCCGCCACCAAACACACTCACTTCGTCAAAGCTCATCAGGCCTGCGGACTGCGGTGTCGGTGTATCGCCATTGGGGTTGGGCAGCTTGCGTACTCGGCGCTGGCCCGTCAGGTATACCCAGGCCAGCGACTTGGTATCGTCCACGTTGACTCGCCCGATAATCGCCTCGCCGGCGCGGATAGGCGGGCCGTCGTTGACCACGCGGGTCATCCAGTAAGTACCGTCGAACTTGTCGGCAGAGCCGTCGGGGTCGTAATACGGCATTTTGATTTCCTGCCGTCCTTGTACGGCCATGACCTTCTGACCATTAGCCGTGACCATGAAGGTCTGGCCGTTCAGGTTACGCGTCGCGGTGCCCTGATACCTCAGCAGGTGATTCCACATTACCTCAAGCCCCGACTTGGGAACTGGAAACGGGATACCACCGAACGCTCCGGACGGCACGGGGTAGCTGGTGCCATTGACGAGACTGGCGCGGGTGGCGTTCTTGAAGGTGTTGTCGTAGACAAACTGCGGTGCCACCGCGGTACGGTGAGTCGGGTAGACATCCATCCGATACGAGGGATAGCGCTTGAGCATGGCCTTCTGGCCATCGCTGAGCGTATCGGCATACTTGTCCATGTTGGCGGCGGTCACCGAATACAACGGTTTCTCGCTGGCATACGGGTCAGGCCGCCGCTGACCGGCTTTGTAGCTGGCGGGCTCCTTTAGTTCACCACCGGCCCAGGCCGGAATAGTGCCGGTCTTGTTGCCCGCACGTTCTCCGCCTAAAGGCGTCAACGTGGTCTTGAGTTGCGCCGCCTCATCGGCACTGACGCCTGCCTGAGCAAACATTGGCTGGGCGCCCACGCAGGCGAACAGAGCCGCGCACAATGTAATTGTGTTCAGTTTCATGGAAGTCTCCCGAATGCTTAGAAGGTACGGCTCAACGCCAAGGTGACGTAGTCGCGATCACGGAAATATTGGTCGTAGTTCCAGGCTTGCGTGCCTGCGGCACTGACGGAGCTGAATAACGTCCCGGTGCTGCCGAAGAAGTGGGTCACGTTCAAGCCCAGGCGCCAGGTATCCAGGTAGGTCGCGCTGACGCCAAGGTTTACCGAGCCGCCGTTTTCGGGGAGCGGAGCCGGACCCACCATGTTGCGCGAGCCTTTTGGCTGATAGGTCACGCCGACGGGCAACCTCACATCAACCCCTGGGAAAGCCTGGTAGTACACCGGCTCAAACAACGCCTGCATCTTCCAGGCATCGCGTGTTCCATTGGGCTTGCAGACTGAACCGGGGAAGGTTGACGGCTGGCAGCCGCTCAAGGTGTCCGCGTTCTTCTGGACGCTCAGCACCCGCGTGAACGCTACCTCGGCCAGCAATTGGGCATCATCCCAAAGCGGTGTGCGGCCCAGGTTTGCGCCGAAGGCTGACACGTTGACGTGGAACGTACGGCCGGTCGCGTATTCAGCACCGTTGCCGATGTCATAGGCGTTGGGTGAAAGCAGATCCTGGTTAAAGCGCACCGAGGACTCGATGGCGAGGTTGAACAATCCAACGTTATGGTTAGCGCTGGCACCGAACACGTTGATTCCGTCGTGATAGTTCTCGTAGAAGGTCTGAGTCACCGGGTTGGTGACAAAGGTGCTGGATTTGCTGTTGAACCGTACTGCGTACAGCCCATAGTCGGTATCTTCGGTACGGATCCGCAGCGCTACGCCGCCCTGCCCGGAATTGCTGGCGTCGTGGGTAGAGGTACGTGTCAAGACCCCGGTAGGGGTGTAGATAATGTTGGCGTCGCGCTGGAAATCGAGCGGCGAGAAATAACTGCCCGTGCCTTGGGAGCGGTTTTCTTCCCAATGCAGTTGGTAGAAAGCATAGGCCGTGATTTCATCGTTAATCTGGTACTGGCCGGACACTTGCGGGACCGGCCGCAGGATTTCCTGGAAGCGCAGGTTCGGCACTGCCAACGCCTTGGCCTGATCAACCGGGGACATGGCGCCTGCGATGGCGTTGTCGCCAAAGAACAGGCTCTCACCCCATACCAGACTGTGCTGGCCCAAACGGATGGTCGCGGCGTGACCGCCAACATCGAAGCGTTGGGACACGAAGGCATCCAGCAACTCGGCATCACGGCCGTTGGTATCCCGAGTGTAGGACGTGAACTCGGAAGGCCTGGAAATCTCCGTGGAGTTCACAGCGCTGGTGCCCGGCCCGAATGCCCCTCCGGTGTTGTTGTCATTGCTGCGGTTGTAAACGGTGTCGTACCAGCCGGCACCACTGATGCGAAAGCCGAACTGCTTGTAATTCCCTTCCAGCTCGCTCAGCACATCGATTCGGTTGGAAATCAAACCACGCTTGCGGAAGTTGCTATCACCATCTCCGAGGTTGGCATCGCTGGTGAGTTCGGAATCAGCATCGTGCAAGCGGTAGCCTGCGACATACTTGAAGGTGTTATCCCAACGCAATTTGAAATCAGGGTTACCTGTATCAATTTCAGCAGCCGTTGCACAGACGGTCGACAGACAAGCTGCCAAGGCAAGACTGGAACGTTGCAGGCACTTTGACTCAGACAACGAGACAGGGTTTCTGTACTCCACAGACTGCATCCTTTGCCGGTCATTGCCGGCCGTTATTGTTGTTGTAAGCGGGACTGCATATCGAGACGCTGAACAAAAGGTACGAACTTATCCGGCGTTTTACCCCCCCACCGAGGAGTGGGATGGGTTGGTGGACAGTAGGAGCATGATCGCGCCGCGGCTCACCCTCCTGCGTAGGAAGGCGAGCCTGAGGAACGGTACGCAGAGCGAGTCTTGGCTCTAGCGCGTAAACAGATTGACGGTCACCACCGCTTCTTCGTAGGCGATAGACCCGCCACCGTTTTCCTGCAACGCCACCCGCGCACCTTCCACCTGGCGAACGCCCGCTTCGCCACGCAACTGGGTGACCAGTTCGTGGATTTGGCCGAGGCCTGTGGCACCGATCGGGTGTCCTTTGCACTCCAGACCACCCGAGGTGTTAACCGGAACACGCCCGCCGATCGACAGTTCGCCGGCCAGCGCTGCCGGCCCACCGCCACCCATAGGGGTCAACCCTAGGTACTCGACAGCAATAATTTCCCCCATGGCACTGGCGTCATGCACCTCGACCACCGACACTTCGTCCGGGCCGATGCCAGCCTGTTCATAAGCCCAATTGGCGGCGCGGCGGCATACGGCCTGGTCAAACTGCTCAGGGGTTCGGTCAGTGGCGGTGGCAATGGCCGTTGCGCGCACCTGAATGGCACGGCGACGGTCGATGCCCAATCGCTTCAAACCTGCCTCGGTACACACGATCACCGCGGCGGCCCCGTCAGAGAGCGGCGAACACATGGGGAGCGTCAACGGATAGGTAATAGGTGGCGCGGCCAGTACTTGCTCGATGGTGAAAGGTTCACGGTACTGAGCCAGGGGGTTGTGAACCGAATGCATGTGGTTCTTCGCCGAGACGGCGGCGATCTGGCGCTGGGTAGTGCCGAACGTTTTCATCCAGTAGCGGCAAGTCGCGGCGTAAATAGCCATGAAGCGACTGTAGGGGCGGCCAGACTCGCTACCCTCGGGCGCCTCTACCCCGGCCCCCAACTCCAGCAGACGCGCGGCGTTTTCATCCGCCGTCAGTACGTCCCAGCCGCCCTCGAAGAGCCCCAACGAACGGCGCTTGTCCTCGATATTCATCTTCTCGGCCCCAAGCGCCAGAGCCACATCGCACGCCCCGGCGCGCAATGCCTGTACAGCGAGCTGGAAGGCGCTGGTGCCTGAGGCGCAGGCATTTTCCACATTCCAGATCGGAATGCCCGTGACTCCGATCTTATTCAGGACAACCTGACCTGGCACGGCGGTCTGCCCCTGCAGGGCACCCTGGGTGACACCGGCATAGAATACTTGACCAATATCACTGATCGAAGCGCCGGCATCTTTTAGCGCAGTGGTCAGCGCCTCTCGAGCGAGGCTATCTAGGGATCGCTCAATATGACGCCCGAACTGCGTCATGCCGACGCCGACTACATAGACAGTGGGAAACATAGATTTTTTATTCTCCGTGCGACGCGTGATACAGCCAGATATCCATTGCAGGCGGCATAGGCCCCGCTGCATGACCTGCACGGTACGGCGACGCTCGGGTGGGCCACCCCCCCCTTGAAGGGTGGGCCAATAGCGCTGGCATCAGTGGCGTTCACACACTCGGCGCGCTACCATCGGCTGCATAAAGCTGACATCACTTATGTCAAGCACGGTTGTTGCGGGGTGGCACCAAGTGCTCCAGTGCTGCCCTGATAAAATAATAATGAGCGGCCCCGACGGCGGTCCTAAACGCCCCGTCTGAACTCCCAGCGACATCAACACCGGGAGTAAACGGGCTGCATGACCACGGAGAATCCGGCCATGGGCGTCTTCAAGCCAGCCCCCGCAGTCATACTCAAGTCAACACCACCCCGTATTGTTCGCGGTTTCCTGGATCGAGAAAGACTTCATTTGAGCCGCGTCGAATCCAGTGGCGCGCAGGTCACCGCCCTGTTGGCACCCAGCGGCTACGGCAAAACCTCACAGCTCAATTACTGGCGCCGCGCCGTGCTGGGCAGTGGCGGGCTAGCCTTCTGGCTGACTCTGGATAACAAGGACGACCCCAGAACCTTTATTCGCGGTTTGGCTTATACAGCGCAACTATCCTGTGGCAAACGTGCCTTTGATGAAGCCTTCATCGCTTGGATCGAATCCTGTACCGACCACCAGGAAGCCATCACCGGCTGGCTGGCTGAAATCGCCGACCTCTCCGTTGAGGTCGTGCTTCTGCTCGACGATGTAGACCGGCTACCTACCGTTTCACGCCAGGAAGTGCTGACTTACCTGCTAGGCAACGCTCCCGCAAACTTGCACGTGGTACTCGCCGCGCGCCCAGCGGGCGCCCTTGTGGCCAGCGGGGCACTGCGTACCGCTAGAATCAACAAGCTGAACGCCACCGACCTGCGCTTGCGCCTTGAGGAAACCCAGGCAGTGCTGTCCTCGGCCTTGGGCGGGCGTTGCAATCTTGACGCCGCCGCAGTCTTGCACGAGCTGACCGAAGGCTGGCCATTTGGCGTGCAACTGGCCGCGGCTTCGCTGTATCGCAGTGGCGACCTGGAAGGTTTGATAGGCGCGGCCACCGAAGACATTCGCCGGTATTTCATCGACACCGTGATCGACCGGCAGTCGGCTGACGCTGTCCACCTGCTGACTCGGTTGTCCCATTTCGACTTGATACACACCGACATGTGCGCTTCGTTGTTCAACCGCAGCGACATGGGCGACATTTTGCTTGAGTTGCAGGATGAAACTCCGCTGCTTACCCGATCTGAAGACGGAGGCTGGATGCGCCTGCACCCTTTGGCGAGGGAGGTACTGGCGCAGCGCCTCACTGGTTTGCCCGACAGCGAGCTCAGGGCCCTATCGCGTAAGGCATCCGCCTGGTATGCGGCCAATGGCCTGCCTGAGCAGGCGGCACAACAAGCGTTTTTTGCTGGAGACATCGCCACTGCACTGGATCTGGTGGAGACCTGTACCCACGACATGACGGTTCAAGGCAAAAGCTCCATGGTGCTGGCCTGGTACCGTCGGCTGTCGCAAGAGCAACTGTGCCAACATCCCGGATTCTGGTCATCCACCGCCTGGGCGCTGGCCATGAGCGAGCACAGTGGTCAGGCACAACCACTCGTCGACCGTATCCGGACAGACGCCAACCTTAGCCAGGCTCAACAGTTCGAAGCGATGCTGATCGAGTGTACGGCCGCAGGCTTTGCAGACCGAGCCGACGATTTACGCCGCAAAGTACTGGCTTGGCCCGAACCGCCTGCGGACGCGAGGCCAGGCGACATCCCTATTCATTTGATCAGCAAAGGACTGGTCGCACTTTACGGCGGGCAGCCGGACCAGACCCGCCAGCAACTAGCCCGCATTCAGGAACTGAATCAACAGTCCGCCTTCTCCCCCGTTTCCTACGGACTGGCTGACTATGCAATGGGGCTGACCTATCTTTGGGAAGGCCGTTATGGGTTGGCAGAGCAAGTATTGCGGCCAGCTCTTAACCGCGCAGAAGAACGTCTGGGTCGACAAAGCCCAGTGGCCTGCTTGATCGCTGCTTTGCTTTCCCAGGCGTGCTGGGACGGAGTGAAAGGATGTGAACCTGAAGCGTTTCTCGCCGGCAGACTGCCCGTGCTGGAGCGTTTCGGGCTTCCCGACGCACTGATTGCGGCCTACAGGACACTGGCGCGGGTCGCTGACCACGAAGGCCGCCAGGATCAAGCATTCGACTTGCTCGCGTCCCTGAACGCCATCGGTGAAGCTCGGTCCATGCTACGCCTGCAGGTCGCAGCGAAATTTGAGTTAGTCCGCATCCATGCCCGGCACGACCGACACGAAACCGCTCAGCGCATCAGCCAGGAGATGGATAATCTGATTCAGATGCATCAGGGCAAGACAGCAAAAATTTACACCGATTGGCTGCACCTCCATGCACATCTAGCCCGGGCGTATGCATTGTCAGTCCAACAGGATGGACATGCGCCAGGCAACAACTTCGCCGAGGCCGACCTGGCGTTACAACTTTCACTGAGCATGAAGCGCGGCAATGAGGAAGTTGAAGCCCGCCTATTGCGCGCTGATGCCTTGCGTCACCAGCAACAGCCCGAAGCACACTCGATGATGTTGGAGGCCATCAGCCTGGCACAGGCGGGAGGCATGCTGCGCACCTTGCGAGAACTGCAGGGGGACAAGGTGGCAGTGCCCCCATCAAGCACCCCGCTTGCCAAAGCGCCCCCCGCTCAGGACGAAGCGTATGCCAAAGGCGCAGCCCTACTGACCGGAAAGGAACGCGAAGTGTTGGTCCTGCTCAGTAGGAGCATGAGCAACAAGGAGATAGCACGTGCCATGGTTGTCAGTGAGGAAACCATCAAATGGCACATGAAAAACCTTTTCAGCAAACTTAATGCCGCAGGTAGAAAACATGTTGTGGCACGCGCACGTGTATTAGGCCTTGTTGATTAGCCGGACGCGTAAGCGTTGTAGTCCGGATTCAGTAGCGTGCGCGATGTAACAGCAACGCGCACGCTCTCTTAAACCAATAGCAAATTAAATAACGCTCAATCCCCACCTATGCCACGGGTTAACCAGGCGGCGTGGTTGCGCGCGGCTATTCATTCAATATCAAACAGGAGGTCACTTATGGAGCATTATCAAGCGCCGCTGGACGACATGCGCTACGTCATCGGGGACTGGCTGGATGCACCCGCCACCTGGGCAAGGCTACCTGCCTTGCAGGAGGTGGATGCGGACCTTGCCGACCAGGTGCTCAAGGAAGCGGCCCGATTCGCCATCGGCGTGATTGCCCCTCTCAACGTCAATGGTGATCGTCAGGGGTGCCGCTTCGCCGACGGGAAAGTCTCAACGCCTGACGGCTTCCCGGCCGCCTATCAAGCCTTCGTCGATGCCGGCTGGCCAGCCTTGGCCGCCCAAGCCGAAGATGGTGGTCAAGGCTTGCCGCAACTACTCAATACGGCGTTGCTGGAGATGCTCTATGCCTGCAACCATGCGTGGTCCATGTATACGGGGATCGCCCACGGCGCCTATGAGTGCTTGCGCTTGTACGCACCGCACTGGCTGCGTGAGCGCTACTTGCCCGCCATTGTCAGCGGCGAAATACTGCCCACCATGTGCCTGAGCGAGGCTCAGGCAGGCAGCGATGTAGGCTTGCTGCGAACGCGGGCTGAGCCTCTGGAGGATGACGGATACCTGATCTCTGGCAGCAAGATTTTCGCTTCCGGAGGCGAACATGATCTCACGCACAATATCCTCCATCTGGTGCTTGCACGGTTACCAAACGCCCCGGCCGGTAGCCGCGGTATTTCGCTGTTCGTGGTGCCCAAGCATTTGCCCGATGGCAGGCTGAACGCCGTTCACTGTGATGGCATCGAGCACAAAATGGGCATTCATGGCAGTGCCACCTGCGCGCTTCGCTTCGATGGCGCTCACGGCTGGATGCTGGGTGAGCCCAACCAGGGGTTGGCCGCGATGTTCGCCATGATGAACTCAGCCAGACTGTACGTCGGCATGCAGGGCCTGGGGCATGCGGAAGCCGCCTGGCAGAGTGCGTTGAATTATGCCCTTGATCGGCGGCAAATGCGGGCGGTGTCCAGGCCTGCGGATGCCGTTGTGCAGGAGGCGGACCCGATCCACTTCCACCCGGCGCTGCGGCACACCCTATTGGAGCTACGCGTTCATACCCAAGGCATGCGCATGCTGGGCTATTGGGTGGCCCACATGCTGGACCTTTCACATTACAGCCCCGAGGCGCCAGAGCGTGAATCGTGCAGCGCATTGACCCAGTTGCTCACGCCGCTGGTTAAGGCCCATTTCACGGAGCGGGGCTTTCTGAGTGCCAGCGCGGCACTTCAGGTATTCGGGGGTTACGGCTATTGCCAGGAATACCCCATCGAACAAACGCTGCGTGACAGTCGCATAGCCATGATTTACGAAGGCACCAACGAAATTCAGGCCAACGACCTCCTGCTGCGAAAGGTACTGCGAGGCAAAGGTAGCCTGAGTGCCCTGATGAAGCTTTATCGCGATGAAGCGGCCCAGGTAGCCAATATGGCGCAATGGAGCGAACCCGCACGAGCTTTTGCACAACAGACGTCACGGCTCGAGGGCGCCGTGGAAGCGATTCGAGAGGCGGAATTGGATGATGCTGAAGCACCTTATCGCGTTGCGGGCTCGTTCCTGCGTTGGCTTGCCGTGCTGAGCGAGGGGTATGTGTGGCTACGCGCCGTTCGCGTCAGCGACGGCAAGCTCGACAATCCCTTGCATGCCGCGAAATTGGAATCTGCCCGGTACTTCTTCGATTTCTGCCTGCCCAAAGCCTCACATCATCAAGATCAGGTATCGATTGGCCTTAAAGCCACGCTGCCTTTTTTGACAGCATGATCCCCTCGCCCAGCCAGGTATTGCCTGGCTGGGCTCTCAGCGTCGTACCTCGCCTCCTCCTGGCTGCCCCCCCCAATACCCCCCGAACTGGTTAATTGACCTAACTATTGCAGCGACATAATTTTCACTCAGCAGAACACCGTCCAACAAAACAAAAGGTGCACTATGAGCAAGTACGAAGGCCGCTGGCAGACAGTCGCTGTAAGCGTCGACGACGGCATCGCCTGGGTCACACTGAACCGCCCGGAAAAGCGCAATGCGATGAGCCCTACCCTCAATCGAGAGATGCGCGATGTCCTCGAAACGGTTGAGCAGGATGCCGACGCCAGGGTTTTGGTATTGACCGGTGCAGGTACCGCATGGACCGCCGGCATGGATCTGAAAGAGTATTTCCGTGAAGTGGACTCTGGCCCTGAGATCCTCCAGGAGCGCATCCGCCGTGACGCCTCTGAATGGCAGTGGAAATTGCTGCGCCTGTACAGCAAACCAACCATCGCCATGGTTAACGGCTGGTGCTTCGGCGGTGGCTTCAGCCCGCTGGTCGCTTGTGATCTCGCGATTTGCGCCGATGAGGCGACGTTTGGTTTGTCAGAAATTAACTGGGGCATCCCGCCAGGCAACCTGGTCAGCAAAGCCATGGCCGACACGGTAGGCCACCGCGAATCGCTGTACTACATCATGACCGGCAAGACTTTCGATGGTCAGAAAGCCGCACAAATGGGCCTGGTCAACCGCAGCGTGCCTTTGGCCGAACTGCGCGATGCCGTGGTCGAATTGGCCAGCGACCTGCTGGACAAGAACCCCGTGGTCCTGCGCGCTGCCAAGAACGGCTTCAAGCGCTGCCGCGAGCTGACCTGGGAGCAGAACGAAGATTACCTGTACGCCAAGTTGGACCAGGCACAGCTGCGCGACCCAGAGCATGGGCGGGAACAGGGGCTCAAGCAGTTTCTGGATGACAAGTCGATCAAGCCGGGCCTGCAGGCCTATCGCCGGTAATTGAACCGCCTGGGGGCTCTCGCCCCTGGGCACGCCCCCTCAATGGCCCGCCGCTCCTGGAGATTGATATGTTTGAGCCAACACCCTCCCCTTACCACCTCACGGGTCACCAATACATCGACGGTGCCTGGCGACTTGGCACGTCCAAGCGCTCGCTGGAAAACCACGACCCGTTCAACGGCGCTCAACTGCTTGAGATTCCCCTGGCCTCGATTGACGATGTGGACGACGCCTACCAGGCCGCGCACAGTGCCCAACGGCAATGGAACAAGGCAGGCGCTGGGCATCGCGCAGCACTGCTCATAAAACTGGCGGATGTCATCGAGCGCCGTGCCGAGGAGATCACCTCCTGGCTGATCCAGGAATCAGGCAGCACCCGAATCAAGGCCAGCTTCGAATGCCACAGCGCGCTCAAGCTGGTGCGCGAGTGCGCCGCGATGCCCTTCCAGGTGGAAGGCCGAATTCTCACCAGCCACAAGCCTGGCGAACAAAGCTTTGTATTCCGGGAGCCGCTTGGGGTGATCGGCGTCATCAGCCCCTGGAACTTCCCGCTGTACCTGAGCCTGCGCTCGGTCATTCCAGCCGTTGCTCTCGGTAACGCTGTAGTGCTCAAGCCCGCCAGTGACACGCCGGTGACCGGCGGTTTGCTCATCGCGCACTTGTTCGAGGAAGCGGGCTTCGCTCCCGGCGTTCTGAATGTGGTGGTCGGTGCAGGATCTGAGATTGGCGACGCGTTCGTTGCGCATAATGTCCCCAGCTTTATCTCGTTTACAGGTTCTACCGACGTCGGCCGTAACGTCGGCCGCATTGCCACCGGTGGCGAGCATATCAAGCGGGTCGCCCTTGAGCTGGGTGGGAACAGCCCCCTGGTCGTGCTGGATGATGCTGACATTGAAGTGGCGGCCCATGCAGCAGTGGTGGGGCGTTTTCTACACCAAGGCCAAATCTGCATGAGCGTGAACCGCGTCATTGTCGATAAGTCGGTCTATGGCCAGTTCACCCACCTGGTGGCCGAGCGGGTACGTGCGCTTAAAGTCGGCGACCCCAATCGGCCTGATACGGTCATTGGCCCGGTTATCAATAGTGCGCAACTCGAAGGCCTGCTGCGCAAGATCGACACTGCGAAAACCTACGGACTGCAGCAGTTGGCTGGCGGTCAACCTCAGGGGTTGGTCCTGCCACCGCACGTGTTCGCCGATGTCCCGTCCCACCAAGAGTTGGCGATGGAAGAAACCTTCGGACCGATTCTGCCCATTGTCGCGGCAGAGAATGAGGAGCACGCACTGGCGCTGGCAAACACCGGTAGCTACGGGCTGTCCAGCGCCGTGTTTACCCGTGATATGGCCCGTGGCCTGGCGTTCGCCCGCGGCATTGTCGCTGGCATGACGCACATCAACGACATCACCGTTGATGACCAACCCAACGCTCCATTTGGCGGCGAGAAGAACTCGGGATTGGGTCGCTTCAATGGGCATTACGCCGTTGAAGAGTTCACCCGAGCTCAGTGGATCACTTGGCAACCCGGCGGGCATCACTACCCGTTCTGACCGTTTGAACTGGCTGACCACCACTTCCCAAGGTGGCCAGCCTTCATTCGCCAACACTCTCCAATAAAAATAATGGCCATGGTGAAGCAGACGTCAAGCCACCCAAGCTTGGATGATGCCCTGGGATACGCACTCAGGCGTGCCCACATTCAGCTGTCCCAGCACTTGGCAAAACAACTGAGTGCACTGCATCTGACGACCTCGCAGTTCTACGCACTGATGCTCATCCAACGATATGACGGCGCCTGCCAGGCAGAAGTGGCTCGCTTGATGGGCATTGATGCTCCCCAAATCGTTCCCCTTCTCCAAAAAATGGAGGAGAGAGGCCTGATTCATAAAGCCCGGGATCAAGGGGACAAACGCTTCCATCACCTCCATACCACCGCTGCTGGCCTACTCGTGATTCAGCAAATCAGCCCCATAGCGAAGGCTAGTGATCTGTTCGCTACCTCATCGCTGACTGAACTGGAACGACATAGCCTGCTGCGGTTGTTGCAGAAAATAAAATGCTGAGCGCTTTGACCAATCGACCCGAGCATCCAAAAACAACAAGGGAATTGATATGAACACGTTGCCTGTTTCAGCGAAATACTATATCCGGCGTGAAACCTTGATTGGTTGCGGGTTCAACGCGTGCTTGGCCATAGTATTTGCGATTCTGTTGTTCTCGCAGATACCCACCATACCGATATGGGGAGCAAGCGGAGTCGCCATGGACCTGCTTCCAACAGTGTTCATTCTGACGTCATTAGGGGGGCTGGCGCTGTCCTTGATCACACGCAAGCGGCTACACCGCGGCATCGTCGAGCCCTGGAGGCCAGAGGAGAGAGAGTGGCTCCCCTCGTTTCTGGCTACCTTTGCCGTGGTGCCCCGCGTACTGATTGTGACCTTGGCGATGACCGTCATCATCGTCCCTGCGACGTGGCTAACGCTGCAGATGCTAAGTATTCATTCACTTCCATTTCTGGCGTTCGTGGGGTTCAAGGTTTTGTATGCGCCCATTATCGGCGCTATTTCCGCTCCCTGGATGTTGAAGGCAGAACTGTTGGGGTCAGCCCTCGCCCCTGGCAGACGCAGGTGAAATATACTCCGAGGGTGGTCGTGTTGGCGTGCGCCAAGGGGGTTACAAGGTAGTCGTCTGCCCCTTGCGATCCAGCTCAAACACCTTCTGAGCTTGCAGGCACTCCTTCAACCAGCGCCCTGCCTTGCCCAGCGGACGCTGACGGGCCCACAGCAGATCCACGCCGATGTGCCAGTCCGTGTGGGGATAGGCCTGTAGCTGCAATTCAATCAGCTCCCCAGCTGCCAGTTCGCGCAGGATCAATTGCCGAGGCAAGGTTGCCCAGCCCAGCCCCGCGCGAACCATTTCCAGCAACGCCAGGTAACTCTCGGCCTGCCACACTTGGGTGGAACGCAGGTATTCGCTGCTGGGGAGCTTGCTGGTGTGTGCGCTGAACGCCAGCCGACGGTGCACATGCAGATCGTCAAAGCGCACATGCTCAAGCTGGGCCAAGGGATGGTCGGGATGGCACACGTGCAACATGATCAGCTTGCCCATCTGCTGAAAGGCCAATTCCTTGGCGTACCCGGGTTGTGAAAACGCCACGCCCAGTTGCGCATCGTGACTGCCCACCAGTTCGCTGACATCGCCGTGCACGGCGTGACGGACCACTAGGTCAACGTAGGGAAAGGCCCGTTCGAAGGCCTTGAGCACCGGCATCAATGGGCCGTATGGCGTCTCAATGGCCAGGGTCAGGCTTGGCTCGATGCTGTCGGATAGGCTATCGGCGTGTGACTCCAAGCCCAGGCAACGCTCGATGACCGCCTCCGCCTGCACCAAGAGTTTTTGCCCGCTGGCCGTGAGCGTGGGGGTGCGGCTGTCGCGATCGAACAACGCTACGTTCAGGTCGGTTTCCAGGTTGGCAATCGCCGCACTGATGGTGGACTGGGTCTTGCCCAGCTTGCGGCCAGCGGCGGAAAACGAGCCGGTTTTCACCACCTCGGTGAATGTCAGCAACTGCTCGAGTGAGAAACGCAACGCCTGCCCTCCCTTCACCCATCGAAAAAAACGATGGCTGCCAATTTGTTTCATCGACTCTGCCACTCAATCATGGGGCTGTCCAGGCAGCAGGCCCATACCTGCCCAGCCAAACCACCTCACCCTGGCGCCCTCGGGAGAAAAGCACTTGAGCACTCCACTGACCCACCCCGTCGATGAAATTCTGCCGCTACGCCAATTGCTCATCTTTGGCCTGCAACATGTGCTGGTGATGTACGCCGGCGCCGTCGCCGTGCCGTTGATTCTGGGCAGCGCATTGGGGCTCACCTCAGCGCAGATCGTGCTATTGATCAATGCCAACCTGCTGACGTCCGGGCTGGCCACGCTGGTGCAAACACTGGGCTTCTGGAAGTTCGGTGCACGCCTGCCGTTGATTCAAGGCTGCTCCTTCATCGCCCTGGCGCCGATGATCATGATTGGCAAAACGTTCGGCCTCAGCCAGGTGTTCGGCGCCGTCATCGTTTCCGGTGCCGCCACGATTGCGCTGGCGCCCGTGTTCAGCCGCCTGTTGCGGTTTTTCCCGCCCGTGGTCATTGGCAGCCTGATCACCATCATCGGCATTTCGTTGATGCCCGCCGCCGCTATCTGGCTGGGCGGCGGCAACCCGGCCGGCGCCGATTTCGGCAGCGCCGCCAACTTGCTGCTTGGCCTGGCTACGGTGGCCGTGACGCTAGTGGTCTACGCCACCTGCGCAGGTTTTGTCGGCAACCTCAGCGTGTTGATCGGCCTGTTCGCCGGCAGCCTGATCGCCGCCGCCTGTGGCATGACGCACTTCACCCGCGTCAGCGAGGCGGCCTGGTTCGACATCAGCGCGCCAATGGCCTTGGGCCAACCACAGTTTGCCCTGGTGCCTGGCTTGATCATGACGCTGGCGATGCTGGTGATCATGGCGGAGACCACCGGCAACTGCCTGGCAATAGGCAAATTGACCGGCCGGCCCATCACCCAACAAACCCTGGGAAACGCCTTCCGCGCCGACGGGCTGTCGACCCTGCTGGGCGGCTTGTTTAACAGTTTTCCTTACAACGCCTATACGCAGAATACGGGCCTGATCGCGCTTACGAACGTCAAGAGCCGCTTCGTGGTGGCCGCTGCGGGGGTGATCATGGTGGTCATGGGGCTGTTCCCCAAGCTAGGTGCGCTGATTGCCGCAGTGCCCACTCCGGTGTTGGGCGGTTGCGCTGTGGTGATGTTCGGCATGACGACGGTGGCGGGTATCCAGGCACTGTCGCAGGTGCGATTCGAGGGCACGCGTAACGGCATCATCGTGGCAGTCTCGATCAGCATCGGCGTGCTGCCAATGTCGTTCCCTGCCCTGTTCGAACAAGCCAATGGCACCCTTAAGCTCGTGCTGCAAAGCGGCATTTTCCTCGGCGCGATCACCGCTATCGTGCTGAACGTGTTGCTCAACCCCAGTGAAACAACGATCAATGCCACTGCGCCTCAAACCGCCGACATGGCCGAGTGAGCCGTGGTTACTTTACCTGCCAGGAGTCTACCCATGCCCCAACCAACGCCCATCATCCCGGCTGGCACCAGTGCCCTGGATATTGAGCTACTGCGCCGCGCAATCGGCTTGTCCGAGCGATCCAGGCAGAACGGCCGCCACCCTTTCGCCGCCCTGGTAGCCGACCGCGATGGCAACGTGATTGCCGAAGCGGGTAACAATTCAATGCCGCCGCAGGGTGACCCTACGCAACACGCCGAGTTGGTCGCAGTGGCCAGTGCCGCCAAGCGCTTGAGCCCCGATGAGTTAGCGCTCTGCACGCTCTATACCAGCGCAGAGCCCTGCTGCATGTGCGCCGGCGCCGTGTATTGGACCGGCGTTGGTCGGGTGGTTTACGCCTTGTCCGAGCATGCCCTCCTGAACCTTACGGGCGACCACCCCGAGAACCCGACATTTTCCCTGCCCTGTCGCGAGGTGTTCGCCCGCGGCCAGCGCCAGGTCAGCGTGCTGGGACCCATGCTGGAAACCGAGGCAGCGGCATCGCACAGAGGTTTCTGGTCATAAGCAACGCCGCTGCGTTCCTTTTGCCCATGTGAACACCCCGACCGAAGGCAGGCATTGGAATGGGTTGAGCTCAATGTCCTAACGCTCCAGCCAACGCCCATAAAGTGTGAACAGCGCTGTCCTTGGGACGACTTGGATGCGATCTCTCGACAGCTGCGTGGTACGGCTTAGCTTTAACGTGTGGAGCTAATCGCATTGCCCATCTCCACGCAGCGGCTTTGAAACCACAGTCACGTCGGCAGCCAGGCCTATTCACCCGCGATAACGCAGGGTCGCAACCAGCAGCGCAAACGCGGAAGAAGCATGGCGACGGCTGGGAGAGTAAGAGTGATAGCCCAGGAGTGGCTCGCACCACTCTTCCATCACCCGGATCGAACCATTTGACGGCGGCGGTGCTGGAGGCCTCAATCTCACTCAGGTAGGGACCAAAATGGCCGCAGAAACCACCGACCTTCCTTGAGCCCACCGGCGACCAGCCACGCCTGGTAAGCGTCCACCGGGCACCAGCGTTTCAGCGCCGCCGCCCCCAGCAGCCGGCCGCGGTTGTCGCCATCGGATTTGCTGCTGGGTAGGAAGATCTCCAGCCCTTAACCGGGCCTCTCAACGATGTGCTCTACGTGCAGTCGGCATAGTGCGCAGCCGCGCAGGGCACGACAAAACCCAATAGGATCAGCACTCGAGCACGGGCACAGCGCTTTGCATCACGCTCTATGACGACGACACCTGAGTCCGCGCACATTCTTCAGAGCGCTAATTACTCCTCGGTCGCCTTATCCTTCGTCTGGCCACTCCAGTCTTCTTAGTGCGATAGAGGCCTGGGCGGCTCGATTCTCTGCAGAAATCCGGTGCTCGAGACGATTGATCAGGCCGCTGGCAAAGGATCGGACCGGCTCCCGCTCGTCAGCCAGCCATTCATTCAGTCGCGCTTTCTGCTCGGCGTACCGCTCGGCGAAACCATACGCTCCGGACACCACACCCGAGGCCGTTAGCACCCTCTGTGCGTACACCAGCAAATCACTGTGCTCTGGCAGCAAGGCGACGACCTCTCGCATTAAGGGGTAGACACCATCACGCCCCTCATAAGCGCCCAGCAGCTTCAACACAAATGCCAGATTGCTGAGCTCCTGGCTTGCGATCAACGCCCTCAGCATATCTGCGTAGTCACCTGTCACCTCTGGGAAGACCGAAGCCAACAACCTTGCGCCGTCGAATTCAAAGCTGCCTGGCGCACGCGTGAACCACCCCTGAGCCGCCGTCAGCATCAGGCCAGGCACCAAAGCCAGAGGTGCCCGCAGCTGGAACACATTGAACGGTAAGGCGTCATAGCGTGACGGTGCGTCTTCACGCTCTGCGTAAAGCTGCCGTTCACCAGAAAAATGCACGACCAGACCAGGCCACCGCCTGGCGATCGAGGCGCAGATGTATTCGGCCCCGTAAACGAGTTCCGGATAGCCGATGAGCGCGTTCAAGACCACCCCGGCCTGCGCTTCATCGAGGGACGCGATCAAGTTGTTATTCAGCCAGGAGAACCAGGCCTGCCCGACCCAACTGAAGTTGCCAAGTTCGACCAGTCCTTTCAGTGCGGGCAAGAACGCCCCGTCAATCAGATTGTCAGGGTTGGTGGCAAACTGGGAAACAGCGGCTAGCAGGACATTTCTCAGACCGTCTACGTCATCGTGCCTCTGCGCACTGACCAGTGTGCGACAAAGCAGTTCTTTGTCGAAGCGATCAGTGAACCGCAAATACCAGCCAATCGCAGCTATGTGCTCACCATGGTCCAACCATGACTCGATCCTCAGCCGAACATGCTCGCGCTCCTGGCTGCGGGCCAGGCCTATGAGCATTGCCGGGAGGAACCTCATCAGGCTACTGTCTTTCCGCTCGATAAACGACCCAACAATGCCCGCTCTGTCCTCGGCCAACCGCTCCAAAAACTGACCGAACTCTGGGAAGGTCGCCAGGTCGTCAGATTCAGTCTGGGCAAAGCGATTTAAACGCTCAAACCAGAGTTCAGCACTTGGCGCATCGACCTGCTCATACAAGCGCTCAATCTGCTCCTTCCGGTAAGCTGCAGCTTGCTCATAATCAAAACTTTGCTCTTCCCAGGCGGGCGGGAAGACCGAATTGAAGCCAACCAGCACCTTGTAAATTACGTAGTCCGGCATAGCATTAACCACGTCGCGAAACTTGAGCGCAGCCATGCGCACGTGCTCACCCGCTGCCTGCAAATCACCGTCTTCAGCGAGGTAGTCGGGAAGTTGCGCGAAGCGCCAAAAACTGTGGAGCACTCGCTCCTCTGTAGCTTGCAGCGATTGATAGCTGAGGGTGGTGGCGATGGTTACCAAGAACTCCAGTACAGAGAGCGTATCGGCGAGTACGATCGCAGCAAGCTCGCGCGTGAAGCCGGTCTCCCGCGGACCGTAGGTCGCTGCATCCATCGCCACGAGGACACTTCGTTGCTGCGTCTCGCTTGCGCAGGCGGAATACAGACTGGCGAGAAGCGCAACGGTTTTGCGACGCGCAATCCTGAGTTGCTCGCTCGCTACAACGGTTGCGCGGCGAATGACGACCCCCTCAAAACTGCTGGACGTTCCTCGGATTTCCAGGCTTAAAACCTCATTGAGCAAGGCCACCAACAGCGGCAGCAGTTGCTTGCGGACGTCGTCCCCGAACGCTTCAATGCGCTCCACCAGTACACATTGCACCAGTGGGCCATGCCTTTTCCAGAGATCTAGATGATGCCCAGCCAGGGCTTCACCCAGCCGCATCAGTGGTTTGCGCTCCGTGTCTGTGTCGGTCGACAAATAGAGCTTACACAGGCCATCAAAGGTCAGCTCAGGGTCTACATAACGGTATTGATTAAGGATGTCGGCGATAGCCCCGAGCACGCCTGCGTACGTTTTCGCGGGTAGGGAGCCGTATGGTGTTTCGATGTCAACGGCAGGTGTGGCTTTGGCTTGATCTGCTGCCGCCAGCAGCCGCGCTACGACATCGCCGTAGACGGCCGGTAGGTCATCGTAAAATGGCAGGACACCTTCGGCGAAACGCTGTAGGGCCTCCACCCGCTGATTATTGTCCGCCGCTCTGACGATGGCTTCCAAGGCGTCTCCATCGAACAGCGCCTTGCCGTCAAGCAGGCGCTGGAAGTCAGCCGCAATTTTCTGGAATTCATAGCCCGCAGGAACCAGGTGCTGCAAGGCAACCTTCTGCAGCCGATTCTTGATCCCTTGAAACTGGCTGCTGCCAAAGTCATGCAGATCAGGTGCCTTGTAGATCGTGTCATGGGCCATTTCCGCCCAGGCGTGGTTGAGAATCGTCTGGATCTGGATTTCACAGCGCATATCGGCGAATCGCGCATACTCTGGCAGCTTGGTTCGCTCCTCGGTGAGGGTCACCAGATAGTGGTTGGAGATGTACAAGTCTGCCGCATCCTTGACCTCCCTCCCCGGCTGGTGAAGCTTTACCTCTAGGACCTCGAAGTTTTGCTGGATGATGCCCGAATGGATGAACTTCTCAACGTCGCTGTTGGTGTAAAACACTGTGCGGCAACCGGCGAGATCCTTGATTTCATGCTCCAGCTGCGTGGTGTCCGCAATCCCCCGCTGCTGCAGCTTTTTGAGCAGAGAGTTGGCCCCTTTCGCGCGTTCTTTGACAAGCTGGAGACGGTAACCACCCTCAGTCTCGATCGCAGCGGCCAAGATGCTGGAGATCGTGGACGCCAAGGCCGCATAGGCGGCCCAGCCGTGTTGTTGATATTCGCTGAAATTCATGGGCTGTCTACTCTGGCAGTGCAAGCCAACGCTGGCTTCGTCCAGCATGGTCGGTAAGCGGCATTCACCGCCGCCGTGGGTAAGGTCATTGAGGTATTGCTGGCGCTAGTCCTGGAAGGTAAGTCGCTCCTGCGGCTCACGCCGGTCAAGAACGCTGACGCCGTTTCTGCTGCAGGGCATCGCGCAGCTGGCCTAACTGCATGTCCAGGGTCTCCGCACGGGCCTCGTGGGCTGCCGCGCTACGCTGCACCTCCCCCAGTTCCACCTCCACGCGCTGCAGACGGTCCTGCAAGACCTGGCGTTGCTCGCCCGTCTGCTGGGCGGTGAGGCGTGCCTGATCCCGCTGTTCGGACAGTGCCACACTCTGCGCCTGAGCCGTGCTGCGCTGTTCACACGCTTCGGCCAGTGCCTTCTGCGCTACCGTCAGGGTATGTTGCATCCCGTGCAACTGGCCCTGGCTGTCCTTGAGTTGGGCGCTCAGGCCCTTGCTCTCTTCGCGAGCTCGATCAATCTCACGATAGGCGCGGTCTTCGACATCACGGGTATAACGCTGTTGCTCAAGGCGCGCCTGTTCGGCCTGTTCGCGACTATCGTGCAACTGCTGCCGGACCTCGGCCACATGCGCTTGGGATTCATCACGCTGCGTCTGCAGCTCGTCGCGTTGCGCGCGCAGGTCTTCGATTTGCGCTTGGCGCTGGACCAGCAGTTGCTCAAGATCGGCCAAACGCGTTTCTACGCGTTGCCTTGCGGTGACGGCGTCAGCCGCCTGCTTATGTGCCTGAGCCACCTCCAGCCTGGCGCGGGCATCCAGCGCACTAAGCGCTTCGCGCTCCTCGGCCAGCACCTGACGCTGGGTATCCAGTGCCTGCTCGGCGAGACCATGCGCCATGAGGGTCGCCTGCTGCCAAATGGCAACGAACGCCTGCGCCACTTCCGGAGGCAAGCCGGGTAGCCGCGTTTCGCCACGCAGGCGCACGGCCAATTGCTCCCACCATTGATCCAACAGGGCGCCGACCCGAGCCGGGCTACCCCTTCCTAACTCACCACGCACGCGCTCTACGGTAGGCCGTTCACCGCGTGCCAACACCGCATCCGCTGCAGCAAACACTTCGCTTTCCGGTACACCTACGGCCATGGCCACAGCTCTCCGCAATTAGGTATGATAATGAAATGTTATCCGACGTTATATTATCGAAACTGGAATTATAATGCGTTGAACGTAACAAATATTACAGATCAGTTTTTACTGCTCGATGAACCGCCTCTGGACCCTCATTTTCTTGCGCTTAGCGCCCAGGAAGCGGCTGCAGCGTTCGTCGCCGCCGGTACGGCCGCCAATACGGTGCGCAGCTATCGCAGCGCCCTCGCCTACTGGTCGGCCTGGCTGCAGCTGCGCTATGGCCTGGTGCTGGGCGAGACACCGCTGCCGGCGACGGTGGCTGTACAATTCATCCTCGACCACCTGGCCCGGCCGCTCGCCGACGGCACCTGGACCCACCTGCTGCCGCCAACGATCGACGCTGCACTGGTCAGCGCCCGGGTCAAAGCCAAAGCCGGGGCACTGGCCTACAACACCGTCAGCCATCGGCTGGCGGTGCTGACCAAGTGGCACCGACTGCATGACTGGGACAGTCCCACCGAGGCGCCGGCGGTGAAAGCCTTGCTGCGTGAAGCCCGCAAAGCACAGTCGCGGCAAGGCGTGGCGGTGCGCAAGAAGACCGCGGTGGTGCTCGAACCCCTGCAGGCGATGCTCGCGACCTGCAACGATGGCGTGCGCGGAATCCGCGACCGCGCCCTCCTCCTCCTGGCCTGGAGCGGTGGCGGTCGACGGCGCTCGGAAGTAGTGGGACTGCAGGTCGGCGACGTGCGCCGGCTGGACGCCGACACCTGGCTGTACGCCTTGGGCGCGACCAAAACCGATACCGGCGGCACGCGCCGTGAAAAGCCGCTGCGCGGCCCGGCAGCTCAAGCGCTGACGGCCTGGCTAGCGGCAGCTCCCGCTAGCAGCGGCCCGCTGTTTCGGCGGCTGTTCAAGGGCGGCAAGGTGGGCACGACAGGGTTATCGGGCGACCAGGTGGCACGGATCGTCCAGCGCCGCGCTCAGCTGGCCGGGCTTGAGGGAGATTGGGCGGCGCACAGCCTGCGCTCGGGGTTCGTTACCGAAGCCGGCCGCCAGGGCGTCCCGCTGGGCGAGGTGATGGCCATGACCGAGCACCGCAGCGTCAGCACGGTAATGGGCTACTTTCAGGCAGGTGCGCTGCTTGGTAGTCGTGCCAGCGAGTTGTTGAACACCCCCTCTCCTCCAGAGGACAGCAAAGACGAAGGCGAGGATGGCTAACACCTGCGCCTAGACTCCCCGACTATCGCTCACCATTTTGCTGCACTCCACTATCGCGGAAGAAAGGCATATGAGAGAAGCGCTCGGACCGAGCATGATGGAATTCGTCGCAATAATCCTCCTGGCCTGAATGCACGGCCTGATGCTAGCGGAGGGGGTGGGACCGGCCATTCTTGCCTTGGCCGGCATGTCGAAATTCTTGGCGCTACGCGCGACCTTCGATCCTACGCCCGCGGTCGCTGAGAACAAATTTATCCACCTTCACTAACATCACCGCCGTGCACAACAGCGCGAGCACTGCGGACCGGCCTCGCCCCATCAAGATCTGCGCGCAGTGCAGGACCTGCGTGTAGCATCGCGGTCCATCTTCGGCCCGGAAAACCCACCGGCGTCTGTGCTTCGGCAATATCCGCTGCCCAAAGGAAATCAACCTGCCCCACACGCCGCCAGGCAGGCCGGCGCCATCCACCTTGCCGCCCTGGTGCGATTAGTGGGCGTGACATTGTGTACCTTGCCCGACTCCGCTTATTTGCTGGCAAAGTCGGTCAACGCTTGGTTTGGCGGCGAACTGGGAACCCGTCGCTCAGTGAGGGGGTGATCGAAGTGACGATACATGTAGCTGCCGAGCCGAGCGTGAGAGACTCAGTCCGCAAGGAACATAGCGGTAAACTCGTAAGGCGCATGCCAGGTTTCCAACATACGTCCCACGACCACGCAACGCGTCTTGCCGGAGTCAGCGAGGGCATCTTGAGCGAACGTCAGCGCTTCTTCGCGACGCGTGCCGCTGCGCGCTTGCGGGTAGACATAAAAGCCCACCACATTATCGCTGTAGGGGGCCGACACGATCGCGAGTCCACGGGGCTGTTCAGCATCATTGGGGTTGGTCGCCATCGCTTGGGCGAGGGACAAGAGGTCGTCGTCCAGGTTTTCACCAGCATGGTAAGCAATGTCGAGCAAGGCCATGCAAACTGTCGTCCACCCTTGGCGCCCCCGACGCTGTGCCTCCCGTACTACACAACGCACTGACTCGGGCAATTGCAGCCTTGGCTTGGGAAGATCAACTCCGGCATCTCGACTGGTGTAATAACGATCAATGGGCGCAGACATACCGGAAATGGCGAAAGCTGTGCCAGGACGTGCAACATCCCCCATTCCAAAAGCGGTTTGCAAATAGAACCCGAGATAATCCAGCTCGTCACCCAGCAGCTCTGCAGAGCGCTGAATCGAACCGCGGCGTGCTAGATAATGAAGGATGTACGCCGGCTCCTCCAGAATATCGACCACGCAGCCTAGGTCGGCGAGGTTCATGGTCGGAGCCAGTGTCAAGGATGCCGGCACCCAACCCGCACCCTTGAGCACCGACTCGCAATTGGCGAGAATGGAAAAATCGTCAAGGGTCACCGACAGTCGAATCACTTGGTCGATAGCTGTCGCATCAATCTCCAGCGGGGTAAGGATGCCTTGGCTGACGGCATCGCCGTCCCGCGCAGCGTCGATCACCTCCTCCAAACGTGCGGACTGGACAGCCGGGTCAACCAGCAACTCTTGAACATGGCGTTTGACCCGTTCTGGCGCTCCCCGCAACCCCTGCGCACTCAGCGCCGCAGACTTCGCTTCGACAATGAGAACTGTGCGGTCGAGCACCAGCAACACATCCGTCTCGTAACGGTCTGCGCCAATGGACCACTTAACCCCTGCCTGTACCCGGGCAGCGGGCAAAGCTTTGCGCAGCAACTCGCAGACTTTTGTTTCCAAGTACTCGGCACGAGTCCGGGACATTTTCGTTTTCACCGCCGGTGGCAATCGCTCCAACAGTGTACGCATGACTATGTGGATCTGACTGAAGACCAAATGCGGCATAGGGAGCAGATACTCCTTTCCATCTTTGATGCAGGGTGCTGACCAGATAGGGTTGCCCATAAAAAAATGCAAAATGGAGTCAGCACTCAAGCTCCCCGGCGTATAAGACAACTGGTCCAGTGCTCGAAGCACGATCTTCTGATCGCGCCCCGCCGCGACTGCGATGCGCTCAGGATCCACCACCAGTAACAGGACCAGTTGCCGGTCAGCATGAGCCCACAAGTTCATGGCCACTTGTTCGCGACTGACCGTGTCCGGTAAATGCTGTAGGTACTCCTCGGGATCGCCTACAGCAAAATCGCCCTCACGATAAAAAGCGCGCACCATATCGTCCAGAGTTTCGCAGCGTAATACAGCGACGAGCCGCTGCAGCCGCGCAGAGCCGCGCTGCTCGACATCGACCAGTGCGGCCTTAGCGATGTCGATCAGATCAGTTGCGCTAAAGCCATAGACCGCTTTTACGTCACTGTCGAGCGGGCCGTAGAGTTCGCGTGCGATGCGCAGGACTGTGCCGTGGTACCCCCAGTTCCGGACGAATTGGGTGTGTCCACGCACGCGCTCTAGCAGCAACAGTCGCGCACGTTCTTCCGTCGTAGTCGCTTTAGCCAATGTGACATACCGAGCGTGATAGAAGGCGTCTGCCAGTGCACTCAAGTCGTCGATCAGTTGCTGAACCTCGACAGGCTCAGCAGGACGGTGCCCCCATTGATCAACGGGCAAGGTCAAGATCAGCGCTTGCAATAGCTCAACATGCGGTTGTGAGATGCCCTTCAGTAACCCTTCAGACCTCACACCTTGGTCGTCAACCGGCGCCTGCAACCCGTTGATCGCAACCACCGCCAGTAAGTGCAGGGGATAGCAACATTGCAGCAATGCGCATACTCGATCACACAAAATTGGTAGCAGTCTTTGACTCTCATATCCCTGCGCGACCAATTGCGCACGCAAGGCGTTAGGCTCCATCACGCTATAGGGATGAATAGTCCACTGCCCACCGGCTAATTCCGGCACATCACTCATAGCAGATATTTCCTTGTGTCTGGTTGTGGCGACGACCTATGAGCGCGAGATCTCGCTCGGCAGTACGGTTGAACAGACCTACCGGCATTGCATGGAGGTAGGCGCTCTACTGCTGTGGCGTGCGTTCCGGCAGCAGAAACGATATGCCGGTACGCCCGTGCCTCCTTGCTCAGGAAAAGCCATCAATTTCGCCGAAAAGGTATCTTGGAATCTGCCACCGGTGCCGTGAACCCGGCTTCGCACAAAACTAACTCAATCAGCTCTCGAAACCAGGGACTGGCCGCAGGAGAGATCAACACCGATTGGATTAACTTCCTGGCATCCAGAGCGACCTTGCTGCCCGCCTCCGCACGTCGGCTGCAAGGGTCCACAGAGCCCGATGGGTACATGATAAACCGAAGCTCCTTTTCGAACTCATAGAATCGACTTTTCTGGAAAAACACCTGCTTGGGGTCATCGCTGCCGACAAGGTCATTTTGGTAATCCCGGTAACTTACGATGCCTGCATGAAGGTCCAAATGATCGGGGCAGTGCAGGGAGCTGACCGCCGCCCCTAAGGTCGATTGAACACACACCGCCGCCGTACCCCCGCCATAAATCTTCCACATGGCCATACTCTCCACACCGCCAGCATCGGTGTGCCAGCAACTCACATCCACCCAGTGCGAAACCGCCTCAAAGATAGCTAAATGCGTCGGGTAGTCTCCGGCCCGCACTGGGCCCAATACGGTATTCACCGTTCGCTCATCAAATTGAGCGCGAGCACGGTTGGCAGCAGTCTTTTCGTCCAGTGCTAAGCGATCAGATCCCCTAGGCGCGGGCCACACCCCGTTGACCACATGCTCGAGCGTGTCCGCCATACCACTGCCCATAAAGCTATCCAGATCCGTGGGCATGCCTTCGAGCAGATCCTCAAAGGAACTAGCCTTGGCGAAAAACAGGTACTGTTGATGAATCAACGAGAGAAATTTGGCCAAGTCCATGTAGCGGTAAATTTTCATGTTCGGGCTTAGCCCCAAGGCCGCAGTGTACGCCATGACAAATCCTTGAATGATCCACCGTGACTATCAATAATAGCTGACACAATCGGCCTTGGATGCTTACACGGAAGATCCCAGACAACCTCTAAAGCTACTAACGCATCCTATTATAAAGCGACAGCCGATTAACGACGCGGGCAGTCAGACTGATGCAATAACCACTCATGCTGATGGGCGAAACCAGGGGCAGAAGGTAACCAGATAACGGTAAACGTCAGGCAACGCCACGGTTAAGATTTCGCTATAGCGATAGCGTACAATGCTAGTGGGAATGCCTATTCAAATAACATTGGTATTCACAAAAAGTTGCGTAATAGTCAGCCACACACATCCCATCCACATTCTCAATACAGTAGCCAAGTAACGGCCTAATGCCATAATCACCTGAGGTTGACGATTCATGCACATGTCAGCCATAAATTTGACGGCATTGACTTGAAAATATCGTTTAGGCATAATGTTTAGAGTCGTACACTGCAGAGTGCAAGATGATGAAAAGCAAAATAACCGAAACTGATGTTGCACGGGCCATCCAACGCTTGAAGGCTAGAGGCATGAAAGCAACTCTAAACTCCATTAGAGCAGAACTGGGAAACCAAGGCTCCAAAACTACAATTCTACGAATGGTAAAGTCGCTTAACGCGCAAAGTGAAACCGCTAATTCCCCAAGTGTTTCAGACGTCGACACTAGCAACCTGCTTATTAGTCACCACCTTTACGTAGACGAACCCTCTGCAATAGCTGAAAGGTTTTTCAGCATAGAATCACTAGGAGAAGCCAGGGTGATTGTTACCCAGCTATGCTTAACTATACAAAATTTGAAAAATGAACTGGCAAACTGTCAATCTAATAATGAAGCTTTGCGGTCGTCGCAAAAGCAAGCATTAGAAGCACTACGTGCATCCATTAAGCTGTAGATGTGCGCGGACAGCATCTATATACTTTTCTCTCTATGCGCTTTAGTTGCTTCTCGCCATTTGCATTCTCAGCCCGCCCTCCATTTTGTCTCGCATCTAAATGATTTGCAAGATCCAAGCGATCCTGCCAGCCCATCTCCCTGATAACACCGCGCCATGTAAGCCAAACATCCGAACTATCTCTTCCTCTCGGGCTAAAGTAGCCTGCGCACACTACCCTCCAGAATCTCACAGTTCCACGTACTTCAAAACAGGCAGACTCAAAGCCAAGTACCCCTGCCGTTTCTACAGCGCCAAACACTAAACCAGACAACTCCTCTTGCAGCCCACTCCACTTCTGCTCGATGATTAGCTGCGCAAAGCTATCAAGAGCATCCTGATACACCTGAAAGCCTTGGTACTCACCCAGCACGCTAACTGTCGCAACAATTATCGCTAGCCTATCGAAGCTGCGGTATTTCTGTAGCTCTTTTAACGAATAATAACATAGGCACTCAGGCGCAATTCCGTAAGTATTGAGGATTTCAATTCGCGTAGATGCGTCACAGTTCTCTCTGAGAAGGGACCACAGTGGGTGGCTATATACCTCAACTGCTTGAGGGCATATACAAAGGAGTTGGCTGAAAGTGCTATGCTGAGGCTGATGCCCCCTCAAGAACAACCTCCACGGTTTTGGATCAAGAGATCCTGCTTCTACACCGTTGAATTGCTCAAACCAACGAGCCAGAGCGTAACCGGTGCTAGAAATACCTGCCTCGCCTGCGATGGTCATGGCCACCGCCCTCACTTTCAAGTAGTCAACCTGCTGCTTACGTGGTCTTGGCACATCATACTCCTTAATCGGGATATCACGTTTACACATCATTTCTCAATGCGCGGCGTGCATAATTCTTCAATATGTTGATTTTCAAAGGTTTTCCGAAAATTATTTCGTTGTTTTTTGCCTCGTGACTCCTCAATTGCAGACCCCCTAGAATGGTACACATCAGCTTCAGTGTACCGTTATTCGTGATTCAATGTGGGTAAGCCTGGTTGGAGAGAGAGGGAGATTCGCAGTGGATCAGCTTTTAGAAATTGGAGATTACGTAATCGTACATGGCGTGCTTGCTGTAATTTCTAAAAGGCTTGGCGCTGAAGACCTAACTGTAAGGGAATACGAGTCGGGTTCGTCATACGATGTGACCATAAGTGATATCAGGGCGATCCCCAGGTCAACATCCAAGCACGTCGAAAATCTTCGATTAGACCCAGCAGATCCTTCAGTAGCAGCACGTTTAGTGCAAGCTGCTGAAAGAGCTCAAGTGATTATGCGATTCAGAAGAAACGAATTGAACGCAAACCAAAGCGCTGAGCTATTAAGCCTAAAAAAAAGCCAGTTTTATAAACTCGCTAGCCGTTACAGTGAAGACTTTGGCCCAACTAGCATCACCTGCCAAGCCACTGGACCGAAAGTGGGCTATTTCAGAATCAGTGAGCGTGCACGTGAGATAATTTCTGAGTGCTTTAAAAGATATTACAACGGACCAGCAGCAAGTTATTCAGCGGTTTGGAAACAGGTTCAGGCACAGTGTTTCAATGAGGGGTTGCAATGTCCAGGCCTCGGAACCGTTACGCGATTAATCAAAATGCGCGACCCAAAAGAAATTGAAATGAAAAAAAATGGCCCGGATGCAGCACGTCAGAAATATGAGCCGCGGCCTGGAATAGTGAAAGCGGACGCCCCGCTAAGCGTTGCGCAAGTCGACCATACAAGGGTGGATTTGCTTCTGCGCGCCGAGCACGACAGGACAATAATTGTCGGCCGCCCCTGGGTTACTTTGATTATTGATATATATACCCGCGTTATTCTTGGCTACTACATTTCAATGTTTGCGCCCTCGTTGATCTCGGTACAGCAAAGTTTCGGGATGGCCGCGCTCCCTAAAAAAATGGGCTATTTTTTCAGCGGCCCCGATTATGTGGAGTACCCTTACTACGGCCTGCCGCAAATACTCATGATGGACAATGCTAAGGAGTTCAGATCCTTAACAGTTCGCGCGGCACTGCGCAAATACGGAGTTGAACCAGAATACAGAAAACCTTATAAGAAACACATGGGAGGGCACATCGAACGCTTGATTGGCACGTTCATGACTACAGCCGTACATTTTCTGCCCGGCGCGACATATTCGAATCCTCAACAGCGCGGTGATTACAACAGTGAAAAGTTATCGTCACTTACATTCAGCGAGTTCGTGACTTGGTTTGCAGGGCAGGTCATGATCTACCATGGCACGGTGCACACAGAACTCAAAAAATCGCCAAAAGATACTTGGGATGGATATTTCAACTCCAAAAACGCAGCTCCGCAACTGATTACCAACCCCCAGCAACTTTATATCGACTTCCTGCCAGAGCAGCAGAAACCGGTGCACAATCGCGGCATCCTCATGAATGCCAACAGATATTACTCCCCCGACATAAGCAAGTTTCAAGGTCGCGGAAAAATCACAGTAAAATTTGATCCGTACAACCTAGATCAAATCTGGGTCAAAGCGGGCGATAACTATGTAAAAGTTCCAAAAATAACCGGCGACCATGATTTTATAAGCTATGAAAGTTATAGATGCAACCGGGAATTCAACAAGTCCGATCCACCGGGAACTATCACTGATCCTGATGCTCTCCGCCAAGTCCAAAAAAATAACGACTTGGTGAAACAGAGCAAAAAAAGCACGCGCGCAGCCAGCGCGATGAACAACGCTGCGGAGGCTAAGCGGCAGCACAACCACACCATAAACTCGGGACTGCCCAAAGGTCTCTTCCCGGACTTAATCAATCATCAGCCGCATAACAACACTCAAGATAACGTAAATTTTTCCGTGCCTCCAACGCTTTTCGACGCAACAGATTGAATGGCCTCAGACAATATAACCACAAAACGATTGTTTTACCGACCCACTTTCATTGTAACGATTGCTATGAATGTAACTCCAACCCAAATGGAACTAATGATGACAGAATCATCCGACAACAAAACTAATCCAACATATTCAGACACCCATATAAGGGAGTCGCGGAAGCACTTGTTAAAACTGAAGCCTGAACAAAGAATTGCGATCTGTCTAGAAGATGTATTTCTCGAGTATCCAGCTGTGGATTCCATTCTGAAATCAATGGAATTCATGCTTCAGTCCAAAAATAAAATTCAAGCTCCTTGCATGCTAGTCTGGGGCGAAGGTGGGTATGGAAAAACTAGTTTAATCAATAAAATTAAAGAAAATAGCTCCACGCACTCGAGCAATCTAGTTTTCATGAGCATGCGGCAAACGCCTGAAAACTATAATTTTCGCGAGCTACTATTTCAGGCGTTTGCCATCCCGCTCACCAGAAAATATAGTGGCTTTAATGCCTCAAAGGAGTTCGCACGAACCGTGGCACACAACAACATTAAAGGCATTGTAATTGACGAAATTCACGACGCTCTTACATTGACACCTTTTCAGCAACGAGCAAACTTATCTCTGCTAAAAAATCTCTCGGGGGAGCAATTCAATCTCAGTGTTTTTGCTTTTGGTACTGAGAAGGCGAGCGAAGCACTTCGGCTGGATACCCAACTCGAGAGGCGCTATCTGCAGTGGCCGCTACAGAAGTGGCAGCTTGACGAAAGTTTTCGCTCCTTTCTACTAGCCTACGAACGCACCTTGCCGATAAAACATGAGTCAAGAATATGGGATGAGAAAAACTCAAAAATGATACTCAAAACATCAGCAGGCATCATGGATAATGTTGCAAAAATAATCCAAGTAGCTGCAGCTGAAGCGATACGTAGCGGGCAGGAAAAAGTAACTGCAGAAATCATAGGGCAGGCTTACCAACTTGCACCGCACTATGGAATATCCCTTATGCAACCTCACTAAAACCATAGTGATAAGCCCTTGGATAAATTTCGCAAAGTAATTCAGTCAATTTATGATGACTTGCAACTACCAACTCCCCAGATTTCGCAGTGGATTCGCGAGATTCAACTGTATCATAAATCTAATAGCTTGAGATTTCCGTTATTGGTGTGCGGACAATCAGGAAGCGGGATTTCGATGGTTTTGTCTCGTGCAACTGAGGAATTGAAATTGATGAGCGCAAATATTGTAGTATTGCACCGTCAAGACTTTTCCCTCCACTCGCCATACCAAATGCTACTTCATTATTACGGATTTAGACCGTCCGACAGTACACGATGCACATCATCCTCTGGACTGCCTTATTTCATTAGTACACTTTTGGCGATGGCAAAGCCAGAAATTGTCATCGTTGACGATTTTCTCAACGGGGTTGTAGAAAAAAAAGATATTTCCACGCACATGAGTCAATGGGCCACGTTGGCAAAGGAATTCCCGCGGACATCGTTTATTCTCGGCAATACGTACCTGCCAAACGTACCGTGGATATCCAGCTGGCCCGAGCACAGAGCACTTCATATTGATGAGTGGCCTCCAGGCCAGTCATTTAACGCCTATCTCGCAACATTATCCGATCTCGTACTGAGTTTATATGGTGTGCGGCTGAATTTGCCAAAATACCAAAACCAGATCTACCAACACTGCCAAGGAAACACTGGTAATTTGATCCGCCACACGCAACAACTTGTTATAAATTTAATACTAAATCACCAGTCAAGTATGCTAGGCATTTATGCCAGCAAAAAGCTTGAACAGCTAATCGAAGACAGCGGGAGGATTTTTTTTGCTGCCAACATTTGAAGAGGAATCTTTTTCTTCACTCCTAACAAGGCAGCCGTTTTCTGTTCAAACGGCTAAAGCTATAGGCTATAAATCCAGGTCCTATGAACTCGAGGGGGACCCTGATTTTGACCAGTCCAACAGTCAATTCGACGCCGCGCTTCCTCCCAATATAGTTACACCTCAGGACTACTGGATTATACCGCACACTGTGGCCGACTTCGTATGCATGGAGTGCTTGGCATCATATTTGAAGCAATACCATGCATTACGGTTTCTAAAGGCTTGGCGCCATGTGGCATGCCCATTTTGTAGTGCTCACGACAGGTTGCTGGATTGCTTTCCTCCCAGAACTATCGACTTAATGCATTACATAACCAGCAAACCCGCTTCGCTTCGCACCTCCTTACCCGAAAGTACCCTTCGGAATATTGCCTGTACCGCTAAAGCAATCTATCAAAACCTGACTGACACAATGAAACTCGAAAACACTGATAACGCTCAACAACGGTTCAAAGCATTTAAGTACATACTTGAGTTATTTCTTCACGCACAGTGCGATTCCGGCGGGATCGCGTCGTTCTTCATGAGTGCTCCAAGAGCCCGCAATATTCAATGGAAGACACTAAGCTGGCAGGCAAGCTTTCAAATTGGCGCTGTAATCAGCAACGCTCTGGAGCGAGCTTGCGCAATCATTATGTTTCACGCGATCTCCTCAGATAACGCAGAAAAATTGACCGATCCAATAATTGATAGCATTTCAAAATTTGGCTACTGCTATTCACTTGCACCCAATTCAATAGGAAAGTTAAGCCGAATAGTACTGAATAATTCAGACCCTGCCATTGCAATGAGGCTATCCGGGTTCTCCGAGGTACTTAAGTGCATCGCCTATCAGAGTTTTCTTGAAGGGTTCCTAAATGCAAAACATTAGAGTAACCCACCTTCGACTAGGTTACTTAGACCTAGGGTTCCCGGTCTACAACCCATTTAAAACAGAAATTTTTACACCGAAATTGATATTGCGTTACGACGTATGCCTCGGAATAGTCATAGCGGGCGGAATAATACGACACCAAACCTTTCACGATATAGCTAGGAAGGTCCTTCTTCGGCTGCACAGCAATTTTTTGCTCAGCCCAAAACTCTCCAAAAATTCTGGTGACTTTAGTTTTAATTGGTTCTCAGCTTGTAATGTTTCACCTGCTTCAAAAGTTCACATTACAGAAAATCAACCTCCTCCCCTCCAAGACCTAAACCTCAGCGAGGCCTTCCAAAGCCTGCCTCTTTTCTACTTGCGCTTGTTACTAGAGCGCAATCTGAAACTTATTGATCTAGAGCAGTTTGTATTGATTACCCTCAAAGAACGTAATGAACACTGGCGATTGCTAAATCCCGCGATCTAAAAAGCATGGGACGCGGCCAGGAGCGTCTCCCTCCTTAATGAGTGGAATTCTCGTCGATCTCAGAGAAAAATTTCCGCTCATTAACGGTCAATTTGTGGAAAAGGTAGTGAAATCAACATTTTGAGGTTTTCCGTTGATCTTCAGATGCTCACAGGTCTGCTCCACCCAAACCTCTGCAATCTCGCGCCGGCTGGCGTCCTGTGAGAGCTGGCTTGCCAGCGAGCTTCTTATGCGCCGCTACGCGAAATCTGCACAACCACCTGGGCAACCACCGCCAACATTTCACCCAGCGCCCAATCCCGTAGCCGCTGCCAAAGGCTGCGCTGGCCAGCCGCATCACCACACCTACCATGGTGTACTGTAACCCCAGCCCCCACGCCATCAAGGACGCCCAATGGCCACCCACGGAATCAGCACCACCCAAAAACACCTGGCCGTCCTGATCGACGCCGATAACGCCCCAGCCGCCATCGTCGAAGGCCTCTTCGAGGAAATCGCCAAATACGGCGTTGCCAGCGTCAAACGCATCTACGGCGACTGGACCGGCCCACAACTGGGCGGCTGGAAAAAAGTGCTGCTCGACCATTCCATCCAGCCCATCCAGCAATTCGCCTACACCAAGGGCAAGAACGCCACCGACAGCTCGCTCATCATCGACGCCATGGACTTGCTCTACACTCGACGCTTCGACGGCTTCTGCCTGGTGTCCAGCGACAGCGACTTCACCCGCCTGGCCTCACGGCTCCGCGAAGAAGGCTTGACCGTGTACGGCTTCGGCGAGGAAAAAACGCCCAAGCCGTTCGTGGCCGCTTGCGACAAGTTCATCTACATCGAACTGCTGCGTGAGGAAGTTCCGCCGGCGCTGAGCCCTGAACCATCGGTTGAGTCAGCCGTGGTGCCGGATGCCGCTAAAACGGTTGCCGCAGAAAAACCCAAGAAGCCCAAGGCGCCCATTGGGTTTATCACCAAGATCCTGGACGACATTGCCGATGAGGATGGCTGGGCGCAGTTGGGTGCCCTGGGCACTAACATTACGAAGCTGCGGCCGGAGTTTGATCCTCGGACTCATGGGTTCAAGAAGTTGAGTGATTTGATCAAGGCTTATCCGCAGGCGTTTGAGTTGCAGGCCCGGGGTGGTTCTGGGGGGGCTACTACGATGTATGCGCGGCATAGGGTGCCGAGTAAATAAGCGTGCATTCTCGAAGTGTCATACTGTCAGAATTATCCTCAGAAATTGCCTACAAATTCGCCGATAACTGAATAATTAGCTTACATTTTCTCGCTTGTGCCCTACCGAACAGATGACTAACCTCCCCTCGCCGCTTACACAGCGGCCGGGTTTGGTCACCCGCTCACTGGAGTTTTCCGTGGCTATGCCTTGTTGGCTGGCCACACGGTCTATCTTCATAGGAATTTTTATCGTGAGTGACGTAGTGGAAACAACCAGCCTGCCCTTCGGGATGCTGGACTCTCGGCAGCAGGCGTTTTTTAGTGTGAACCCTGGGATAAGCCTGGATGATGCACTAAGTCATTTGTCGCATTTGTTGAAATGCGCATATGAGGCGGCTTATGAGTTGACTGATGGGGATGGGAGTTCGAAGGGATTGGTTTGGTCGGCGTTGCATCATATTGAGGGGGCTAAGGGGTTGGTGGATGCGTTGATTGCGTTGAAATAGCGCGCACGTGGTGCTGTATTTGGTTCTTCGCTTCTAGTTGGAGCAGTAATCTCATGTGCCTTGAAAGTTTGGGGCGCATGAGCCAGTCAAAACATCTACATCTCAAGTAGTGGTCATCTGATCTCGGACTCTGGGTTAAGTTTTGGGCAGCCCTAGGCGGTAACCCTTTGTTGAACTGGTGCGGGCGTTACCAGCCGCCATACGGTGTGCATACAGGCCGATCACTGCTGTCACATATATGATGCTTCGACTGCCAGCTGTGCTGCGGCTCTGGGTTCGTAACTCATTCATCCAAGCGCGGAAAGCGGGCCATCCAACATCCGATGTTCGTCATTTGCGACAGTGTGTGTAATAGCAAGATCGGGAGAGTTCAAAAAAGAGCACAAGAGATCAACCGGCTGCTGTGAACGGAGTTGTTCGACTAACGCGAGCGCTCGTGGTCCTCGACCGTCAGGGCACCTTCGCGTAATGCTATGCGACAGAGGAATGCGATCGGCACGTCAAGCCACGCGTCGTAGATCACCTACAGACTTGCCTGGGGCCTCACTCGCGTACCTAATCGCACCGAGTTTCGTGGAGCACTAACCCGAAAAGCGCGATTTGGTAGATGGAAAGCACAGGGGCTGTGAGATGCTAGAGCCTTCACACAAACGTTCAGCAAACCCAGTCACAAAATCAGCCATGTCGTGCCGATCATCCGCTGGCTTGCAGTCAAGTGCATAGAAAAAGATGCAGCCCTCAATCCCATCACACCGCCACGCGCCAAGTAGGTAAAGCAGACGCCTCAGACTTGAGACTCATGCCGTTACCAGCAAAATCTCCTTGGCGTCAGACTTCTGCTTAAGTAGTCTAGGACACTTCGCTCCAGCGATCGGCTAATCAGCACGCAGCCATCTGGTGTCTGGCAACCGCTCAGGTAAGGTTCAACGACCTAGGCAGACCTACTCCCTCGCCCTCTGCATTTTTCAAAGATGAATCTATGCGTATCCAGCACCTGGAAATTGCGAATTTTCGCAAGCTGAAGTCTGTCAGAATCGATCTGGCCGCCGAAACGACGCTCCTGGTGGGCGCCAACAACAGCGGCAAGTCCTCAGCGATGTTGGCGTTGCGCAAGTTCTTGGTGAAGCCCACTACATTCAGACTGCAAGATTTGACTCTCTGCCATATAGCCACGCTTGACGCTATTGGGCGTGAATGGGAGCAAGCAGAAGAAGGCTTTGCGATTCAAGAGGCTAATACCTGGGCTGACTGGCTGCCGACGCTCGACGTGTGGATACATGTAGCTCAAGGTGAGCTCCATCATATTCGCGATCTGATTCCCAATTTTTCCTGGTCTGGTGGAATGGTCGGAATGCGGTTTCGATTGGAACCGGACGACCTACCCACGCTTTACACCGATTATCGAAAAGAGCGTGCTCGTGTGGCCACACTCCTTCAGGAGATCCAGAATCAGGCTGAGCAAGGACAACAGCGCCCTACCCTACAGCTATGGCCGCAGAGTCTTCATGACTATTTAAACCGGCGCTTGGTCAAGTCGTTCAAGGTGCGTTGGTATCGGCTTAATCCGGAAATGCTTTCTGCACCGTGTGCCGAAAACCGGACAGCGATTCTCCAAGCGCTGGCTGACACGGCTGTGCCACTTGAGCGTAATCCACTCCTCAGTCTGATCCGGGTTCATGAGATCAATGCTCAGCGCGGCTTCGGAGACAGTGCCGATGAGGGGCAAGACGACAGTAAAACGGGAAGTGGCAGGAAGTTGTCTGAGCAGCTGCGAACCTACTATCGCCGCCACCTCGATCCTGGCGACAGCCCAGACGTATCGGATCTTGAAGCGCTCAGGGCCATTGAAGCTGCCCAAAGCGCTTTTGACACCAGGCTAACAACCAGCTTTGCGCCCGCGCTTAGAGAGGTTGCAGGGCTTGGATACCCGAACCACAGCGATCCCAGCATCAAAGTGGCAACCCGCCTCGGCCCAACTGATGGCTTAGATCATGAGGCAGCAGTTCTGTTTGAGTTAGACTCGGTTGCAGGTGCGCCCGGAAAGCCTCGCTTAACGCTTCCAGAGACATCGAATGGGCTGGGTTACCAAAATCTGATCTCCATGATCTTCCGGCTCATGGCATTTCGTGACAACTGGCTGAGGAAGTCCCGAGTCCCCGAAGAACGTACCACTGCGAACGTCGAACCCATACACCTTGTGCTGGTTGAGGAGCCTGAGGCGCACCTGCACGTTCAAGTCCAGCAAGCGTTTATAAAGCATGCGTACCACGTGCTGTGCAACGACCCGGTGCTTGAGGAATTTCCTAACCTGAAGACCCAACTGGTCGTCAGCTCCCACTCAAGCCACGTCGCTCACGAAATCGAATATGAACACCTGCGCTACTTCCGGCGGCTACCATCCGGCATGGCAGGCATACCCATTCCTGTTTCGACCGTTTCCAACCTGAGTACCGTATTTGGCCAAACAGGCAAAACTAAAGAGTTCGTCACACGGTACCTGCGAGCGCACCACGCCGACCTGTTCTTCGCTGATGCTGTGATCTTGGTGGAAGGCGCTGCAGAGCGAATGATCCTGCCCCATTTCCTGCGGCAACACTTCAAATTCCTAGACCAGTGCTACATCACCATCCTGGATATTGGCGGAAGTCATGCTCATCGACTGAGGCCTTTAGTGGATGCACTGGGTATCGCCACGTTGGTCATCACCGATCTCGACGCCGGGAAAGACAAAGCTGCACAACCAGTGGCTAGGGGCGCAGAACAGATTACTAACAACCCGACTGTTCGTCACTGGATGCGAGTGAAGGGGCTCAGTCATGATGTGGACACGCTGCTCGATCTGGCGGATGAGCATAAGGTTGAGGAGATCGATTCCCTTTACTCGATCAGAATCGCGTATCAAACCCCTATCTCGGTTCAATTGCCGAAGACCGGTGCCCAGGATGAAGTTCTGCCAAATACGTTTGAAGACAGCTTGGCATTAACCAATCTCCAGTGCTTCACGGGAACTCCTCGACGTGGATTGATGCGTGCTTTCAGCCAGGCTATCCAGGAGGCTGGAACAGGGCAAGCTTTGGGCTCAGCCCTGTTCGATGCACTGCGCACGGGCGACAAAGCCGAATTCTCACTTGAGGTGCTCGGCGACCCGGTCTTCGGTCAGCTTGCTGTACCTGCCTACATCCATGAAGGTCTGACGTGGTTGCAGTCCAAGCTGGAGTTCAAGCGCAAGGATTTACTGGTCGTCCCTGCCGCGATCGTTGAGGTAACAGAGATCGTTGGGGGGGCAGAATGAGCCCCGCGACTACTGAGTCCCCCGCTGATGTCCGTGATGTCCGTGATGTCCGTGATGTCCGTGATGCCGATGAGGTGATCCGAGAGTGCTTGGACTTGGATCATCCGAAAAGCTTCTTCCTGTACGCCGGCGCAGGATCAGGGAAAACACATTCCTTGGTTACGGCGGTGAGTGAACTGAAGTCCCGAGAGCACAAACGGCTTACGTTTGAAGGGCGTCAGGTTGCAATCATCACCTACACCAACGCGGCGTGCGAGGAGATTGCACGTCGTCTGGAGCATGACCCCTTGGTGGTCGTTTCAACCATCCATGCGTTTTCATGGCGAATGATCCAGGGCTTCAATGACGACATCCGTGAGTGGCTTCGCGTCAAACTTGGCGAAAGCATTGAAGAGCTGAACGAAAAGCTCGGCAAAGCCCGAGATCTGAATAACAAAACGGCTCGTGCCAATCGCGCATCGCTTGATAGTAAAACGAGGCGGCTGGCTGCCTTGGATGAAGTCGTCAGTTTCACGTACAGCCCCACCGGAGAGAACCGAGGGCGCCAAGCGCTGAACCACGCGGAGGTTGTCCAGATGGCGGCTGCATTTATTCAACGCCCTCCTTTGCTGGACGTTATGGCCGATCAGTACCCGGTGCTTCTGATCGATGAAAGCCAGGATACCAATGGCGCGCTCATGGACGCGTTTCTGACCGCTCAATCGCTTATCCCTGCACGGTTTTGCCTGGGGCTTCTGGGCGACACCATGCAACGAATTTACAACGATGGGAAAGAACACCTAGAGCGGGCTATTCCCGATGACTGGGCTATCCCCGAGAAACCCGTAAACCGCCGGTGCCCCACCAGGGTCGTTGAACTCATCAATGTCATTCGCAGCGCTGCCGATGATCATCAACAGACTCCAAAACCCGCCGCGATACGAGGTGCCGTCCGCCTGTTCTGTACTCAGCAAGCGGCGGACGCAGGCTTTGGGTTGGAGAGCCGGATTGCCGAGCGTATGGCGCAGATTACGGGCGACCAGCATTGGGCGGCTGGAACCTCAGAGCGCAAGACGCTAATCCTTGAGCACAAAATGGCAGGCAGACGTCTCGGCTTCGAGCGGGTTTTCACGCCTCTTTATGCAGTAGAGCATCTACGCACCGGTTTGCTGGATGGAACGCTACCGGTACTCAAACTCTTCTTTGAGGGCGTCATGCCTATCTTGTCCGCTGCAGATGAGAGCGAATTCGCTCTGATGGAAGCTGTAAGGTTGATATCCCCTCTGCTGGACAGCGACCGCATGAAAGCGGCCCCTGATCAGTTGGCATTGCTTCAGCAGGCAGGTATGGGCTGTCAAACACTGTGCGGGCTATTCGCCGACAACAATCCATCCTTGGCCGATGTCGTGTCCGCACTAGTAGACACAAGTCTGCTCGAAATACCGGAGCGGCTCCTGACGGCCTTTGCACAAGGCGTTATCGACGAGGAACCGCCGGATACCATTGACCGTGAGGCTCTTGAGGTGCATGCGTACCGTGTGCTTCTGGGGCGGCCTTACTCTGAGATGGCTGCGTTCGCGGGATACGCAGAAGGCCTGTCTCCTTTCGATACGCATCAGGGGGTGAAAGGCTTGGAGTTTCCAAGGGTCATGGTTATTCTCAACGATGAAGAGGCAGGAGGATTCCTGTTCAGCTACGAGAAGCTGTTAGGCGTTAAGGCGCCCTCGGACAACGACATCAAGAATCAACAGGCAGGCAAGGACGATGCCCTTTCTCGGACGCGACGCTTGCTGTACGTCACTTGCAGCAGGGCTGAAGAAAGCCTCGCCATTGTCGTATACACCTCGCAGCGTGAAACCGCCATGCAGCGCGCTATCGAGGCCGGTTGGTTTGCTCCTGAAGAGGTTGAGTTACTGTGAACATAATGGGTCGCCGAACCCTTGTTTGTCTCAGGTTCGCATCAGAAGTGACTGAAACGCTTACCGTTGTGTGGGGCATGAGACTGCCACCGTTCCTCGGTTTGCAGTTCAGTACATACTCCAGGCAAGAAAACCTCTGCACCCCAGAAAATCAATCATCGCAAGGAAATGCATGTCATTGTTCGAAAAGTTCTTCCCGGCATTCCATCGCAAAAAACCTGATAGCTACGAGACCCAATTTTCAGGTGCCCTGAAGAGAACGAAGCGCTGGGGACTGCAGCGCCCTGAGTTCGTCTCATCATCTGACCGATATCTTAGCGATCAAAATGCAGCTGAAATCGGGCAATGTTGGATCGATACCTTTCCAAATGAGCGACCACAGGATTTCGCGGGCAAGTGCTTCCAGGCTACTGGAGCAATTCAAACCCCACTGGAAGACCTGCTCGGGATCCCGCTGTTCTTCACGTTGGGCTACGTGCATTTTAACGGCCAACCTGTTTTTCACACACCCACGGGCAAGCTCAAGCCGATGCTCAAGCAAAACTTGAGCTTTCAGCAAGTTAACTTGCATGCTTGGTTGACGCTACCCAGCCACGAGATCATCGACCTGACGTTCCTCACGACAGTTGGGGTCGTGAACAATATTTCAGATTACATTGGCCGTGCTTGCGTCTCACACCCCGAAAGCCTCCCGGAAGAGATCGTCTACCACCCGCAATTAGTTGGAGACGACTTTTTGAGAAAAACAGGGGTGCTACTGGAGGGAGTTCTGCTGTTCTAGATCGTGTTGCTGAGGTCGCAGCGTGCCAGCCACCGTAAAGGCGCAAATCGCTATCGAGCGCACAGTCATGGAGGTTGGCCGGGGATGCTGCCAGAGCCAGCAGATCAGCATGATCTCATCAGATTGCGAAGTGTGCACCTCAGCTCGGGAACCAGTAACTTCACCTTCACCTAAGGCGTGACGTATCTACTTTGTCCGCAACCCAACTGGTATCCAAACTGCGCTACGAACCTCAGCCATCTATGGAACTCGCATCGAAGCGAGTCTATGATCGGCTGATCTCAAAGTGCCTTTATGGAGTTCCATCATGGACGAGCAACTCGGACGCTTGCACGCTTCAGCCTGCTTTAACTCAGCCTCCACTTTCAAAGAGCCGACGCTGCGCAGCAAAGCGTATGCGAATGCCGCACTCATCGAGTTTGTAAAGCTTCAACGTGAGCAGCCCGAGATCCTGACCACCCTGCTCAAGGGAGGAAATCAGGGCGCCAAACGGCTGAACACCGACCCTTATCAAGGGCTTCGTGAGGTTATCCAGAATGCTGATGACCTGAATGCCACTTCTGTGCAATTTGGTGTACAGACTTTTAACGGCAGTAAGCAGCTGGTCATCGTCCATAACGGTTTGCCCGTGGAACTGCCCCACGTGCTACCCATGATCTACCCGTTCTACTCCACCAAGCAGCAATCAGCCGAGCTCAAAGGTCGGTTCGGCATCGGCCTGAAAACCCTAACGCAGCTCGGCGATAATCTGACAGTCCACAGCGCGCCCTTCCATTTCGGCTCACGCGATGACCACGTGGCCATGGTGGAAGAAGCCGAGCCTATCAAGGACTTTTACGATCCCCTCGCCGACCACACTATGGTCAGCGTCGATCTGTATCCAGACTATGACCTTGCCTCTCTGGAAGCCTGGTTCGATGACTGGGCCCCCAGCGACCTGATCTTCCTGGACAATGTTCGCGCCATCACTTTAATCGATCTGGATGAGGGTATCTCGCTGAAGCATCTGGCGATCCAGCAGACTCAATCCGATCGCCAGTTCAAACTGGCGCTTGGCAAGCACCAGAGCCGTGTCACCCACTCAAGCTTCTTGGTAGACGACAGTCTCTGGGAGCGCTTCGTTTGCGAAGTGAGGGTTCCAGCTGGAAAGGCACGCGCTGCCAAGGCGACTGGCGATTTCACACCCGTTGGTGTTGCGATACCGGTGAACGGGAGTGCTCAAGGACGGATCCATGTGGCGCTGCCCACCAAGATCCACACCAATGCTGCATTCTCTCTCGACGCACAGTTTGACCCCTCTACCTCTCGGGAAGACATGATTCATGGCGCCTGGAATCAGTGGCTCACTGAGGCATCCGGCCAGTTTCTAGGTGAGCTGGCCATTTATCTGGCGCAGCAACGCAATACCCTTGCTTGGCTGGCCGTTCCTGTCGGGGCGAAGACAGACAGCAGTTCGGACTGGCTCAACAAATTGTTCTATGAACAATGGAGCAAAGGGATAGAGGCCTTCAAAGCTTGTTCGACTCTCATTGATGGCCGCTATTCGCTGAGCCAGATTTCGTATTGCGATGAGTCGATCGACGGAATGCTGACAAAAGCTGACCACCTCGCGGTGAGCGGGTGGCCAATGCTGCCCGAGTGGATGCGGGACAGCGACGGGCGTTGGCGAGTCGTCCTAGAGGCCCTCTCCGTCTCACACTCGCTGCAACTCGGGGATGTGTTCGAACACTGTGACGAAGATCGATTCGAACACAAGTCTGCGTCATGGTTCTTGGACATGGCTATAAAATGCCTCGAACTGGACGAAGACTATCTGCTGCTGGACTCTCAATGGGTGCCGCTTGCAAGCGGGCAACGTACACAAGCCAAGGCTGAAGACGAAGCCGATTCGTGGCTAACAGGGCAGCCACCCACAATTGGATTTGCAGCTCGCCATCATCTGACAAATTTGGTTCACCCTGTCCTGCTCTCTACACAGTACTCTCCCCTCGTCGAATGGTTATCAGAGAGCGCGAACTACAAGACAGACGTAATCGCCCAAGACGTGCTTGAAGCGTTTGCGAGGCGCTTCGCTCAAGCCCCCATCGCAGCCGATAAACAAGACCTCCTCGATCTGCGAGACCTGTTTGAGCATGTCGATACGAAGAACAGTCAGTTGGGCCAGCAAGTGGGCGCGGCACTGCTGATCGACGCGTTCCGTAATGTTGCACTCGAGGATGGTCGATCAACAATGTCGAAGGTGCTCGCCTCCCCGACCAGCGTATACCTGCCAGCATCCATTGCTGATTCGCAAGACACGTGGTCGAAGGCGGCGGGCAACACTCCTGAGCTGCTGTGGGCGTCCGCTAGCTACGCTGAGGTTTTCAAAGTCAGCAGAGCAGAACAACGGGTCAACCAAGGTGAGACAGTCACCACAAGTCGAAAGCGAGGCGTGAAACGGTTTCTGTCATTGCTGGGCGCCGAGGTTTCTCCACGCCTTATTGAGGTCACCACGGACTCTGCACACATTGTGCTTGCCTCTCAGGGCCCAGCTCGGCGCTTCCTGGGCCGAGCGCGCGGTGGACTACGGCGCGATTTCGTCTCGTCCGATCTTGATGCCGTCATCCGTAACATTCGTCAGAGCCCGACCCAGCCGGTATCACGCAAGGGACGGAAATCTCGTGCGTCGGCCCCAGCGTCCGCCCCCACAGCCGTTGAGAGAGCGATAGCGCTGTTTCGCTGTATCGACAGCAACTGGCTCTCCTTCGAACCGTATAGCAGAACCTTTGCATACCGAGAAAGCGGCAGGAGCGATAGCTCACCAGTGCCCACCACTTGGCTCGCAAAGTTGATTGACAATGCGTGGTACCCCAACTACGCAGGGACACCGTGTAGACCTACCACCCTCATTGTTGAGACGAAGGTCACACTCGCGATGTACGAGCATCACACGGATTTTGCCAGCGGCTTGACCGAAGCCGACGCTAATAGCGAATTTGCGCGCGCGCTGGGGATGCGCGTCAATCCGCCTGTGTCACAGCTGGTAGCGGCTCTTGAGCGTGCTAGAAACACGTCGTCATCTGACGAAGTCAGCTTGATGAGATTATACAAAGCCCTGGCCGGCCATTGCCCACAGGGCGCTTCCACCGTCGCGCATGAGGCGATGATCGGCGACATGCAGGCCGGGAGTCTGCGTGGCAAGTTCGGGATTCAGCGTTCTCAAAAAGGACTCATTGCCCCGTGTGTGACAACCGCCAGGGACAGTAAGGAGTGGTTCAGCATGCGAGCGGTCTTTGCCGGCAAAGACATCTTTCATGGCAGACAACCTTTCGTTCTGTATGACCGCAGCCTCACCCCGTTATGGAATGCACTGGGCATCATTCACCCAGACTTAAAAAGCTGTATCAGAGAGCTGGAGTCCCTGGCTAAGACCGCCTACGACCCCAAGCAGGACGCATTGTTGCTCGATATCTATCGGCACATGGACAGGCAACTGGACAAAGCGACTGCCGCAGATAGACGAAGCCTGAGCCTCCTGCCATTACGATCGGGGGATACCTGGACAACAAAGCGTCCACTGTATTTCTCACACTACTCAAATCTCCAATCCGACAGGATCGCCTTGTGGACGCCACCTTGTGCGGCTGACACCATTTCTCGATTCGTGAACGCCGCAGGGCTGGAGAGGCTCCCATTCGCTGCTGCCGCCCCTGCGATAACGAACGCGCCCCCTGACATGCTGGAATATCGTTTCCAAGCCGCGCTTCGCATGCTTAAGGCTGACCTTGCGAGAGAAGATGAACGCTCCTACAAGGCGTTGGAGCCCTGGAATCGGCTAGACAACGCCCGACTCAAGATGCACCTGCCAGGCCAATTGATCGTCAACGCCGCTCCCAAGGGGGCGCGGCAAATTCCAATGCAGCTTCACGCCTATTCCGATTTGTCCGGACTCGCGGTGCATTTCGACGACGAAAAATTCATCGGCAGGAGCGAACATGGCGGCATCGCGATCGCGGGTCTGGGCGATGGCACGTGCATGCGTGAGATTGCGCTTGCCTGGGTGTCCGCCTGGGCTACCAGTGAAGACAGTGAATACATTCCCGACATCAGCCTAGCGACTGATGCGGTGGAGACCAGTCTTGATATGTTGATTGCGGAACAGGAACGGTTGAGTGGCAATAATCGTAAGCGAGTAATCAAGCGGGATGCCGGTACGATGGCTATCACGGACAGTGCTGAGCGACCTATTCAGACCCGCAAGCTCAAGGCCCTGCCTCACGAATTCCAATTCACTGTAGAAGCCATTGATGGAAGCGATCTCGCGCATAAAGGGCCGCAGCCGCGCAAAACCGGCCCGCTGCTGAACCCAACGCCTATACCCAAAAGGCCATCTCCACCCTCGGTTGCAGAAACCGCTTACAAACAGTATTCATCAGCAGAATTGCAGACCAAGGCTTGGGCTTATTTGGAAGCTTCGCTGCAGCGGGAGGATGCTGTGCTGGTCGACTTACAGGCCTACAGGGGAATCGGCGCTGACGGTGCTCTGGATAAGAGCACATTCATCGAGATGAAGTCTTTCGCCCGTGGGGCTCCTGCTGAAATAACCCTTACCGAGACCGAGTTCCGCCGCGCTGAAGAAAGCAAAACGAACTTCTACCTAGTCATCGTTTCTGGGTTAGAGGAGGGATTCGAGACTGAGCTACGTATTTATATCAACCCTACCAAACACCTTCCCTGGACGCCCAAGGGTCAAGTTTCCATAGGTGGACTGGCTAAAGGAGCTGCCTTGGTGCTGAGGGAATCGATGGATTGAGGAAGCCAGCTTCGCAGTGAAAAAGCATTAGTTTGTCTGTTCACTGAGCTTGGGTTTCCGGCCGCACTGGAGTGCGTACGGGCTGATCCTCCGCAGCATCAGACGGACGTCTTTCCGGTCAGTCTGGTGCTAGGGCGTCTGTGATACGCTCAGATGCTCTAGGCAGGGTCTTTCCGCAGCTGCAGACGTGTGGGAGTCCTACTCGGCCCACCCTGGTCAGGTGCTTAAATGTCGCTCAAAACAGGCTTTGCCAACCTACTGAAAACTTCGCGGATAACTCGAGGCCTAACTCACAAGCAAATGGCCGAGGGCAGCAGTCGTGGCTACATGTCGAAATTGGAACAGGGTCTTGTTGGGTTAAGATGACACGATTATTTCGAACAGCCCCATCCACGCCTTTCGCACGCATAGTCCGGACGGAGCTAGCCCGCAGTTCCCCGCCTCTTACATAGCGGTTGGAGCCGGCAAGCGTTGAGCGCCCTTCAGTAACGTGGCATATTGCCATCCACAACCTCCCCTCAACATGGATGTCACTCCTATGAAATTTCTTGCCGGCTTATTGGGTGGCCTGATTCTGGCCGTCTTATCGATGTTTCTTGTTTCAATCGCGTCGGCAGGTTCTAGCCAAAACCCGGGAGCAGGTGGCGCCCCGGTGTTTTTGGTCACCTGGATCATCGCCTTCATCGTTGCGTTGACAGCTCCGCGAGCAGCCAAAGCTTGGCGCAGGCTACTTCTGCTATCAGGCATCGTTTCCTTCCTCATGCCGCTTGCCGGTGTTGTGTTCACCGGTAGCTACCTTGCAAACAAAGGCGCTACGTCGGCGGCCGAGACCGCTGGTGCAACCATAGGTGGTGGGTTAGTAACCGGCGCACTGGGGTTTGTTGGCTTCTTCCTAGGGATTGTGTTTGTTCTGATCGGTCTGCTAGTTGGGCGCGATAAACAAATAGTTTATGTTTCGGCCCCACCCACCTCGCATCAATAAACAACATCCATAACGCGGCCGTTAGTCACCCCTCGTTCTCTAGGCCATGGCGCGAACTGCGGAACAGTCTCGCGCTCAGCCATCCGCCACGTCCCCTCACAAGCCCACCAGCGCCCCAATTCTGTATCTAACCAGCGAAACAGCCGTTGCATCCTAGCGTTACAGCAATTCCTATGCCTGCTCATGCTGTGCCTGAAGCGAAATCGCCACAGCCACCAACGCTTGCGAACCTGGTATTGGGGCGAAAATCATTGGGTATCCTAAGCCGCAGCTGCCAAATACCCACGCCGAAGCAGCGCCAATACCAGGTTCGTCAGATGTTCTCCAGCATCCCCCGAAACACCCCCGCCTCCACCCCCACAAGCCCCGCCGCACTACTCCCCTCATTCCCCCGCAAATACCGCCTCACCAACGCAAACCCAAGCGAATACCCCAACCACCTCGGCAACTCACCCACCCCAAAAAACCACGCCCCATGCCCATAATCCTCCCGGCCCCACTGGGCGGCCGCAAGATCGACATACCGCCGTACAACCCCCACATCAAGCCGCTCCCACGGCTCAGGGCAACCACCCCAAACCTCCTGCGCAAAAACACCCGCAAGCCCCTCGGAGACCAAAACCTGGCCTAGCGACGACCCATACCCCGGCCCATCCCAACGCGCCGCATGGTGAAGTTCATGCGCAAACATCCGCTCCAGCGAGGCATTTTCATTTGCCCTGAAAACTTCACTCGATGGGTCGACAGTCAAATAGATCAACCCAGGTTCAGGTGCATACCCCAGGTGCCCCTTTTCAGGAATAACCTGGCCGCCGGCTTTCACGATCACATCCAGCGGCCGCAGCGACAGCAACGCGCTCGCCTTGTCGTGGGTAGCTATCAACCGCGCCTGAAGCCAGTCACGGTGCTCACCCAGTAGGCCTCGGGCGTCGATGAAGTGGAGATTGATGGATGCCATTCCTGTGCTCTGTCCTTGACGAGTAAGGCTGGCAGCATACCTTCATTCACCGGCCCCTACTCCCCACTCCCCGGCCAAACAACCTCCAACCGCGTCCAACTAATCCGCCACTCCCCCGCCACCCGCCGATACTCATCCGCATACACCCCCAGCAACAACAACGGGTTCGGATCGGGCTTCCTGGCCGTCTCGAAATCCACCAGGTAACACCGCCCCTCCGCCGTATCCGGCCCGGTCATGTTGATCCAGTGGTTGGCGATCACATGCAGAAACGGGTAGCTACCCCGATGATCCCGGTCGTACAGCGCGAACGCGTCCGTCAAGCCGGCGCGAATGGCTTCAAGCCCTTCCATTCTGCCAACCGTGACTTCCACTACTGCATCCTGGGTGAACACCTGGTCAAGCCGGGCGATGTTGTTGCTGTCGAGGTGGTGGGCGTACAGGGTGCGCAGGTTGCGTATTGCTTCGCGGTCTAGCAGTGCCTTGAGTGTGGAGTCCATCGTGTTTGACCTCTGAATGATGCGAGCAATGCTCGATGGTGATCACTGTAACCCTGGGCAGAGGAAAGATAATCCAGGTTCAATTCCAGGCACTTGAGCCCGGCAGGATGAAATATGCCGGGCGATTCTGGACGCGCATTCCAGACTGCTTGGCCCCGGGGCCCGGTTATCTGCGCATTTTTTGTGCGTATGGTGGCCAGGGTCAGCGCATCGGAGCGCTCCACTTGAGAGACCCCAATGAGTATTTTGTTTTCGTCGTACACCTTGGCTGGTACCCAGCTGAAGAATCGTGTGGTCATGGCGCCCATGACCCGGGCCCGCGCCTTGACGACGGTGCCCGATGAGCTTACCGAGCGTTATTACCGCCAGCGTGCCAGCGCCGGGCTGATTATCAGTGAGGGCGTGCCGGTGTCGTTGCAGGGGCGCGGGTATCTGTTCAACCCGGGGCTGTATACGCAGGCGCAGGTGGACGGCTGGAAGAAGGTGACCGCTGCGGTGCACGCCGAGGGCGGCAGGATCTTTGCGCAGCTGTGGCATGTGGGGCGGGTGTCGCACACCACGCTGCAGGCCGAGGGTGAAGCGCCCGTTTCCGCCAGCGGCAAGCAGGCGGCCAATTCCATGGCGTATGCCTATGCCGAGGATGGGCAGCCGGGGCCGGTGCAGGCTTCGGTACCGCGGGCGTTGAGCACCGGTGAAGTCAAAGGCGTGGTTGGCGACTTTGTGCTGGCGGCGCGGCGCGCTATCGAGGCGGGCTTTGATGGTGTGGAGATTCATGGCGCCAACGGCTATCTGTTCGAGCAGTTCATCAACCCTACGGTGAACGACCGCACGGATGAGTACGGCGGCTCTATCGAGAACCGCCTGCGCCTGTTGCTGGAGACCGTTGATGCGGTTGCCGGGGCCATTGGCCGAGACAAGGTTGGCGTGCGTATTTCGCCGTTTGGCCGGCTGTTCGATATGGGCGCGTTTGATGATGAAGCCGAGACCTGGGTGCAGGTGGCCAGGGAGTTGCAGCGGCGCGACATCGCCTATGTGCACCTCAGCGACCAGTTGACCATTGGTGCCGAGTGCATGCCGGAGGGCTTTGCCCGCACGTTCCGCGCGTCGTACCAGGGGACGTTGATTGCTGCCGGTGGGTTTGAGCGGGACTCGGCGCAGCGGGCGCTGGAGACGGGGGAGCTTGACCTTGCGGCCTTTGGCCGGCCGTTTATTGCCAACCCGGACCTGGTTGAGCGCATGCGCAACGACTGGCCGCTGGCGACGCCGGACCGCGCCACGTTCTACGGCAACAGTGGTGCCAAAGGCTATGTGGACTATCCGGTCTACTCGGCGGCGGAGTAAATAATCAGGGGGCCTGCCCTGTGCAGGCCCCTGTTCAATCCGGGCGAAACACCTTCGCCTCGCGCTGCGACAGCGCCACCAGTTCATCGACGATCATCCGCACCTTGGGCTGGATGTAGCGGGTGCGCGGCCAGAGCACGTTGATCGGCATTTCGGCGCCCGCATAGGCGTCGAGCACCGCCACCAGGCGGCCCTGGTCGATGAAGTCCTGCACCAGCCAGGTGGGCAGCTGCGCCAGGCCGCCGCCGGCCAGGGTCATGTCCAGCAGCATCTCGCCGTCGCCCATCTCGTGCTTCACGCACACTTCCTGCTCCACCACACTACCGTTGGGCTGCAGCAGCATCCAGGTTTTGCGGGTGCCGTTGCGCCAGCCGACGATGCAGTCGTGGTGCAGCAGGTCCTCGGCGACCTGGGGCGTACCGCGCCGGGCCAGGTAGTCGGGGGTGGCGCAGATCAGCAGGCTCTGGCTGCCGAGTTTGCGCGCAACAATTTCCCCGTCGTCCTTGAGGTTGCCGATCCTCACCACCAGGTCGACGCCGTCGTTGATGATGTCGACCAGGCGCTCGCTGAAACTCACCGACAGGTCCAGTTGCTGGTAGCGCACCGACAGCGCGATCAGCGTCGGCACGATGTGCCGGCGGCCAAAGGCGGCGGGCAGGTCGACGCGCAGCCGGCCCACGGGCTCCTGCTGGCCGGTGGTGAGGAAGCTCTCGGACTCGGCCAGCTCGTCCATGGCGCGCTGGCAGCTGGCCAGGTACGCCTCGCCTTCGCTGGTGAGGATGAGGCGGCGGGTGCTGCGGTGCAGCAGCTTGACGCCCAGGCGGGCTTCCAGGCGGGTGACGCTTTTGCCGACGGCGGAGCTGGTGACGCCCAGTTCGAGGGCTGCGGTGGTGAAGCTGAGGGTGCGGGCGGAGGTCACGAACTCCCTGATACCGTCGAAGCTTGTGGTGGTCATTGTGGAATCCGAGGCTGCAATAGGTGGGCTTTTACCCTGTGGCGCGCTAAATCATACACCAATCCAGGGATGCGCCCAGGCGAGGCCCGGGCGCGGTACCGGTTAACCGGCCGCCGGCGGCGACCACCCTCCTCCCAGTGCCTTGTACAGCTGGACCTGGGCCGTGAGTTGGGCCAGGCGGTCGGTCAGCAGCTTCTGCCGTGCGCTGAGCAGCTGCCGCTGGGCATCCAGCAACACCAGGTAGCTGTCCACGCCCTCGTCATAGCGCTGCTGGGCCATCTGCGCATACGCCTCGGCGGTGTGCAGCAGGTCCTGTTGGCTGCGCAGTTGCTCGTCCCAGGTGCCCAGTGCTGCCAGGCCATCCGCTACTTCGCGGAATGCGGCCTGGATGGCCTGCTCGTAGGTGGCCACGCCGATGTCCTGCTTGATGTTGGCGTAGTCGAGGCTGGCCTGCAGGCGGCCGCCGGTGAAGATCGGCAGGTGAATCTGCGGGACAAAGCTCCAGCTTGCCGAGCCGTTATCGAACAGGCCGCTGAGGTGGCTGCTGGCCGTGCCGCCACTGCCGGTCAGGGTGATGCTGGGAAAGAACGCGGCGCGGGCGGCGCCGATGTCGGCGTTGGCGGCCAGCAGTTGATGCTCGGCGGCCTGGATGTCTGGCCGCTGCAGCAGGCTGGCCGCCGGCAGCCCGGCGGGAATAGGCGCCAGCACCTGCTGGTCGAGCGTGGCGCTGGGCAGCGCGGCCGGCAGCTGCATACCCACCAGCAGTTGCAAGGCGTTGACGTCCTGGGCCACCTGGCGCAGGTAGGCCTGCTCCTGGCCCCGTGCGCTGTCGACCAGCGTGCGTGCTTGCCGCACGTCGAGGTCCGAGGCAGTGCCCGCTTCGCTGCTGGCTTGTACCAGCGCCAGGTTATGCCGGTAGTTCTGCAGTGTCGACTGAGTGACCCCCAGCAGTTGCTGGTCGGTCTGCCAGGTCAGGTAGGCAACGGCGACGTTGGCCACCAGCGCCAGCTGCACCGTGCGTTGGTTCTGCTCGCTGGCCAGGTAGGTTTCCAGCGCGCTTTTGTCCAGGTTGCGCACGCGGCCCCATACGTCCAGTTCATAGCTTGTCAGGCCAACCTGCAGGCTGTTGTTGCCGGTGGTCAGCGGCCGGCCGGTGGATGACAGGTCCGCCGGGGTGCGCGAGCGGCCCGCGCTGGCGTCCACGCCGAGCTCCGGCAGCAGCGCAGCGCCTTGAATGCGGTACTGGGCGCGGTAGGCGTCGACGTTCAAGATGGCCTTGCGCAGGTCACGGTTGTGGCTGATGGCGAGGTCAATCAGCTGGTGCAGCGCCGGGTCCTTGAAGAAGCGCTGCCAGTTGACCTGGGCGCCGCTGCCCGCCACGGGCGCCGCATAAGCGCCACCCTGGGGGAACTGCGCGGGCACCGGCAAGGCCGGGCGCTGGTACGCGGGGATCAGGCTGCAACCGCCCAGGGTCATTGCCAGGGCGAGCAGCAGCGGCTTATGCGTCATGGTGGGCTCCTTCCAAGGCAGCGTGGCGTTGCTTGGGTTTGAACAGCTGCATCACCGCCACGTAGAACAACGGCACGAAGAAAATCGCCAGGAAGGTCGCGGCCAGGGTGCCGCCGACCACGGCAGTGCCGATCGAGTGCTGGCTGCCGCTGCCCGGCCCGTGGGCGCGGGCCAACGGCAGCGTGCCCATGACGAAGGCGATCGAGGTCATGATGATCGGCCGCAGGCGCAGGCGTGCCGCTTCGGTGGCGGCCTGCACCAGGGTGCGGCCCTGGTTGTCGTGAAGGTCCTTGGCAAACTCGACGATCAGGATGGCGTTCTTCGCGGCCAGGCCCATGGTGGTCAGCATCCCCACCTGGAAGAAGATGTCGTTGGCCAGGCCACGGCCCAGGGTGGCGGCCACGGCGCCGAGCACGCCCAGGGGCACCACCAGCATCACCGACACCGGCACCGACCAGCTCTCGTACATGGCCGCCAGGCACAGGAACACGATCATCAGCGACAGCACGTAGAGCATCGTCGCCTGGGAACCGGCCGCGCGCTCTTCAAAGGACAGCCCGGTCCAGGCCACCCCGAAGCCGTTTGGCAGTTGGGCGGCTACCCGTTCGATGGCCGCCATGGCATCGCCCGTGCTATAGCCCGGCGCCGGTTGACCCAGCAATTCCACCGCCGGGATACCGCCATAGCGCTCAAGCTTCGGCGACCCGTACACCCACTGGCCCGAGGCGAACGCCGAGAACGGCACCATCTGCCCGGCGTCGTTGCGCACGTACCATTTGTCGAAGTCCTCGGGCGAGAGCCGCGCGTCCATTTCGCCCTGGACGTAGACCTTCTTCACCCGGCCCTTGTCGATGAAGTCGTTGACGTAGGTCGAGCCCCAGGCCACCGACATGGTGTTGTCGATGGCCTCGATGGACACTTGCAGCGCCCGGGCCTTTTCATCGTCGATGGTCACCTGGTACTGCGCTTCGTCGTCCAGGCCGTTGGCCCTTGTGATAGCCAATGCCGGCTCCTTGGCAGCGAGCTTCATCAACTGATTGCGCGCCTGCATCAAGGCGGCGTGGCCGCGGGCGCCGTTGTCCTGCAGGAACAGGTCGAAGCCGGTGGCGTTGCCCATTTCCATGATGGCTGGCGGCACAATCGAGACGATGCTGGCGTCCTTCACGGTGCTGGCAAATTGAGTGATGCGCTGGGCAATGGCGTTCGCCGTGTTGTCGCCGCCGGTGCGCGCTTCGAACGGCTTGAGCCGCACCCACACCACGGCGGAGTTCTGCCCGCGCCCGGCAAAGTTGTAGCCGCTGATGGAGAACGCCGAGACCACGCCGGCCTGCTCGTGGTCCAGCAGGTAGCCTCGCACCTGGTTGAGCACCGCCTCGGTACGCTCGGCGCTGCTGTTGGGCGGGGTCTGGATCTGCACGATCAGCAGCCCCTGGTCTTCATCGGGCAGGAACGCGCTGGGCAGGTGGCGGAACATCATCGCCACGCCGGCCAACAGCAGCACGTACACCACGAAGGTGCGCCGGGGGTTGCGCAGAATCCTGCTGACAGCGGCTTCGTAACGCCCGGTGTTGCGCTCGAATACGCGGTTGAACCAGGCGAAGAAGCCTTTTGGTTTCTTCTCGCCAGCCGCCGGGTGGGCCTTGAGCAACGTGGCACACAGCGCCGGGGTAAAGACCAGCGCCACCAGCACCGAGAGCGCCATCGCCGTGATGATGGTGATGGAGAACTGGCGGTAGATGATCCCCGCCGAGCCACCAAAGAACGCCATCGGCATGAACACCGCGCTGATTACCAGGGCAATGCCCACCAGCGCGCCGGAGATCTGCTGCATGGACTTGTAGGTGGCCTCGCGCGGCGACAGGTGCTCCTCGGTCATCAGCCGCTCGACGTTTTCCACCACCACGATGGCGTCATCCACCAGCAGGCCGATGGCCAACACCATGGCGAACATGGTCATGACGTTGATGGTGAAGCCGCAGGCGTACAGCACGCCGAAGGTGCCCAGCAACACCACGGGCACCGCCAGCGTCGGGATCAGCGTGGCGCGCAGGTTCTGCAGGAACAGCAGCATCACCAGGAACACCAGGATGATGGCTTCGAACAGCGTGTGCACCACGGACTCGATCGAGGCCTTGACCGATGGGCTGGTGTCATAGGGATAGACCACCTCGACGCCGGGGGGCAGGTACGGCTTGAGCTGGTCCACGGTTTTCTTGACCCGCTCTACCGTCTCCAGCATGTTCGCGCCAGTGGCCAGGCGTAGGGCAATGCCTGCGGCGGGCTTGCCGTTGTAGTTGACGTCGTACGAGTAGGTCTCGTTGCCCAGCACCACCTCGCCCACATCCTTCAGGCGGATTTGCGAGCCGTCGGGCTGGACCTTGACCAGGATTTCCTTGAACTCATCCGCCGAACGCAGGCGCGTCTTGCCAATGACCGTGGCGCTGAGCTCAACGCCTTTGCGCGTCGGCAGCCCACCAATCGAGCCGGAGGACACCTGCACGTTCTGCGCTGCAATGGCGGCCGTCACGTCGCTGGGCATCAACTGGTAGCTGTTGAGCTTGGCCGGGTCGAGCCAGATGCGCATGGCGTTCTGGAAGCCGAAGACGAAGAAGTCGCCCACCCCTTGGGTACGAGACAGCGGGTCCTGGAAGCTGGAGACGATGATGTTGCCCAGGTCGCCGTAGTTCAGCTTGCCGTCTTTGGAGTAAAGGCTGACCAGCAACATGAAGTTGGCCTGGTATTTCACCACGCGAATGCCCTGGCGCTGCACCTCCTCGGGCAGGTTCGGGGTGGCCAGCTGCAGCTTGTTCTGCACCTGCACTTGGGCGATGTCAGGGTTGATGCCCTGGTCGAAGGTCACCGTAATTTCGACGCTGCCGTCGCTGTTGGCGGCCGAGCTGATGTAGCGCAGGCCATCGAGGCCGTTGAGCTGCTGCTCGATGACCTGCACCACGGTGTCTTGCACCGTCTGTGCGGAGGCGCCCGGGTAGGTCACGGTGATCTGCACGGCAGGCGCTGCGATGTTGGGGTACTGGTTCACCGGCAGGCCATGGATCGCCAGCGCGCCGCCGAGCATGATTGCCAGCGCGACCACCCAGGCGAAGATCGGTCGATCAATAAAGAAACGGGACATGGTCGACCTCTCAGTTTGCCGTCAGGGCAGTTTGCAGCTGGACGTTGTCCGCTGGCTGCGCGTCTACCAGCGAGTCGGCCTGCACAAACTGCAGCCCCTCGGTAATGACCCGTTCGCCCGGCTTCACGCCACTGTCCACCAGCCAGGCGTTGCCTACCGTGCGCAGGGTCTGCAGGTCGCGCTGTTCAACGTGGTTGTTGGCGGTGATGACCCAGGCCGTGGCGACGCCGCGGCTATCGCGCACGATGGCCTGCTGGGGCACCAGCAGGGCGTTCTCGCGCACGCCCTCCTTCACTTGGGCGTGCACGAACATGCCGGGCAGCAGCGCCCGCTCGGGGTTGGGGAACACCGCGCGCAAGGTGACGGAGCCCGTGCCCTGGTCGACGCTGACCTCGGCGAACTTCAACGTGCCCTTCATGGGGTAGGTGCTGCCGTCGTCGAGGGTGAGGCTCACCTCGGCCTGGTCCGCGCCAGCGGCCTGCAAGTCGCCGGCCTTGAGCGCACGCTTCAGGGCCAGGATGCGAGTGATGGGCTGGGTCACGTCCACATAGATCGGATCAAGCTGGTTGACCGTGGCCATGGCAGTGCCTTGGCCGTCAGTCACCAGCGCGCCTTCGGTCACCGCCGAGCGGCCAATGCGCCCGGTGATCGGCGCCAGCACCTGGGTGTACTGCACGTTGATGTCGGCAACGCGTTTATCGGCCTCTGCCTGCTTCCAGGCCGCGACGGCGTCGTCATACTGCTGCTGGCTGACGGCGCGCGCTTGCAGCAGGCGCCCATAGCGCTCGGCCAGGTTGCGGGCGCTGCGCAGGTTGGCCTCGGCACGGGCTTGCTGGGCGACATAGGTGCGCGGGTCTATCTGATACAGCGGCTGGCCCTGCTTGACCTCGCTGCCCTCGGTGAACAGGCGCCGCTGCAGGATGCCGGCCACCTGCGGCCGGACTTCCGCCACGCGCAAGGCTGCGGTGCGGCCTGGCAGGTCGGTGGTGAGGGTCAGGGGCGCGGCGGCCAACTCGTAGTAACCGACCTTAACCGCCGTGGCGGCCTTGGGTTGCGCCTGGGAGGGGCTGCAGCCCGCCAGCAGCAACGCCGACAATGGCAGGCCTGCAGCCAGTGCCAGGGGAAATAATCTTTTCATGGAAGCTCCAGAACCCCGCGGCATTCGCCAAGGTGCACGAATGCGCGAGCCCGAAAAAATCGGGCTCGTGCGCAGGTGGGTATTGGTTTGAAGGGTTGAACGTGATGGCCATCGGCAAGCGTGGCCACACGGGTGGGGCGGGATTCTAGCCTTCGTCCTGAAATAGATTAATTGGGTGGAATTCCATTCATTGGAGCCTTGGGTTCCATAATCAGCCTTGGACGCGGCCTTCGGCCGCTGCTACGGAGATTTGTGTAGCAGCGGCCAAAGGCCGCGTCAGGCGCGCGAACCCCTACTCCACCTCTTCCACCACCCCGCGATCCTCGCCCAGAAAACCACCACTCTGATGCTGCCACAACCGCGCATACACCCCGTTCCTGCCCAGCAGTTCGGCATGCGACCCCTGCTCAATGATCTGCCCCTCATCCATCACGATCAGCCGGTCCATCGCCGCAATCGTCGACAGCCTGTGGGCAATGGCGATCACGGTCTTGCCCTGCATCATCTCGTCCAGGCTTTCCTGGATCGCCACTTCAACCTCGGAGTCCAGCGCGCTGGTGGCCTCGTCCAGCAGCAGGATCGGTGCGTTCTTGAGCATGACCCGGGCGATCGCGATGCGTTGGCGCTGGCCGCCGGACAGTTTGATGCCGCGCTCGCCTACCAGGGTGTCGTAGCCGGAATGGCCGTCGCGGTCGCTGAGCTGGTTGATGAAGCCATCGGCCTGGGCGTTGGCCGCGGCGGTGCGGATTTGCGCGTCGCTGGCGTCGGGGCGGCCGTAGGCGATGTTGTCGCGGATGGAGCGGTGCAGCAGCGAGGTGTCCTGGGTGACCATGCCGATGGCGCTGCGCAGGCTGTCCTGGGTGACGTGGGCGATGTCCTGGCCGTCGATGCGAATGGTGCCGCTGTCGACGTCGTAGAAGCGCAGCAGCAGGTTGATCAGCGTCGATTTGCCGGCGCCGGAACGGCCGACCAGGCCGACTTTTTCGCCGGCGCGGATGTTCAGGCTGAGGCCGTCGAGCACCTGGCGCTCGCCGTTGTAGTTGAAGCTGACGTTGTCGAAGGTCACGGCGCCGCCGCGGGTGACCAGGGTGCCGGCGTCGGGGGTGTCCTGCACCTTGGGGCCGCGCGTGAGGGTGGCCATGCCGTCCTGCACGGTGCCGATGTTCTCGAACAGCGAGGTCATCTGCCACATGATCCAGTGCGACATGCCATTGATGCGCAGGGCCATGGCGGTGATCGCCGCCACCGCGCCGGTGCCCACCTGGCCCTGGTGCCACAGCCACAGGGCGTAGCCGCCGGCGCCGATGATGAGCGCGACTACCAGGGTCTGGTTGACGATCTCGAACTGGCTGACCAGGCGCATCTGCCGGAAGCCGGTGTCCTTGAAGTCTTCCATGGCGGCGCGGGCGAACTGCGCTTCGCGCCTGGAGTGCGAGAACAGTTTTACGGTGGTGATGTTGGTGTAGGCGTCGGAGATGCGGCCGGTCATCGACGAGCGCGCGTGTGCCTGTTCCTGGCCGACCTTGCCCAAGCGTGGCACGAAGTACAGCATGGCCAGGCCGAACAGCACGATCCAGGCAATGAAGGGCAGCACCAGCTTGAGGTCGAACGCGCCCGCCAGGGCGATGATGGCGATGAAGTACACGCCGATGCCCGGCACGATCTCGATGATGGTGAACAGCACGTCGCGCACGGCAAGCGCGGTCTGCATGACCTTGGTGGTCACGCGGCCGGAGAATTCATCGGAGAAGAACGACAGGCTCTGGCGCAGCATCAGCCGGTGGAAGTCCCAGCGCAGGCGCAGCGGCAGGTTGATGGCCAGCACCTGGTGCTGGACCATGGTGCGCAGCCCCACCAGGCCGATACTGGCCAGCAGCACCAGGCCAATGCCCCACAGCACATGGCGCTCCTGCCCGGCCGCATCGCCACCGGCCTGCCAGGTAGAGAGCAGGTCGACCACCTGGCCAAGGAAGGAAAACAGCCAGGCTTCGTAGATGGACACGCCTGCGCTCAGCAGCGCCAGCGCCAGCACGTAGCCCCGGGCCCCGCGCGTGCACGCCCACATGAACCGGGCCAGCCCTTCGGGGGGTGGCGGCAGTTCATCAGGGGGGAAAGGGTCGAGCCGTCGTTCAAGCACGCGAAGCATAGGGGTCTCCAAATCATCAGGTGTGACGATTTTGCCATCCTTTGCGGTGCAGGTGTCGCGACTACTGCTGCAACCACACGTTGCTTATCTCGGCCACCACCTGCCGGGTCGCCTGCTCGATAGTGCCTTCGTTGCGGCACAGCACCCAGCCCTGCTGCACTGCGGCCCGCTCGAACGCCTCGGTGCATGCCACTTGCTCCTGCTGGGCAAGGATGACCGTGCTGCCCAGGCCGCGCGTGCGCGCCGCCGCCCTGGCCCATGAAATCTCGGCCGTGGTAACCACGCCCACGTGCAGGTCCGGCACGCGCACGTTGCGCTCAAGGTTCAGCTGCAGGATCTCTGCGAACGGCACCAAACGCCGAAACGCGGCGTCGGACGGATACCAGCGGTCAATCAGGATGATGCTGTCGGCAGGCTGCCTGGGCAGTACGTGCTCGGTGATCCAGGTGCGGCTGTCGGCCAGGCGCTTGCAGACTTCCAGCTCCAGTTCCCGGCAGGGCGCGCGGGCAAGCTGGTTGACCAGGGCCATGGTGGCGCCGCGAAAAGGGTCGCTTTTTTTCTCGCACAGCCGGACGACCTTCCGGTTGCCGGCCCGCAGTGCTTGGGTCACGGCCTCCAGCAGGGTGGTCTTGCCGGTTCCCTTGGGGCCATCCATGGAAATAAACAGCGGGCGGTTCATGGGTTGATTCCTGGAAAGGCCGGGCACTATAACAAAACGGCGCGCCCGCCCTCCTCCTGGCCTGCCAGCATTTCGCCTGCCAGGTCGGCCAGGGCGCGCAGTTTGTCGCTGCGGCGCAGGTCCTGGTGGTAGCCCATCCAGATGTCCCGTGCCGGTGGCGGAGTGGCTGTTTCCACGCGCGTCAGTGACGCCAGACTGTCGCCGAGCGGCCGAGGCAGCACCGCCAGGCCCAAGCCCTGGGCGCAGAGCTGCGCCTGCACCGAGCGGCTGCTGCTGTGCGCCACGGCCCTTGCGTGTGGTACTGCCGCTTGCAGCCAGGCTACGTCGGGGTAATGCAGTTGCGCGGTGTTCATCAGGATCACCGGTTGGCCGCTTTGCTTGAGGTCGAGCGGCGGGCAATGCCGGGCGCTTTGGTAAAGCCCATAGGCCATGCTCATGACTTTGCGCTGGACGATGTCCGGTTCGGTGAACGGCACTATCCGAAACGCCAGGTCGGCCTCGCGCCGGGCCAGGTCGAACTGGCGTTGCCCGGGCAGAATTTCCGGCACTATCAGCGGGTAGCGCTGGCTCAACTCCGCCAGCACGGGGGTGAGTACGTAGGCGGCGAACCAGTCGGCGGAGGAAATGCGCAGGATGCCCTCGACGTGCTGCGGCTTGCCGGCCAGGGTGCGGTCGATGGCCAGCGCACTGGCTTCCATTTCCTCGGCCAGCGCCAGCACCGAGTCGCCCAGCAGGGTGGTGATCAGGCGCTCGCCGACGCGCCTGAACAGCGCGCCGCCACTGTCGTTTTCCAGCACCTTCAGGCGCCGGCCCGCCGTGGGGTGGCTGATGCCGAGGGCCTTGGCCGCGCCGCCCAGTGAGCCGGCCCGCGCGATTGCCAGGAAAACCCTGATGTCACTCCAGTTCATGTGGCGCCCTTACAAAAATGCACGCCGAATATGCACCCCTGGCAGTCCTCAAGCAAGGCATGCGGCGCCCACAATGCGCGGCACTCGCCCATTTAACGGAGGCCTCATGAAGGTAGCAATCGTCGGTGTCGGCAGCATGGCCCGGGCAATCATCCCGGTGTTGGTGGAGGCAGGCCATGAGCTCAGCGCCTGGAACCGCAGCGCCAGTGCGCTTGAAGGGCTGGAAAACGTGCAGCCCCTTGCGCGGGTGGCCCAGGCGTTCGAGCAGGAAGTAGTGATTACCCTGCTCAGCGATGACGCCGCGGTGCGCCAGGCGCTGTTGGCGCCGGGGGTAATTCAGCGCGGTGCGGCGTGCCAGGTACACATCGTGATGGCGACCCTTTCGCCGGCGCTGCTCGATGAGCTGGAGGCGTTGCATCGGCAGGCAGGCATCGGCTTCGTCGCAGCGCCGGTGTTCGGCATTCCGGCGGTGGCACGCCAGGGGCAGCTGAACATCCTGGCGGCAGGTGCGAGCGAGGCCATTGCCCAGGTGCAGCCGCTGTTCGACGCCATTGGCAAAAAAACCTGGCACCTGGGCACGCAGCCGCGCCAGGCCGGAATCGCCAAGATCGCCGGCAACATGATGATCGCCCAGGCCATCGCCTCCATTGCCGAAGCCTGCGCGCTGGTGCAGAGCCATGGCTTGCCGCCCGCAGTGTTCGCTGACGTGGTTACGCAGACACTGTTCGCCTGCCCCAGTTACCAGCGCTACGCCGGCAACATCGTGGCGCAGCGCTTCGAGCCGGGGTTTGCCCTGCGGCTGGGGTTGAAGGACCTGGGGCTGGCGGTACAGGCAGCCGGCTCCGCAGGCCTGGCGTTGCCGGGGGCGGAGCGGGTGCGGCAAGTGATGAGCGCGTGCGTGGACGCAGGGCTTGGCGAGCTGGATTGGTCGGCGCTGGCCAGCTCCTGCAGAGGCCCCCTGTAGCAGCGGCCGCAGGCCGCGTCATGGGCGCCGTACGTCGTCGTTTCAGGCAAACGTTCAGCCCTCTGTAGGAGTGGCCCGTGGCCGCGAAGGCCTCACCGCGCAGTGCCTGAAATACTGCGGTGTCTGCTTCGCGGGCACGGCCCGCTCCTACAGGTGTCAGGCGCAGCGCTTGAGCAGCGTCTTGATCGGCCGCCGCACACGGCGCTTGCCGACGTCCCGGGGCTTGATCCAGCGGCAGGCGTCGATTTCATTCAGCGGGCGCGGCTTGTCGGCTGACTTGCGCGCCTCGAACAGGTAATGGATGACTTTGTCTTCGCGGTATTCGGAAATGTAACGAAGCTCATCGAAGGCCAGGCCGGTTTCTTCGGCCATCTCCCGCTGCGCCGCCTGCAGGGGCGTCTCGTCTGCCTCTACCCTGCCCCCGGGCAGGTTCCACTTCGAGTTGCGCTTGCGCACGAAGAGCACTTCGCCGTCCCTGCGATAAATGACCGTGGCGCGAAGCTTGATGCCTTTGCGCTTGGCTGTAGCAATGTCCATTGCCTTCATGCGCTGCTCCGAATGATTGACCCTTCGGCCACTGTAGCCTGCGCATGTGTCGGTTAAATGACCGTGGGCAGGTTCATCCGCTGCGGTGGGAAACTTTCAGCATTGTCCCCTTTATGGAATCAGTGATTCCGTATTCTGCCTAATTGTCCCGATTAATCCCTGCCCGTAAAGTGACCCCCATACCGCAACCACACACCCTCCTCACTCGATTCAAAAGGACTGAACCATGACTACTTCCTACAAGCGCCTGGACAAGAACGACGCCGTACTGCTGCTGATCGACCACCAGAGCGGCCTGATTTCCCTGGTGCAGGACTTCTCCCCCAACGAGTTCAAGAACAACGTGCTGGCCCTGGCCGACTGCGGCAAGTTCTTCGACCTGCCCACCATTCTCACCACCAGTTTCGAACAAGGCCCCAACGGCCCGCTGGTGCCGGAACTCAAGGAGATGTTCCCCGACGCGCCGTACATCGCCCGCCCTGGCCAGATCAACGCCTGGGACAACGAAGACTTCGTCAAGGCCATCAAGGCCACTGGCCGCAAGCAGCTGATCATCGCCGGCGTGGTCACCGACGTGTGCGTGACCTTCCCCACCCTGAGCGCGCTGGCCGAAGGCTTCGATGTGTTTGTGGTGACGGATGCCTCGGGCACCTTCAATACCACCGTGCAACAGGCCGCCTGGGCGCGCATGAGCGCTGCCGGTGCGCAACTGATGAATTGGTTCTCGGTGGCCTGCGAGCTGCACCGCGACTGGCGCAACGACATCGAGGGCCTGGGCAACCTGCTGTCCCAGCGCATCCCCAACTACCGCAACCTGATGAACAGCTACGCAGCGGTGTCTGCGAAGTAAGGCACTGGCGGAAGGGCCGCGCTGCGGCCCATTCGCGGTTCAGTGGAGCAAATCGGCGGGCACCTTGCCGCCATTTTCAGCCAGCTTTTTCAGCACCGCCGAATGCAGCCACAGGTTCATGGCGGCGGAATCGTCGGTTGAGCCGGTGTAATGCAGTTCCGCGGCCAGCGCCTTGCGCGCTGTCAGGCTGCTGTCGATGTCCAGCAGCTTCAACAAGTCGACAATCGAGGTACGCCAATTCAGCTTTTCGGCGTGCTGGCTGGCCAGCGCTTCAAGCTTGGCGGCTACGTCGACCTCGCTGATGGCAGTCGGCGTGGGCGCTGCGGTGGGTTCAGAGGGCACCGGTGCTCCCGGGTCCAGCGGGGCTGCCTGCCCTTCGGGAGCTGCGTGCTTGCCGATGCCGAGTTTCTCGAGAATAGTGCTGAAAAAGCTCATAGCGTCTCTCCGTGGGACGAGCGGGCCTAATTGCACCGCCGGACCTTCAAGGCTAGCCCACTTCCCCCACCCCCTCTCAGGCAGACGCCCAAAGGCGTGCCTGCCAAACAATACGTAATACGTACGAAATCAGCGAAAATCCCCCGCCCGAATCGAATACCGCTCCATCTTCCCATACAGCCCCGCCCGCGAAACCTTCAACAACTGCGCTGCCACCCGCACGTTCCCGCAGGTAGTACGCAGCGCGCCGATGATGGCGTTCATCTCCTGCGCGCCCAGGTCCAGGCCCCCCAGCGCTTCCAGGTTGGGTTCCCGCCGGCCCTTGTGCAGCAGCTCCAGGGGCAGGTCAGCCGGCTCGATCAGGCTGCCGGCCGCCATGTGCACCGCGCGCTCCACCACGTTTTCCAGCTCGCGCACGTTGCCCGGCCAGCCATGGGCGGCCAGCACGTCCAGCGCCGCCGGGGAAAAGCCGCTGACCGCCTTGCGCAGCGACCTGGCGCAGCGCTGCAGGAAATGCTGCGCCAGCCCGGGGATGTCTTCGCGGCGCATGCGCAGCGGTGGCACGGTGAGGTTGAGCACGTTCAGGCGGTAGTAAAGGTCTTCGCGGAACGCGCCATCGGCGACGGCCTGGCTGAGGTTGCGGTGGGTGGCGGCGATGATGCGCACGTCCACCTGCCGCGATTTGCGCCCACCCACCGGGGTTACTTCGCCTTCCTGCAGCACGCGCAGCAGGCTGACCTGGGCGTCGAAGGACATGTCGCCGATTTCGTCGAGGAAAAGGGTGCCGCCATCGGCAAGCTCGAACTTGCCCGCTGAACCGCCGCGGGCCGCGCCAGTGAAAGCACCTTCACTGTGGCCGAACAGCTCGCTCTGCACCAGGTCGCGGGGGATGGCGCCGCAATTCACCGCCACGAAGGCGCCCGCGCTGCGCGGGCTGGCGTTATGGATAGCCTGGGCGAACAGCTCCTTGCCGGTGCCGCTTTCGCCCAGGATCAAGGTGGTGGAGTCACTCTGGCTGGCGATACGCCCCAGCCGCAGGGCGTGCTGCATCACCAGCGAGCCACCCAGGATGGTGTCGAAGGTATAGCGCGCCTGGGCGCCCATGACGCGCCGGGTGATCTCGCGAATGCGCCGGTTCTCGCGCACCGACACCACCCGCCCCTGGCGCCCCACCAGGCACACCGACACCAGGCACGCCAGCTGGCTGCCGTCGTGCAGCTGGAAGGTGCAGTCCAGGTCGCGCAGGCCATCACCGGCGTGCTGGTAGATCTCGACGTTGAGGTCGCTGCGGCCCAACTGCGCGAAGGGCTTGCCGAGCAGCTCGGGGCCGGCCTTGAACAGCTGGCGGGCGTACTGGTTGAGGGCCTTGATGCGCCCTGCTTCGTCCAGCACTACCAGGCCCTCGTTCAGCAGTTCCAGCACGCTGCGCTGTTCCTGCAGCAGGCCCTGCAGCGCCAGCTGCCGGGAGATGGCCTCGCCCGCCGCCTGCACCGTGCCAAGGGTGTGGAAGTGAAACCAGCCAGGCTCGGCGGTCAGGGTCAGGATGGCCACGGTGCGGCCCTTGGCGTCGCGGATCGGCGCGGCGGCGCAGTGCATGCGGCGTTGGCGCAAGGCACTGGCGAAGTTCTCCTCGGCCAGCACGTACACCAGGCGGTCCTCGGCGATTGCCAGGCCCGTGCAGTTGGTGCCCTGGGTGGACTCCAGCAGTTGGCTGCCGATGGGCGTCAGGTCGAGGCCGCAGAAGCACAGCGTGGTGCCCTCGGCGTCGGTGAGGTTGATGTGGCCGCGGGGGTTGTAGGCCAGCAGGCCGGCCATGATTTCCATGGCGGTGTCGATCAGCAGCCGGTGCTCTTCCAGCTTGGCGCTCAGGCGCTGGGGGCTGACGAAACGGTAGGCGCAACCCTGCGGGTCAATACCGGCCGCGTAGCTGCGCCGCCAGGACTGCCATATCAACGGGCGCACCTTGCGCGGGCGTTCCGCGTGCCCGTCCAGGCAGGCCTGCCAGGCCTGTTCAAGCCCGGCAATGGGGCCGGCGTTGAGCTCGCGCGGGTCGAGGGTGGTGATGTAGTCGAGGGCTTCCTGGGTCAACTCCATGGGCGTCATGGCGGGCCTTGGCAGTGTCTGGATTCTGGACATGTCAGTGTAGACATGTCTTTGAAATAGACACTGTTGCATCAGGCCCTGCTCCTAATCTTCAGGTAAATCAGAGAGATAAGACGATGGCACAGGGTTTGCTCTTTCCCTGTTCAAGCGCAACCACGCTTTCGACCCACAATAAAAAAGGAGTGTCATCGATGAGCAACATCATTCGCCTGGGCCTGATCGGCGCCGGCCGCATGGGCAGCTTCCACGGCCAGACCGCCGCGCTGCATATTCCCGGGGCCTGCCTGGCCGCCATCGCCGACCCAACCCCCGGCCAGGCCGCACGCCTGGCCGGGCAGCTGGGCGTGCAGAAGGTCTACACCGACCCGCAGCAGCTGCTGGATGACCCGGACATCGACGGCGTACTGATCGCCGCCCCGGCCCGCAGCCATGCGGAGCTGGTGATCAGCGCCGCGCGCGCCGGCAAGGGCGTGTTCTGCGAAAAACCCATGGCCATCACCCTCGACGAGGCCGACCGCGCCATCGCCGCGGCAGAAGATGCGCAAGTGCCGTTGCAGGTCGGTTTCAACCGCCGGTTCGCCCGCAGCTTCCGCCAGGCGCACCTGGACGTGGCCAGCGGCCGCATCGGCACGCCGCAGCTGCTGCGCTCGGTCACCCGTGACCCGGCGCTGAACAACCCGGCAGGCATTGGCCAATGGGTGATCTTCCTGGAAACCCTGATCCACGACTTCGACGCCCTGCGTTACCTCAACCCCGGCGCCCAGGCGGTGGAGGTGTTCGTGATGGCCGATGCGCTGGTGGCGCCCGCCTTCAAGGCCAAGGGCCTGCTGGACACCGCCGTGGTCACGATTCGTTTCGACAACGGCGCCATCGCCACCGCCGAGGCCAACTTCCAGGCGGTGTATGGCTACGACGTGCGCGGCGAGGTGTTTGGCAGCGCCGGCATGCTGACCATGGGCAGCGTGGCCCAGTCCGAGCTGGTGCGCTACCTGGCCGACGGTATCCAGGCCGACACCCAGCGCCTGGACACCGACCTGCTGCGCGACGCCTACGTGGCCGAGCTTAACCATTTCGTCGACTGCCTGCGCACCGGCGCCACGCCGCTGGCCAGCGGTGCCGACGCGCGCGCCGCACTGGCCATCGCCCGTGCCTGCATCGAGTCCGTGCAACAGGGCAAGGCCATTCAGGTGGCGGGGGTATCGGCATGAGCGCCTGCCCGTTCACCCTCGCCATCAGTGCCGAAATGGTCTTCCTCGACCTGCCGTTCGTGGAGCGCGTACGGCGCATTCATGCGCTGGGTTTCGCTGCCGAGATCTGGGACTGGACCAACAAGGACATCGCCGCGCTGGCGGCTACCGGCGCGCGCTTTACCTCCATGACCGGCTACATCGAAGGCAACCTCACCGAAGCCGACGGCATCCAGCGCCTGCTGGCAACCGCGCGCGAGTCCCTGGGCGTGGCCGAGCAACTGGGCTGCCCCAGCCTCAACCTGCATGGCACCGGCCTGGGCGAAGGCGGCCTGCCGGTACGGCCGGTGCACGCCACCACCGGGCGCATGTGGCTGCAGGCCTGCAAGACCCTGGAGCAGATAGCCCGCCTGGGCGAAGACCACGGCAAGGTGTTCCTGCTGGAAAACCTCAACACCGCCGTGGACCACCCCGGCGTGCCCTTCGCGCGGGCCGAAGACACGCTCACCCTGATCGAGGCCGTGGGCAGCCCGCATTTAAAGCTCAACCTGGACCTGTACCACGCACAGATTGGCGAGGGCAACCTGATCGAACTGCTACGCCGCGCCGGCCCCGCCATCGGCGAAATCCAGGTGGCCGACGTGCCCGGGCGCATGGAGCCCGGCACCGGTGAGATCAATTACGCGGCCATCGCCAAGGCCTTGCATGAGCTGGGCTACACCGGCGTGGTCGGCCTCGAAGGCTGGGCCTCGGGCGACTCGGCGCTGGCGCTGCAGCGTTTCCGCGAGGCGTTCACCTTGCACCTTTAAGCCTGCACTCCCCACCATAACAACAACAGGACACTCCCCATGCGTAGCTCCAGACTGCTTTTCGCCGCCGCTGCATTGCTGTCCAGCCAGCTGGCGTTGGCCGACTACCGGGTCGGTATCACCATCGCCAAGGTCGACGACAACTTCATGACCTATATCCGCAACAACCTGGTGGAAGCTGCGAAAGAGCAGCACATCCAGGTGCAGGTGCAGGACGCCCAGGGCGACGTGGTGCGCCAGCTCAGCCAGGTGGAAGACTTCCTGGCGCAGAAGGTCGACGCCGTGATAGTGCTGCCCGCCGACACCGCCGGCGCGGTCAACATCACCCGCGCGGCCACCGCCGCGAAGGTACCGCTGATCTACGTCAACCGGCGACCCGACGAAAAAGAGCTGCCTGCGGGCGTGGCCGCCGTGACCTCCAACGACATCGAGGCTGGCGAGCTGCAGATGCGCTACCTGGCGGAAAAAATGGGTGGCAAAGGCAACCTGGCGATCATCATGGGCGACCTGGTGAACAACGCCACGCTGGGCCGCACCGAAGGGCTCAAGCAGGTGCTCAAGCAGTACCCGGACATCAAGATCGTCGGCGAACAGACCGCGCTATGGCAACGTGACAAAGGCATGGACCTGACCAGCAACTGGTTGCTGGCCGGCACCCGCATCGACGGCATCGCCGCCAACAACGACGAGATGGCCATCGGCGCGGCCATGGCCTTGAAGCAGGCCGGCCAGAAAGGCACCCCAGTGGTGGGCATCGACGGCCTGCCCGATGGCCTGGCCGCCATCGACAAGGGCCTGCTCGCCGCCTCGGTGTTCCAGGACCCCAAGGCCCAGGCGCAAGCCGCGATAGCTATTGCAGTGAAAATGATCAAGGGGGAGCAGGCCGGTGGCGACACCTTCGTGCCCTTCCAGCTGATCAAGCCCGACCAGGTGCCGCTGTTCGCGGCGCGCTTCAAGTAGCCCGCGCTTTTCCCCTTGCCCCCTGCCGCTCGCTTGCCGCTCGCCTGGCGCGAGCGGCAAGCCCTTGCTTGGTGTACCCTGCCCCGCGTCGTCAGAATGAAAGGGGCTGCCACCGTGCCGACCACACCACTCGCTGCGCGCGAGGTTTATCAAGTGCTGCGGGACATCGCCATGGGCGAGCGCACCCTGCGCCGGCTGGACGCGGTAACCATCCAGGTCGATGGCTGGGTAGTGAAATTGCACAGTGACGGCAGCGTGCTGGAATACTGCGAGAGTTGCCTCAGTGCCGATTCACGAACCTATCTATTTGACGCCTCGAAGTCGTTCGGCAGCAACCCCGTGGAGCTGTTGAGTGCCTGGGAACGGGCGCAGCTGGAGCGGATGCTCAGCGCCACCTGGCCGCGTTAACGCCGATAAAAAGAACCGATACCTGCTTAAGCATTTCCCGGAGGAGGCGCCCACCACCCGGGGCCTATAGTCGTGCCCAACGTTCGGGTGTCGAACGGTCCCTCCGTACAACAATAAAAAGGTGAGCGCATGAGTCACAAGGCCGATTTAAGCTTGAACGCCAGCGGTATCAACACAGGTGCCAGCCTGGACACGCACAGTCTGAAGGCCTTGATGCGAGCGGGTGCGCTCGGCGGCCTGACCGGTGCGGTGTGCATCTGGATCTACGAGGCGTTGATCTGGGTGGGCGTGCAACACCTGCTGCCGTTAGGCGGCATTCCGCGCAACGCCACGGGGCTGGTGTTCGGCAAGGACGTGCAGGAAGCCTTGGGCCTGTGGGCGTCAGTGCTGGGCACCGTCATCCACTTCACCTTCGCCATCGGCTGGGGCGTGTTATTCGCACTGGTCTGGCCGTACTTCCGCCGTCGCGGCTATGAAGCCACCTTCATCGCCTTGTTCTACGCGGTCATCGCCTGGCTGGCGATGCACGTAGCCATCTCCATAGCCTCCGACAACCACCCCAACTACTACGACCCGGCGGTGATCATCGGCGGCTTCATGTCACACTTCTTCTTCACCGTGCCGTTGGCGTTGACGGTGAAGCGGTTGTTGGCGGCACGCTAGAACACAAGGCCAGCAGGAAGCTGTCCGGTAGGTTTGCTTCAGCACACACCTGGCTGCAGGGATTCCTGCAGCCAGGCGTATCCAGCTGAGTTCATGGCATAAATCCTTAATTGCTCGCGTCGCCGTGCATTTTTTCTTTAGCGATCCAAGAAAATCTTAACTTAAGGGGATTATCACCATTTTTTCTTCACTCGCCAGCGCTCCCCATGAAAAACTGATCGGCTTTGGCACTCAGCGCGTCAGCATGATCTTCAACCCCAACCCGATAAACACCGTACCCGCGACTCGATCCAGGATCACCCCCGCCTTCGGCCGACGGTTCAGCCACTGCCCCAGCGCCCCGGAAAAATAGCCCAGCAGGCCGAACAGCAACGCCGCCTGCAAGGTGAAGGTCAGCCCCAGCTGCGCCACCTGTGCGCCAACGCTGCCGTTGCCCGCTACCACGAACTGCGGCAGGAACGACAGGAAGAACAGCACCACCTTGGGGTTGATGGCGTTGGCGAAGCAACCCTTGAAGAACAGCTTTGCCAGCGATTCATCCGGCGCATTGACCGCGCCGACCTTCACCGTACCCGAGCTGCGCCAGGCGTTGTAGCCCAGCCAGATCAGGTACAGCCCGCCGGCTATCTTCAGCAAGGTGAAGGCGGTGGGCGACGCGGCGATCAAGGCGCTGACGCCGACCACTGCCAGCAGCGTGTGGCTGATGCAACCGAAGGCGCAGCCCAGGCCGAAGGCGATGCCCTGGCGCCGGCCCTTGGACATGCCCATGCCCAGCACCATCAGGTTGTCCGGCCCGGGCGTGGCGGTGATCAGCAGCGCGGCTGCCAGGAATCCAAGAAATTGCTGCAAGGTCAACATTGTCAGGGCCGCTCCGCAAAAGCGCCCATGTTACTGCATCAAGGCTCCAGCCAGGCAACGCTGGGCAGCGCCGTGCGGTTGATGCCCACCACGTCGCAGAACTCCAGGATCGGCAGCACGTAGGTCACCACGCGGGTGCCGAAGGTACCATCGGGCCGCAGGCGCGCGGCGCGGCACAGCGGGCCGGCGCGCTCGGGGTCCTGGTTGGCCTTGACCTCGATGGCGTTGGGGCGGTCGAGGTGGCCGTTGCTGGCCAGGTAACCCAGGGTCTGCTCGAAGGCCCGGCGCGGCAGGCGCACGCGGGTGGCGCGCTCGGCACCGGTGAACACGTCGATGTGCGTCTCGCCGCCCTCGCCCACGAGGAAATTGCGCTGGCCGCCGGGTGTCAGCAGGGAGGCGCCAGCGGCGTCAGTAATGGCCTGCCAGAGCGCGGGCGAGACGTGGGGAGCGGGCATAAATCGAGTCCATGAAAAAACGGGGCGCCAGTGTGCCACGCCGCGTCGAAAGCGCCTAGAACCACCACCCCGTAGCAGCTGCCGAAGGCTGCGTCCCTCCCCAACGCGGTTCGGCGGAAGCAACGCGGCGCCATCGGACGCCGCCTGGCGGCAGCTGCTACAGGACGGGAAACCCGTAGCAGCTGCCGAAGGCTGCGTCCTGGGCCACCGCGGTGCTCGTCGACGCGGCACGGCGGAGTACACATGTACTCCGCCCTCCTTAACCCAACCCCGCCACGTACACCCACGGGTAAATCCCGCGGTCATGCCCATCGCTGAACACCAGTTGCAGCCCGTACCCCTGGTCCACCACCTGGGTGATGCGCACCTCAGTGTTAACCACGTCGATTCGCCCACGCAAACGTGCCGCGCGGCAGTGGGAACAGGGGCAGCGTGCGCGCAGCTGGCCGTGGGTGAGCACCTGTACCCTGCCGCCCGGCCACTCCACCTTCAGCAAACCGCTGTGCGCGGTGTTGCGCACGGCCAGGGGCGTGCTCATGGCTGCAGCTGCGACAGGGCGATGCGCACGGCCTTGCGCACTTCGGGGTCGCCATCGTTTTCGGCCGCCCACAGGGCCGGCAAGGCGCGGGCGTCGCCGAATTCGCCGAGGGCCAGGGCTGATTCCTTGCGCAGGTTGCTGATGCTGTGCGCCAGCAACGCCTCGACCGCCGCCCGTGCCGGGCGGTATTTGAGGCGGCCCAGGGAGCGCACGGCGCGCAGGCGCACTTGCCAATAGGCGTCGTCTGCCGCGGCCACCAACGCCGGGCCGGCGCCGTCGTCGCCGACCTTGCCCAACGTGGTGGCGGCTTCCTCGCGCACCCGCCAGTGCGGGTCGCCCAGCGCGGCGGTCAGGGCGTCGGTCACTGCCGGGGTGCTGGCAAAACCAATAGCGCCGGCGGCCATGCGCCGTACCTCCAGGTCATTGTCGTTGGCCAGGTGCCGGGCCAGGTCGGCCAGTGCTTCGGTGTGCTTCAACCAGCCGAGAATGCCCACGGCTTCGCGGCGGATGTCGGCGGCAGCGTCCTGCAACGCTTCGCGCGCCACCTCGGCGCTGTCCGCCAGGCGCAGCTCGCGCAAGGCGCGCAAGGCACTGGCACGCACAAAGGGGTCGGCATGGCGCGCCCAGGGCAACACCCAGCGCCCGGCGGCTTCGGTCTTCAGCTGGGACAGGCTTTGCGCAGCGGCTTCGCGCACCTCGGCGTCGGTGTCGGCCAAGGCTTCGCACAAGCCGGCTACCACCGGCTGTTCTTCCCAGGCTTCCAGCAGGCGCGCGGCTTCGGCGCGCACGCTGGCGGCGGGGTCGTGCTTCAAGGTAGCGACGAGCCACGGCAGGCTGTCGGGGTCTTCAAGGTCGGCCAGGGCGATCACGGCGATGCGCCGCACCACCGGGTCGGCGTCTTCCAGGCGCGGTTGCAGGTCAAGGATATCGGGGTTGTCGGTGCTCAGGCTCATGGTTGGCTCACAGTGCAATTCGGGACAGGTCTTGTGGCAGGGGCAGGCCCAGGGGTGTCAGGCGCGGCAACGGCGGCGCGTCGGGGCCGTGTTCCAGCAGCTCCAGGCAGTGGCGCTTGAGGGCGACGAACTCGGGGCTGGTCAGCAGCCCTGGTTGGCGCGGCCGCTGGAACGGCAGTTGCAGGTCGGCGATGAAACGCCCGGGCCGGGCGCTCATCACCAGGATGCGGTCGCCCAGGAACAACGCCTCATCGATGTCGTGGGTGACGAACACCACGGTAGTGCCGATGCGCCCCCAGATATCCAGCAGCAGTTGCTGCATGCGCGCACGGGTCTGCGCGTCCAGGGCGCCAAAGGGTTCGTCCATCAGCAGGAGGCGCGGCCGGTTGATCAACACCCGGGCGATTTCGGCACGCTGCTGCATGCCGCCCGAGAGCTGCCGCGGCCAATGCCCGGCAAAATCCTCCAGGCCCACCCAGCGCAGCATTTCCAGGGCCTGGCGATGGCGCTCGGCGGTGGCCACGCCTTGCATCTTCAGGCCGAAGGCGACGTTGTCGAGCACACTGCGCCAGGGCAGCAAGGTGTGGTGCTGGAACACCATGCCACGGCTCGGCGACGGCCCGTCTACCGCCGCGCCATCCACGCGCAGGTGGCCACTGCTGGGCTGCAGGTGGCCCGCCAGGGCGCCCAGCAAGGTGGATTTGCCGCAACCCGAAGGCCCCAGGATGCACACGAACTGGCCCGGCTCGATGCTGAAATCCAGCGCCTGCACCGCTTCGAACGCCTCGGCGCCAGCGCCCAGGCGAATGCCCACGCGTTCGCCTTCGATGCGCCCGGCACTCATTGCTGCGCCCCCGCCTGGCTGTGCCATGGCATGCACCAGGCGCCCAGGCGTTTCACCAGCAGGCTGCTGAGCAGCCCGAACAGGCCGATCAGCAGCATGCCGACCATGATGTCCGCGTAGTTCTGCAAGGTGTACGACTCCCAGGTGTAATAGCCCAGGCCCCATTGCCCGGAGATCATTTCGGCGGTCACCAGGCAGAACCACGAGGTACCCATGCCGATGGCAAGCCCGGTGACGATGCTTGGCCCGGCGCCCGGCAGCACCACCTCGCGCAGGATGGCCAGCCGCCCCGCCCCCAGGCTGCGGGCCGACGCCACCAACCGGCGGTCGACGTTTTCCACGCCGTGCACGGTGTTCAGCAGGATCGGGAACAGCGCGCCGGTGAAGGTGATGAAGACCATCGACAGCTCCGACGACGGGAACATCAGAATCGCCAGGGGAATCCACGCCACCGCCGGAATTGGCCGCAGCACTTCCAGTGGCGGCAGCAGCAGGTCGGACGCCCAGCGCCAGCGGCCAATCAATACACCCAGCGCCACCCCCAGCAGCGCCGCCGTGGCATAGCCGGCCGCCACCCGCGCAAGGCTTGCGGCCACATGACGGGCCAGGGCGGCGGACGACAGCAGGTCGTGCAGCGCCGCGTACACCTCGCCCGGGGTGGGCACGTTGCGAAAGGTCACCAACCCCAGGTCCAGGTGGTGGCCGGCCGCGACCTGCCAGAACAGCAGGCAGGCCAGTATCGACAGCCCGCGCAGGCCCCAGCGGGCCGGGTTGGAATGGCTCATGGCAGGCTCTCAGCGCGCGGTCAGCGCAGCGGTGCCGGTAACGCCGGCGAAGTCCAGCACCTGCCCGCCGCGGGTTTGCGCGTCACGGCTGGCCTGGTCCTTGAGCAGGAAGGCGTCGACCTGGCCCTGGGCGGTCTTGACGAACCAGGCATCGTCCGCCAGCAGCTTGATGCCGCTGTCGCTGGCTTGGGCGTAGAAGCCACGAATCGGCGTGCCGGCCTGCTTCAGCGCCGCCAGTTGCACCAGCGCTTCCTCAGGCGTGGCATAGCTGCGCACCTTGGCTTCACCCTTGACCCAGATTTGCGCCACGCGCTTGAAATCGGTGATCGGCTGGCCGGTCACGGCGTCCTTGGCCACCAGCGGCTGCGGCGCATAGTTGGCCAAGGCCTTGGCGTATCCGACGCCGCTGGCCTTGAAGGCTGCGCGCAGGTACTGGTCGTCGATGAAGGTGTCGGTGTTCAAGCCACGATCAGCCTTCTTCAACAGCTTCAGCGTATCGATGGCGGTGCTCACGGCCTGGCGGTATTCAGGCTTCCAGGTCAGGTCGCGGGTCTGCAGGCCCAGCGGGCCGTGGTACAGGTAGTTCACCGCAGCGTCGATGCCGGTGACTTTCTCGATCAGCTCGCTGTACTGCTCGGGCTGCTCGGCCAGCAGGCGGTTGGCTTCCATCGTGGCCCGCAGGTAGGCGACGACGATCTCCGGGTACTGGCGGGCGAAATCCTGTTCCACCAGGGCGCCATGGAAGGTTGGTGCCTTGGCTTGCGAGCCGTCGTAGATCTTGCGCGCAAAACCTCGGCTGACGAACAGTTCGGCGAACGGCACGAAGTCGGCGTGGGCGTCGATCTTGCCCGCCTGCAGCGCCGAGCCGGCCACTTCCGGCGGCTGGGCGATGATGGTCAGGTCGCGCTCCGGGTCCCAGCCCTGGGCCGCCACGGCGCGCAGCAGCATGCCGTGGGCAGTGGAGGCGAACGGCACGGAGACGGTCTTGCCCTTGAGTTCGGCAATCGACTGCACCGGCGAGTCCTTGGGCACGACGATGCCGTTGCCGCTGCCCTGCACGCTGCCCGACAACACGTTGATGAACAGGCTGTGATGCCCCGCCGCCTCATGGGCCACGCCGTTTAGAGCGCCGGGGAAATCGGCCATGGCGCCGAAGTCCAGCTTGCCGGCCACCATCTCGTTGGTCAGGGGCGCGCCGCTGGTGAAGTTCTTCCACTGGATGTCGTACTGCGCGTCCTTGTACTGGCCGTCATGGGGCAAATACTTCTGCAGCAGGCCCAGCTCACGAATCATCAGGCCGCCAGCGGCGCAATTGATGGTGGTGTCCTGGGTGCCGATGGCAATGCGGATGGTCTGCGCCTGGGCGCCGAAAGCGGTGGCCGCCAGCAGCAGGCCGGCCAGTGTGGTGCGAAGCAACATAGGTATCCCCTCGACAAGTATTCAGCGCAGCAAGTAAGGAATTTCCACCTTCACCGCCCCCGTGGGGCAATCGGTTTCGCAGGGCATGCAGTACCAGCATTCATCGAACTGCATGAACGCCTTGTGGGTGGTGGGGTCGATGGCCAGCAGGTCCATCGGGCAAACGTCGACGCACACGGTGCAGCCCTTCTCGGCAATGCACTTGTCGCTGTCCACGGTCACCGGGGCGGCGCTGCGGAAGAAAATATCCTGGGGGGCAAAGGCCATGGTGCGGTCCTCGATGGCGGGCAGAAGTCAGGCAGGTTGGCCGGGGGCCACCCGCAGCCGGTTGTAGGCGGTGCGCTCGTCGTTATCCAGGGCCACCACGTAGGGTTCCACCGGTTTCTTGAAGCTGACCATGCGGCCATCGGCGTCCTTCTTCAGGTGGCAATGGCAGAACCAGTCGGCGTCGTTGCGCAGCGGGTGGTCCACGCGGTGGTGGTACAGGCCCCAGCGGCTTTCCTCGCGGAACAGCGAGGCGCGCGCGGCCATTTCCGCGCAGTCGCGAATCACCGTCACTTCCAGGGCACGCATCAGTTCGTGGGGGTTGCTGGCCTTCATGCTGGCAAGGTCAGCCTCGATCTGCGCGAAGCGCTGCAGGCCGATCTCCATCTTGCGGGTGACCTTGGGCGGCTGCAGGTAATCGTTCACCATGCGCCGCAGCTTGTATTCCACCTGCGCTGGCGGCAGGCCGTGCTCACGCAGCAACGGCGCGTACACCCGCGCCTGCTCAGCCGCCACCTGCTCGGCAGACGGCGCCTGGAAAGCCACGGTGGCCACGTGGTCGGCAGCGTTGACGCCGGCGAACCAGCCGTAGGTAAAGGCGCCGAGCATGTAATTGTGCGGCACTGCAGCCATGTCGCCCGCCGAGTACAGGCCTTTCACCGAGGTTTCCGCGCGCTCGTTCACCCACACGCCCGAGGCGCTGTGGCCGCTGCAGAAGCCGATTTCGGAGATGTGCATTTCCACCATCTGCTGGCGGTAGTCGGTGCCGCGCCCGGCGTGGAACTGGCCACGGCTGGGGCGTTCGTTGCTGTGCAGGATCTGCTCGATGTTCTGGATGGTTTCTTCGGCCAGGTGGTCCAGCTTGAGGAACACCGGGCCGTTGCCGCCTTCGAGTTCCTGGTGGAACTCCCACATCATCTGGCCGCTCCAGTAATCGCACTCGATGAAACGCTCGCCCTTGTTGTTGGCGGTGTAGCCCCCCAGCGGGCCGGTGACGTAGGCGCAGGCCGGGCCGTTGTAGTCCTTGATCAGCGGGTTGATCTGGAAGCACTCCAGGTTCGCCAGCTCTGCGCCTGCGTGGTAGGCCATGGCGTAACCGTCGCCGGCGTTGGTGGGGTTCTCGTAGGTGCCCATCAGGTAGCCGGACGCTGGCAGCCCCAGGCGCCCGGCAGCGCCGCAGCAGAGAATCACCGCCTTGGCCTTGATTACGTGGAAGTCGGCGGTGCGGCAGTCGAAGCCCATCACGCCGCTGACCGCGCCTTCGCTGTCTGTGAGCAAGCGGGTGGCGATGACCCGGTTGGTGATCTCTACCCGCGCCCGCTTGAGCTGGCGGTACAGCACCTTCTTGATGTCGTGGCCTTCGGGCATCGGCAACACGTAGGCGCCCATGTGGTGCACCTTCTTCACCGCGTAGTCGCCGGTCTCGTCCTTTTCGAACTTCACGCCCCAGCGGTCGAGCTGCTCGATGGTTTCGAAGCTGTGTTCGGCGTAGGCCAGCACGGCCGTCTGGTTGACGATGCCGTCATTGGCGACGGTGATTTCCTTGGTGTACTGCTGCGCCGTGGCGTGGCCGGGAATGACCGCGTTGTTGAGGCCGTCCATGCCCATGCTGATGGCGCCGCTGCGCTTGACGTTGGCCTTGTCCAGCAGCAACACGCGCAGGTCGCGGTTGCGCTCCTTGGCCTTGATGGCCGCCATGGGGCCGGCGGTGCCACCGCCGATGACGACGATGTCGTACTCGCGCTCGATTGTCTTGAACTCGCTCATCCCTTGCTCCTCTCGCGCGGCACCTGACAGGTCGGATCCGCGCCTTGATGTAACTTGTTATAACAAGATGAGGAAGGATGTTATTGGTTATCACGGGGGAGCCGTAAATACTGTTTGGCTATAACGATATTCTGCGGGTTAACGGTCGATGCGCAGCCGGTACTGGAACGCATCGCCGCGGTAATACAGGTACTCGAAGTCCAGCGGCTGGCCTTCGGCGGTGTGGGTCAGGCGCTCGATGCGCATGATCGGCGCCTTCGCCTTCACGCCCAGCGCGGCGGCCATGGCTGCATCGGCTTCGGTGGCGTCGATGGCAAGGTCGGCATGCCCCAGGGCGATGTCCAGGTCGTTTTCCAGAATCAGGAAAATGTCGCGGGTGGCCAGGTCCGCCGAGGCCAGGCGGCGCCCCACCGCTTCGGGCAGGTAGGTGATTTCCAGCGACACCGGCTCGCGATTGACCAGCCGCACCCGGCGGATCTCCACCACCGTCTGCCCTTCCGCCAGCCCCAGCCGCTGAGCGACGATGGCATCTGCCGGCACGTACTCGAAGCCACACATGCGGTTGACCACTTCGTGCCCGGAAGCCGCCAGCGCCTCGGCCAGCCCTTGCAGCGAGCTGACATTCTGGAACGCCTTGGGCTTGGACACGAACGTGCCCTTGCCGTGGATCTTGAAGATCAGCCCTTCTTTCTGCAGATCACCCAGCGCCTGGCGCACGGTGATGCGGCTGACGCCGAACGCTGCGCCCAGCTCGCTCTCCGACCCCATGCGGCTGCTGGGCGCGTAGGTGCCATCCAGAATGCGCGAGCGCAGGTGTTCCTTGAGTTGCGCGTACAGCGGCACGGGGGACTGGCTGGTGAGTTTGGCGGGCGGCTCGGGTGTCATGGGGTGTCGCTTGGCAATGAGGGAGATGAACGGTCGGTAGACTACCTTAGCTGGGGTGAAGATTTCATCTTTGGCGCGCCCGGCCCCCGTTGCCCTGCGCGTCTTGCGCCGGGATAATCACCGCCCTTCAATACCCCCAAGCAAGGAACTGCTGTGAAAAAAGCTTTATTGTTCGTGCCGTTGTTCGCATTGTTGCTGCAAGGCTGTGGCGCGACCATGACCCCCTACGAGCCCAACTTCAATAACGTCCAGACCCTGAAACAGCACGCGCCACTGCAACCGGTTACCCCGGCGCAGGTCACTGCGGCGCCGGGCCAGGGCTCGATGTTTGTGCGCATGAACCCTATCAGCTCGCCCAGCGGCAGCATTGCCGGGCATGTGCAGGACGCGCTCAACGGCGAGTTGACCCGCGCCGGCTTGGTAAACCCGCAGTCGCCAAGGCATCTGAATGTGCTGGTAACCGAAAGCAACCTGGCTGCAGGCCTGGTGACAGGCAATGGCACCCTGGCGGCGCGGTTTACCTTGCTGGACGGTTCGGTGGTGAAGTATGACGCTACCAAGACGGTGAACAGCGAGTGGAGCAGTAGCTTTTTTGGGGTGATTGCCGTTGCGAATGCGGCTAATGCTTATAACCCGCTGGTGCGGGACTTGTTGAAAGCGTTGTACAGCGATCCGTTGTTCACCCAGGCGCTGGCGCAGAAGTAATTGCGGTAGCGCTCGATCCGACTTTCACCCCGCTGTTGAGCCGCTGTTGACCTGGCTGCTGATCTGGCTGTTGATCTGCTTGTGATCTGCTTGTGATCTGCTTGTGATCTGCTTGTGATCTGCTTGTGATCTGCTTGTGATCTTGATCTGGCTTGTGATCTTGATTGTATGCCCCGTAAAGCGCCCGGGCCGACTGGAGGCGTCGATCAACGGGCTGCCCGAAGGGCCGAGGCCGCAGGCCGAAGAGACGGTAACCCGCAGGCTTCTATAGCGGGTGCCGTCTGCCCGTTGAGCGGCGCCGGAAGGAGGGGACCCGTAGCGCAGCGCAGGGCCCAAGCAGGGGCAAGCGTTTTTTGCTTACTTTTTTTGGCGTCTGAAAAAAAGTGAGTCGGCGTAAGGCCGAAACGGTCGGTGGTCTCGCCGCGAAAATGGATATGTCCGAATCCCTCAGAAGCGAGATCCCCGGCTACGCCAGGGACCGCTTGGCCAACGCCTCCAGTCGGCCCTGGCGCTTTATGGGGCACACAATCAAGATCAAGGGCCGCACGGGATCAAGATCAACAGCGGTATTGCGGCGTTTGAGCCAGTGTGGAGGATCAAGATCAACAGCGGTATTGCGGCGTTTGAGCTGGCTTTATGCTCGTGGAACACGCACATCCAACCCCGAATACTTCAAACTCTGCCGATCCACCATCTGCTTGAGCAACGCATTCACCTGCCGCGTAAACGTATCACTCACCGCCTCCTTCGGCGTATTCGCCATCAACGGCACAAACAACACCCCCATCCAGGTATTGATCGCATCGTGGTTGCTCTCGGTGCTCAACGTCTTGCCCTGGGCATCCTGCGCTTCCAGGGTCATGGTGTACTGGTCGGTGCCCAGCGCCGGCACCAGCATCAGGGTGAAGCCGCTCAGGAACGCCCATACCACCTGGCCACCGCTTGGCGGGTGGTTGTAGACCTTCAGGTGCAGGGTGTAGTCGCCCGGCTGCTTGTTGAATTCATCCAGGGTCACCCGGCCGAACAACTTCGAGTCGTTCAGGGATTTTTCCAGTTGCGGGCGCAGCTGGTTGCGCGCCTGGGGCACCTCCACTGCGTTGCTGCTGCCTGGCGTGCCCTGGTAGAAGTCAAAGTCTACGTACACGTTGGGCTTGTTGGCATAGCTGGCCATGGACGGCATTGTCACTGGCGCCACTTCGTCCTTGGTAAAGCTGGCGCAGCCGCCCAGGGTGAGGGAGATGGCCAGGGCCAGGGGTTTTGCGAACTTCATGGGTAACTTCCTTGGTCAAAAAACAGGGTGTCCAGGCGACACCTTTTCCAGATTCGCGGCGTTGGGAACACCGCGGGCAGCATTTTGCCACCGGCGGGGGGCGCGTCAATAATCCATTGTCACAAAACCGACAAGTTTCATCTGGCGGCAGGCAGCCCTGCTCAGGGCGCTTGATCGTGGGGGTTGACCGCGTGCAGACTGACCGGCAGCCCAATTACAAATAGAAAGGAAGTTTCATGCGAACGTTCGACCTGATTCGCGCCGCCGTGCTACCCGAGTTCAAGGAGCGCGTGGCCGACTACCTCATCGAGTATGAAGACGTGTTACGTGAAAACACCGCCGACGCGCAAACGCAGCGCGCGGTAGCCAATCAGCTGCGGGGCTACTTGCGGGGCTTGAATACGACGCGGGTGCTGGGGATGGCGGACTGGGAAGAACTGGACCGGCGGGTGCTGAAGACCTGGTTGAGCTAGGGCACCCTCGCCCCAGCAGCGCTGTCATTGGGCTGCCACCCAAGTGCTGCTGGGGCAAGTGTGGGATACCTACTTCGCTCTGTGTAAACCAGGCGGGCGATGGGGGAAAGCGGGCCTGGCAAAGCATCTGGGAGCACGTTCAAAGTACGCCAGCCAATGTGAAAAATACGTGATTGGAAGGGGCGTTTTCGGCTCTTTGTGTCTAATTATTTCCACTCCCCAACAAACCCCCGTAGCAGCTGCCGCAAGGCTGCGTCAGCGGTATAACGGTCAACCCGAAGGTGCCCGGGCAGGCGCGCGTCGGGTCACCAGGGTGGCCAGCCATTGCAGGGCGCTGCACAAAATGAAATACACCAGCGCCACGAACAGGAAGATCTCCACGGGGTGCACCATCACCCGGTTGCTCACCTGGGTGGCCTCGTAGGACAGCTCCCCTACCCCGATCACGTAGGCCAGCGAGGTGTCCTTGATCAGCGATACCCACTGGTTCAGGAACGACGGCAGCATGATCGGCAACGCCTGCGGCAGTATCACCAGCCGCAGCACCTGCACCGGCCGCAGCCCCAGGGCCTTGGCGGCTGCCCACTGGCCCGCCGACAGGCTGTTGATGCCCGCCGCCACCGAATGCGACAGGTAAGCGCCGCCGATCAGCGACAGCGCACACACCACCGTGGCCAGGGCGGGCACGTTGACGTGGAACAGAATGGGCAGCAGGAAATAGCTCCAGAACATCAGCATCAGCACCGGAATGGCCCGCAGGAAACCCAGCACGCCCACCAGCACCCAGCGCAGCCAGCCGCGGCTGGTGACCAAGGCAATGCCGCCCATCAGCCCCAGCACACCGGCGGCGATGCCCGACAGCAGGCTCAGCAGCAACGTCAACGCCGCGCCGCCCAGCGGGCCATCGGGGTACGCGCCCCACATGAAGTACGCGAGGTTGTCACCTATTACAGAAAAATCCATGGCTCAGGCCACTCCCCGGCGGTAGCGCCGACTGTGTTGCAGCAACTGCCCTGCCGCCTCGATCAGGGCGATGGTGAGGATGTACAGCAAGGTTGCGTAGCCGAACGCCTGAAACGTCTTGAAGGTTTCGGTCTCCACCTGGCGTGAGGCGTAGGACAGTTCCGCCAGGCCGATGGCCATGGTCAGCGAGGAGTTCTTCACCGCGTTCATGTATTGCCCCAGCAGCGGGCCCAGCGCGGTGCGCAACCCCTGTGGCAACACCACGTAGCGCCACACTTGCGCCGGGCGCAGGCCCAGGGCCAGGCCAGCGGCGCGTTGTTCCTGGCGCACCGAGTCGATGCCGGCGCGCAGCTCTTCGGCGATGAACGCGGTGGTGTACAGGGTCAGGCCCCAGAACCCGGCAAGAAATTCGAAAGACGGCCACTCCACCGCCAGCGGCCCCAGGGCCAGGCTGCGCGGGGTGTTGAGCCAGGTCACCAGGCTGTCGGGCAGCAACGCGGTGACGCCGAAATACCAGAAAAACAACTGCACCAGCAGCGGCGTGTTGCGGATCACCAGCAGGTAGGCCCGCGCCGGCCAGGCCAGCAGCCGCGAAGGCGCAGTGCGCGCCAGGTACAGGAAGGCGCCGAGCACGGTGGCCACCAGGCACACCAGCAGCGACAGCCCCAGGGTCTGCAGAAAACCGTCGGCCAGCCACTGCAAATAACGGGGGGCGAGCAATTCACCAAACATGTAGGCGCATATCCAGGTCAAACGAAGCCAGGCACGCACCCTCGGGGGCGCGTGCCATGTGGGGCCAACGGTGGGCTAATCAGCCTTTGTCGCCGATCTTGAACAGGCGCGCCAGCGGCGTATTGGTGGTGGGGCCGAACCAGGTGTCGTAGATCTTCTGGGCCTGGCCGTCCTTTTCCAGCTCTACCAGGGTGCTGTTGACGAAGTCGGTCAGGGCGGTCTCGCCCTTGGGCAGGCCCACGCCGATCAGGTCGTCGGAGATGGTGAACGGCGGCACTTCGTACTTGTCACGGTCCGGCACGTTGGCCAGCAGGCCGATCAGCTTCGGGCCGTCCTGGGTGATGGCCTGGACGTTGCCGTTGCGCAAGGCGGTGAAGGCAAACGGGGTGTCGTCATAGGCCACCACCTTGGCGCCCGGGAATTTTTCGCGCAGCACGCCTTCGTTGGTGGTGCCCTTGTCGACGCCCACGCGCCAGGTATTGAGGTCGCTCTCGTTCTTGAGCGTGCCCTTCTTGACGATGAACTGCTGCCCCGAGGCGAAATACGGCGTGCTGAAATTGACCTGCTCGGCGCGCTCCTTGGTGATGGTGAAGTTGGCCAGCACCAGGTCGACCTTGTTGGCCACCAGCAAGGGCACACGGTTGGCGGGGTTGGTAGGCTGCAGCTGCAGTTTCACCCCCAGCTTGGCGGCGATGGCCTTGGCGTAGTCCACGTCCAGGCCTTCGAGCTGCTTGGTCTTGGTGTCGATGAAGCCGAACGGTGGGTTACTGTCGAAGGCGGCAACGCGCAGCACGCCGGCCTTCTTGATGTCTTCCAGGCGGTCGGCGTGGGCAATACCGGACAGCAACGCCAGGGACAACGCCGTGAGGGCAGTAAGTTTTTTCATGGGCTCGACTTCCTGTAGGGGCAGATAGGCAAAGTGCCTGCACCAGAAGTCTTGCAGCAAGGCTAAAAAACCAAAAGGAATATAATATTATTTATTTATATTCATATGGAATATTGAAGATCGTTACCTGTGCGACAGAATGTTTGCCAGCAGCCCCGGGTAGCGGCTCTCCAGCGCTTCGCTACGCAATGAATTCATGTGCGTGGTGCCCACGTTGCGGGTCTGCACCAGGCCTGCCTCACGCAGTACGCGGAAATGGTGGGACATGCTGGATTTCGGCCGCCCGCCGTCCAGCTCGCCACACGTGGCCTCGGGTACGCCGGCCAGGTGCCGCACGATGTCCATGCGCACAGGGTCGCTCAAGGCGTACAGCAGGCGCTCGAGGGTGAAGTCTTCGGGATTGGGGTGGGTATAGGCTCGCATGGCGCACATGATATCGAGGCTTCCATAAATTGCCATAGTTCGATTATGATCGAACAAGCGAAAATAGCCACCTCCTGGAGTATACCCATGTCTGCCCTGTTCCAACCCTTCACCCTCAAGGATGTGACGCTGCGCAACCGCATCGCCATTCCGCCCATGTGCCAATACATGGCCACCGACGGCCTGATCAACGATTGGCACCACGTACACCTGGCGGGCCTGGCCCGTGGCGGCGCCGGCCTGGTGGTGGTCGAAGCCACCGCAGTGGCCCCTGAAGGCCGCATCACCCCGGGCTGCGCCGGCATCTGGAACGACGAGCAGGCCCAGGCGTTCGTGCCCGTGGTGCAGGCCATCAAGGCTGCAGGTTCGGTGCCCGGCATCCAGATCGCCCACGCCGGCCGCAAGGCCAGCGCCAACCGCCCGTGGGAAGGTGACGACCACATTGCCGCTGGCGAGCCGAACGGTTGGGACACCATTGCCCCTTCTGCCATTGCCTTCGGCCACCACCTGCCGAAAGTGCCACGCGCCATGACCCTGGACGACATCGCCCGGGTGCGCCAGAACTTCGTCGACGCCGCCCGCCGCGCCCGTGACGCCGGCTTTGAATGGATCGAGCTGCACTTCGCCCACGGCTACCTGGGCCAGAGCTTCTTCTCCGAGCATTCCAACCAGCGTACTGACGCCTACGGTGGCAGCTTCGACAACCGCAGCCGCTTCTTGCTGGAAACCCTGGCCGCGGTGCGCGAAGTGTGGCCGGAGCACCTGCCGCTGACGGCCCGTTTCGGCGTGATTGAATACGACGGCCGTGACGAGCAGACCCTGGCCGAGTCCATCGAACTGGCCCGCCGCTTCAAGGCCGGTGGCCTGGACCTGCTGAGCGTGAGCGTAGGCTTCACCATCGCTGAAACCAACATTCCATGGGGCCCGGCGTTCCTCGGCCCGATTGCCGAGCGCGTGCGCCGCGAAGCGGACCTGCCGGTGACCTCGGCGTGGGGCTTCGGCACGCCACAATTGGCCCATGACGCCGTCACCGCCGGCCAGCTGGACCTGGTGTCGGTAGGCCGTGCCCACCTGGCCGACCCGCATTGGGCGTACTTCGCCGCCAAGGAACTGGGCGTGGACAAGGCCTCGTGGACCCTGCCGGCGCCTTACGCGCATTGGCTTGAGCGTTACCGGTAAGCCGTGACGCGGCCTGCGGCCGCTGCTACACAACCACGTAGCAGCTGCCGCAGGCTGCGTCCACGCTATCCGCGCGTTGCCCACCTGGCATATGCTCCTTGCCCTCCTCTTACCGCAAGGGATCTGCATGTCGCTGTTCCAGGATTTACCCAACGACGACGGCCTGCCCGGCGCGCAACGACGCCTGGCGATGGTGGCGATCATGACCGCCACCGCCATGGCCGTGATCGACGGCACGGTGGTGAACATTGCCCTGCCCTCCATGGCCAACGCCTTCAAGGTGCCCGCCGCCACCACCGTGTGGGTCGCCAACGGCTACCTGCTGGCGGCCGCCATGACCCTGATGATCTTTTCCTCCCTGGCCGCGCGCATTGGCTTCCGCCTGTTGTTCGTCGGCGGTGTCAGCCTGTTTACCCTGGCTTCGCTGGGTTGCGCGCTGGCGCCGTCGCTGGACGTGCTGGTGGCCATGCGGGTGATCCAGGGCGTGGGCGGTGCCGCGACCTTGAGCATCGGCCCGGCCATTTACCGCACGGTCTTTCCCACGCGGCTGCTGGGCCGCACGCTGGGCTTGAATGCCTTGCTGGTAGCGGCCGCCACCGCCGTGGGCCCGGCGTTCGGCGGCGCGGTGCTGGCGCTGGCCAGCTGGCCGTGGCTGTTTGCGATCAACCTGCCGCTGGGTATTGCCGCCGCGCTGCTGGGCTGGCGCTACGTACCCGGGCAGCGCACCCCCAGTGGCGAGCCGTTCGACGTCGCCGGCGCGCTGCTGTCCGCCATCACCATGGGCGCGGCGATCATGGCCACCGGCGCTGCAGCCGCGGCCGAGGCTGGTGGTTATGCGCTGCTGATGGTGGCTGCCGCTGCCGCGTTCATCTGGCGCCAGCGCCGGGCGCCGGTGCCCTTGCTGCCGCTGGAGATTTTCCGCCATGTGCGTTTTTCCCTGGCCGCCCTGACCTCGCTGACCGCCTTCGTCAGCCAGGGTATCGCCATTCTGTCGTTGCCGTTCCTGTTCCAGAACGCCTACGGCTATGACGTGCTGGGCGCCGCGTTGCTGTTCACCGCCTGGCCGCTGGGCATCATTCTCGCTGCCCCCCAGGCTGGGCGCCTGGCAGACCGGCACTCGCCGGCGGTGCTGTCCACCATTGGCCTGGGGCTGCTGACGCTGGGGTTGCTGCTGATGGCGTTGTTGCCGGCTGACGCCACCACCTTCGGCATCCTGTGGCGCGAATGCCTGTGCGGCGTGGGCTTCGGTTTCTTCCAGAGCCCCAACAACCGCGAAATGCTCGCCAACGTCCCGCGCGAACGCAGCGGCAACGCCTCGGGCGTGCTGGCCATCGCCCGTACCTTCGGCCAGTGTTTCGGCGCAGCGCTGGTGGCCGTGGTGCTGGCGGCGTACCTGGGGCACCCCGCCACCAGCCAGGCGCTGGCCGATGCCGCCGTGCTGGAGGCGCGCGCCATGCACATGGCCCTCGTGGTAGCGGCGGTAGCGTCCGGGCTGGCGATGTGCGTGAGCATCAGCCGGATCGGCAAGCGCGCCGCGAACCCGTAGCAGCAACTGTCTGTGTGGGAGCTGGCTTGCCAGCGAGTTTTTTGGAACATCAACAGCTCGCTGGCAAGCCAGCTCCCACAACAACCTCGTAGCAGCAACTGTCCTGGCAGAGATTATTGCGGCCGCCTCCGTAGCCGCTGCTACAGTTTGCGCACTGTCGAGGCATTTACTCATGGCGCTGCATCGAAGGTTTCGCTTGCTGATGATCATCGTCATCGCCGCATTGCTGGTCTACCTGCTGCTGTGCGTGGGGCTGCTGGTGTTCCAGCGCGCGCTGATCTATCACCCGCAAGCCAATGAAGGCGACACCCCCACCTCGCTCATGGCATTCACCGTGGACGGCGTAAGGCTGAAGGCGTCAGTGCGCCCCCATGACGGGCCGCAGGCGCTGCTGTACCTGGGCGGCAACGCCGAGGACGTGTCGCTGAACCTGCCGGACCTGGCGTTGGCCTTTCCCGACCAGGCGCTGTACTTGCTGCATTACCGTGGCTTTGGCGGCAGCGACGGCTCGGCCACGGAAAGTGCACTGCAGGCCGACGCCCTGGCGCTGTACGACCTGGTTGCCGCCCGCCACCCGCGCGTCACTGTGATAGGCCGCAGCCTGGGCAGCGGCGTGGCGATTTACCTGGCCAGCCAGCGGCCGGTGGCACGGCTGGTATTGGTGACGCCATTCAACAGCCTGGCGGAGCTGGCCAGCCAGCGCTTCGCGCTGTTCCCGGTGCAGTGGCTGCTCAAGGACCGCTTCGACTCATGGCGTTACGCGCCGCAGGTCACCGCCCCTACGCGCCTGGTGGCCGCGGCCCAGGACACCCTGGTGCCACGCGCCAGCAGCGAACGCTTGCTGGCACATTTCGCCAAGGGCGTCGCAACGCTGCAGTTCATTCCCGCCAGCGACCACAACAGCATTTCCGACAGCCCGGCGTATTGGCAGGCGTTGAAGGCCAATTGACCTGTGTCACATTAGTGAAATATCCAGGGCTTACCATGGCCCGTATGACTGCAATATGACAGTTTGAAGACAGCTGACCACAGACACAGGGAGTGAACATGCAATCGTCTCTAGATGCGCTTCGCCAGCAGATTCAACAGGCGGAACCGGTGCTCAAGCGCCTGGACGTGGCAATGGAAAGCCTGGACTTCGACCCGCTGCAACCGGCCAGCGTCGACGCCGCCAACGCCACCGTCTCGCACCTGATTGCCACCTTGCTGGCAGGGTTTGAACACAACCCCATTCTCGGCCCCCTGGCCAACGACCTTGAAGCCCAGTACCTGGAAGGCATCCGCCTGAAAGTACGCGCGGCCCGCGCCCAAGCCGCCTGAGCCCTACCCTTTCACACGTGCCAGCTCGGCCTTGAGCCGGGCGATCTCGTTGCTGTCGCTGCCGTGCATGGTCACCAGCGCGGCGATACGCTGGCGGCAGGCGCGCAGCTCGGCGTTGGTTTCATCCAGCTCGTTGGCCAGCAGCGTGCATTGGTGTTCCAGCAATTCCAGGTGCGAGGGAAAAGGTTCGAAACCAGTGGTGTCTACGAGTTCGTTTGTCATGAGCATGGGGCACCAACGGGGTGGAGTACAAATGTTCTCCATGCAGAATAACGGCAACCACTGGATGCATCAACAGTATTTCGTCGGTAGCTTAGTACGCGAACCCCTGCCCCAGCTCCCGCTCCATCCAGGCCAGGAACCGCCGCACCCGCGGAAAGCTTGAATGCGCGCGCGGGAACACCAGGTGGTGGGCCGCCACCGGTGCGCCCAGTGACGGCGGCGCCACTTGCACCAGGGCGCCGGAGGCCAGGTATTTCTGCGCCAGCAACGTACTTTCCAGTGCGAAACCCAGGCCCAGGCTGGCGGCCTCCAGGGTCATGTACGAGCGGTCGAAGCTCAGCGCGTAGGGTTTTTCCGGCAACGCCAGGCCGTGCTGGGCGAACCATTCGGGCCAGGTCAGCAAGGTCGAGGCCGACAGAATCAGGTCGCTGTCCAGCAGGTCGGCGGCCTGCCGCACCGGGCGCCGGGCCAGCAGCGCCGGCGACGCCAGCACTGCCACCGTCTCATCACGCACCGTGCGCACCTCATAGCTGGGCCAGGCGGGCCGGCCGTGGCGAATGTCGACGTCGATCTTGTCGCGGCTGAAATGCAGCGCCTCGTAGGAGCACGACAGGTTGATCTGGATATCCGGGTGGCTCAAGCGAAACGCCTCCAGGCGCGGCATCAGCCACAGCAGCCCGAAGCTGGGCGATGAATGCAGCCGCAGGCAGTCCATGCTGACGTCGCTGGCGGCGCGCTCGGTGGCCACCGCCAAGGTCTGCAGAATGCCCGACACCTCTTTCAGGTACTGCTCGCCCACCGGCGTCAGGTTCACGCCGCGGGCGGCGCGGGTGAACAGTTGGCGGCCAATCAGCGCTTCCAGGTTGGCCAATTGGTGGCTGACCGCCGAGGGCGTCAGGTCCAGCACTTCGGCGGCCCTGGCCACGCTGCCGAAGCGCGCGGTCTGTTCGAAGGCCTGAATTGCTTTCAGCGGTGGCAGCGGTGTCAGCGCGGGGGGCATGGGCAAATCCTTGCGGTGTGTTGTTGTTATAGGTGGTTTTATTCAAGCACCGGCGCGCGCGAGTGCTGAATTTTTTTCAGCCACCGATGATGTTTAGCGCATTGCTCAGGGCGGACGCGCAGCACAAGCTGAGTCATCGATTGGCGACAATCGACCCATAAAAACAATCAGAGGGACTGCACATGCTGCTTCAAGACAAGGTTGTCATCATCACCGGCGCCGCCTCCGCCCGTGGCATCGGCCGCGCCACCGCCACCACCTTCGCCCGGCACGGCGCGCGGGTAGTGGTTCTCGACCTCGACCACGCCGCAGCCCGCGATGCTGCTGCCTCCCTGGGCGAAGGCCACCTGGGCCTGGCCGCCAACGTAGCCGACGAAACCCAGGTGAACCAGGCCGTGGGCCAGGTGCTGGAGCAGTTCGGGCGCATCGACGTGCTGGTCAACAACGCCGGCATCACCCAGCCATTGAAGACCCTGGACATTCGCGGCAGCGACTACGACAAGGTGCTGGACGTCAGCCTGCGCGGCACCTTGCTGATGTCCCAGGCGGTGATTCCGCAGATGCGCCACCAGGGTGCTGGCAGCATTGTCTGCATGTCCTCGGTGTCGGCCCAGCGTGGCGGCGGCATTTTCGGCGGCCCGCACTACAGCGCCGCCAAGGCCGGCGTGCTGGGCCTGGCGCGGGCCATGGCGCGCGAACTGGGCCCCGACAAGGTGCGGGTCAACTCCATTGCCCCCGGGCTGATTCACACCGACATCACCGGCGGCCTGCTGCAGGACGAACGCCGCCAGGCCATCCTCGACGGCATCCCCCTGGGCCGCCTGGGCGAGGCGCAGGACGTGGCCAACGCCGCGCTGTTCCTGGCCAGCGACCTGTCTTCCTACCTCACCGGCATTACCCTGGACGTGAACGGCGGCATGCTCATCCATTGAGCCCCTACGCTGGCCTATGCGCCAGCGTTGTTCTTATAACAACAAGAGAACAGACCATCATGACCACTCTATCGCTCGACGCGGTGGTGTCCGTGCGCTCCAACGCCTATCGCAAGACGGCGTGGCGGCTGATGCCGTTCCTGATGCTGTGCTACCTGTGCGCCTACCTTGACCGGGTCAACGTCGGCTTCGCCAAACTGCAGATGATGAACGACCTGGCCCTGAGCGAGGCGGTGTACGGCCTGGGCGCCGGCATGTTCTTCATCGGCTACTTCCTCTGCGAGGTGCCCAGCAACCTCATCCTGCACCGCGTGGGTGCGCGCCGCTGGATCGCGCGCATCATGATTTCGTGGGGCGTCATTTCCGCGCTGTTTGCCTTCGTCGAGACCGCCTGGCAGTTCTACGGCCTGCGCTTTCTGCTGGGCATCGCCGAGGCCGGCCTGGCACCAGGGTTGCTGCTGTACATGACGTACTGGTTCCCCTCGTACCGGCGGGCGCGCATGACCGTGCTGTGGTTCGTCGCCATTCCGTTGTCGGGCATGCTCGGCGGGCCGCTGTCGGGGTTGATCATGGCCAAGTTCGCCGGTGTGCATGGCTGGGCCGGTTGGCAATGGCTGTTCGTCATCGAGGCCATCCCCACGGTGGTGGTCGGCTTGCTGGTGCTGACCTGCCTCAAGGATGGCGTGGCACAGGCCACCTGGCTGCGCGACGATGAAAAGGAGCTGATACGCCAGGAGCTGGCCGAGGACAACCGCCGCAAGGTCAGCCATGCCTCGGTGGGCGAGTTCCTGCGCGACAAGCGCCTGTGGTTGCTGGCCGCTATCTACTTCTGCGTGGTGATGGGCCAGTACGCCCTGACGTTCTGGCTGCCCACGCTGATCCGCAATGCCGGCGTCGCCGACCCGCTGCACATCGGCCTGATGACCAGCCTGCCTTACCTGTGCGCCATCGCCGCCATGCTGTTGCTGGGCCGCAGCGGTGACCGCCATGGCGAGCGGCGCTGGCACCTGATAGTGCCGATGCTCGCCGGCGCCGTGGGCCTGGCGCTCGCGGCGCTGCTGGGCAGCCACCTGCTGTTGTCGGTGCTTAGCCTGTGCCTGGCGGCCGCCGGGGTGCTGAGCGCGTCCTCGCTGTTCTGGATGCTGCCCACCACGCTGCTGGGCGGGGTGTCGGCTGCGGCCGGAATCGCCGGCATCAACAGCTTCGCCAACCTGGCCGGCTTCTTCTCGCCCTACCTGATCGGCTGGGTAACCACCACCACCGGTTCCAGTGCCATCGGCATGTACCTGATCACCGCCGTGCTGTGCCTGGGCGCCTGGCTGGTACTGCGCATTCCGGCCGCTTCGGTCAATCGTTGAATACACGGAGTCTTCATCATGACAGCTACTTCCGCACACGCCCCTGACGTGTCCCTGGCGCAGCGCGCCTTCAACATTCGCCAGCACGCCCTGCGCATGGGCCAGGTGCAGGGCCAGGGCTACGTGGGCCAAGCCCTGGGCGCCGCCGACCTGCTGGCCGTGGCTTATTTTCACGCCCTGCGCTACCAGCCCCATGACCCGCACTGGGAGCAGCGCGACCGTTTCTACCTGTCCATCGGCCATTACGCGATTGCCTTGTACGCCGCGCTGATCGAGGCGCAGGTCATTCCCCTGGACGAACTAGAGACCTACGGCTGCGACGACAGCCGCCTGCCCATGTCGGGCATGGCTGCCTATACCCCCGGCATGGAAATCACCGGTGGTTCGCTGGGCCACGGCCTGGGCATTGCGGTAGGCGCCTGCCTGGGCCTGAAGCGCAAGCAGTCGGCCGCGTTCGTCTACAACCTGCTGTCCGACGGCGAGTTGAACGAGGGTTCGACCTGGGAAGCGGCCATGTCGGCCTCGCACCGCAAGCTCGACAACCTGATTGCCATCGTCGACGTCAACAACCAGCAGGCCGACGGCCACAGCAGTGAAATCCTTGCGTTCGAGCCTATCGTCGACCGCTGGCAGGCATTTGGCTGGTTCGTGCAGCGCGTCGACGGCAACGACCTCGATGCCTTGGTGAAGGCTTTTGATACCGCCCGTAGCCACAGCGGCGCGCAGCCGCGGGTAATCATCTGTGACACGAAAATGGGCAAGGGCGTGAGTTTCCTGGAAAACCGCGAGAAAACCCATTTCATCCGCGTCGATGAACACGAATGGCAAGTGGCCCTGGACACCCTTGAGCACGGGAGCAGCAAATGAACAGCATCAACCAGACCCCAGCAGGCAAGAAGCGCCTGACCACCTCGGCCATGATCGCCTCCATCGCCGCCGAGGGCCAGCCGGTACGCCCGGCGCCGTTTGGCCACGCGCTGGCGGCGCTGGCCGAGCAGCGACCCGACATTGTCGGCTTGTCCGCCGACCTGTCCAAATACACCGACCTGCACGTCTTCGCCAAGGCCCACCCCCAGCGCTTCTACCAGATGGGCATGGCCGAGCAGCTGCTGATGAGCGCCGCGGCCGGCATGGCCCGCGAAGGCTTCGTGCCGTTCGCCACCACCTACGCGGTGTTTGCTGCGCGCAGGGCCTATGACTTCATCTGCATGGCCATTGCCGAGGAGAACCTCAACGTCAAGATCGTCTGCGCCCTGCCCGGCCTGACCACCGGCTACGGCCCCAGCCACCAGGCCACCGACGACCTGGCGATTTTCCGCGCCATGCCCAACCTGATGGTCATCGACCCCTGCGACGCCCTGGAAATAGAGCAGGCGGTGCCCGCCATCGCCGCCCATCAGGGGCCGGTGTACATGCGCCTGCTGCGCGGCAACGTACCGCTGGTGCTGGACGAGTACGGCTATAAGTTCGAGATTGGCAAGGCCAAGACCCTGCGCACCGGTAACGACGTGTTGATGATCAGCACCGGGCTGATGACCATGCGCACCCTGGAGGCGGCTGAACAGCTACGCGCCGACGGCATCGACGTGGCGGTGCTGCACGTGCCCACCATCAAGCCGCTGGACGCCCAGACGATTCTGGCCGAGGCGCGCAAGCCCGGCCGGCTGGTGGTAACGGCGGAGAACCATTCCATTGTCGGCGGGCTGGGCGAAGCCGTGGCCGGGCTGCTGATGCGCAATGGCGTTACGCCGACGTTCCGGCAGATTGCCCTGCCCGATGCGTTCCTGGACGCGGGGGCGTTGCCGACGTTGCATGACCGTTATGGCATATCCACGAGTGCGGTGTGCGCGCAAGTAAAAGCCTGGTTGTAACCGTTGACACCACCTTGTGGGAGCTGGCTTGCCAGCGAGCTTTTGAGGCCCTGAAACTCGCTGGCAAGCCAGCTCCCACAGGCCAATGATGCTACCCACCCTTGGCCATGCCGGCGCTATCGGCAATCTCATTCCACAGGTGCATCGCCGCGTACGCCCGCCACGGTCGCCAGGTTTCGGTGTCCAGCGGCGCCTCACGCCGGGCGATGGCCTGCATCAGCACCAGGTCGGTACCCGGCCAGGCATCGGCGTCGCGCCAGGCGCGCATCGCCACGTATTCCACCGTCCATGGGCCAATGCCCTTCAGCGCCAGCAGGCGTTTGCGCAACGCCGGTACGTCCGGGGCCTGCGCGTCGATATCCAGCAGCCCATCGGCCACCGCGCGGGCAAAGGCCTGCAGGGTTTCCACGCGCTTGCCGGGCATGCCGATCTTGTCCAGGTTGGCCTCCGCCAGCGCCGCCGGCGTGGGGAACAGCCACGCCGTGTCGGGATGGAACGGCGCCTGGGCCGGCGCCCCGGCCCGTTGCACCAGGCGCCCGACAATGGTGGTGGCCGCCTTGACGCTGACCTGCTGGCCGACGATGGTGCGCACCACCAGTTCAAAACCCGACCAGGCCCCTGGAATACGCAGGCCCGGCGCCTGGGCAATCAGGGTGCGCAGCCAAGGGTCGCGGTCAAAGGCCGCGCGTATGCGCTGCGGGTCGGTGTGCAGGTCGAACAGATGCCCGAGCCGGGGCGCCATCGCGCCCAGGTGGCGGCTGGCCTCGCCTTCCACCCTGGCAATCAGGCACGGCCGCGCGGGGTCCTTGCGCACCGTCAGCAGCCCCGGTGCGCCTTGCCAGTGCAGGGTGCGGATGTAGCTGTCGCCATCGACGGTCTCGACGCCACCGGTGGAGCGGCCAGCAAAAAAACGCAGCATCCGCGCCCAGTCGAAGGGGGGCGTGAAAGGCAGTTCCAGTTCATCGGCAGGGATGCCTGCGGTGATTTTCATTCAGCGCCTCTTCAACGTTCGGCAGGGTCCAGTCGCCCGTCCAGGGCGAAGGGCTCTTGCAACACGACCTCGTGCAGGCCAGCGGCCAGCGCAGGGTTCATCAACAGGTTCCAGCTGTGCCGCGACACACTGGAAGGCACCACCACGAAGGGGTGTTGTTCCAGCAACTGCGCACCGAACTGCTGTTGGCTGCGGCTGGGCGTGCCCGGTACCAGCCAGTTGGGGTTGGGCATGGCATGGGGTTGCAGCACATGCACTGCCGCGGCATCCAGCACCCTCACCTGGGTAAGTATGTGAGCCTTGCTGTCCAGCGCCGCAAAACCCTTGTGCACCGCGACTTCCAGGATGGCCGTGGCCGGATCAAGGCTTGCGTATACCGTTGCCAGGCCTTTGGGGTTCCAGCGCCCGCCGCCGCGTTCGGCGCCCAGCCCGGTGCGCCAACCAGGAGCGTGCCGGGCAGCATCCAGCCGCCAGAAGTGTATTTCGCTGCTCAGCGGGTGCCTGGGCATCAATACACTCCATAGTCCATGCGGGTGAGAAAATCGTTCACCAGTTCGTAACCCACCGCATTGGCTATCAGGTTCAGCGGCGCTTCCCCGTCCAGCCCCCGTGCAGGCTGCACCAGCCATTGCTCGGCAAGTTCGCGGGAGCCAAGGACGTCGGCGGCCTTCTCCATGATTTCGGCGTAATACAGCGCCCGGGTGCTCTGCTCTGGGGACAAGGCCTTGGCGGGTTCCTGCAGGCGCCGGGCGAGGGTACGATCCGAGGCGCCGATGATTTTTGCCAGCACCCCGCCGCGCCTGAAAGCCTCGCTGGTGTTGACCATGCGCAGCACATCCTCCAGGGGGAACCCTGCCTGCACCGCATGGTAGACGCCCATGCGATCGTCGCCCCTGCCCTTGAGCAGGTGATCCACTATGGGGGCTTCAGCCGTATCGGGCAAGGTATAGACGGCGGCGTGCTCGCGGGCGTCGGCAACCGGGCCGTGCTTGGGTTTTGAGGGTACGGGCTTGTGCCCTGAGGTGTTTCTGGCTGCGGCGCTCATGGAGCCTCCTGCGATCTTGCCAATTGGCATTCAATTTACTGCCAATTGGCTGAAAGCTCCAGCCTGCTTGTATTGCGAGAAATATGTAACCGAATACCGGTTACCCCACCTTGTGAATGGCAACGCCCGGCTGCAGGGTCTGGGCGATGGCCACCACCAGCTCATCGATGGACCAGGGCTTCAACAGGTAGACCAGTGGTGGCGGCAGGCCGGAGACGTCCAGCAGGTAGCCCGAGGTCAAGACGAAACCGGTGCCGGGCCATTTCTGTTGCACCATGGCCGCCAGTTCCATGCCCTTGATGCTGCCGGGCACACCGTGGTCGGCGATTACCAGCACACAGTTCGCCGCCGGGCTGAGCATGTGCACCAGGGCGTCCTCGGCGTTCTCGAAGGCGATGCAGGCGGCACCCAGCTCACAGACAATGTCCACCATCAACTCGCGCAACGTGGCATCGTCCTCGACGATCACCACCTCGCCCTGAATCGGCCGCAGCCCTTTCCATTGGATATTCACGGCGTGCTCTTTTTCCCCTGCAAACCCCGAGTGTTTCACCCTTGAGGGTAGCGGTCGATGGTGGCTGAACGCCATGCGCACTCAGCGGGGCGACGCAAACCAGGCCATGGTGATGTCGGCGATGAAGGTCCCGTCGGGCAGGCGAATGCGCTGGTGGAGTCGGCCTTCCTCGACAAAACCGAAGCGTTGGTAAAGTCCGATGGCGCGGTGGTTGGTTTCGCGTACACGCAATTCGACCTTGAGCAACCCGGGGCGCGCAGCCGCCCATGCCAGCAGCTGGGTCATGAGCGCAGTGCCGACCCCTTGGCCGGTATGCCCGGGGTGCACGACGATGGTCAGGCTCATCACGTGGGCCAGTGCATCCAGCCCCAGCGGCTCAAGCAGTGCGTGGCCGACCACTTGGCCCTGGTGCTCGGCCACCAGGTACAGGCCATCGTCGGTCAATGCGGCAATCTTGCGGGCAAAGGCTTCGGGGTGCAGTTCGTGGGGGCGTGACACCAGCAGCCCCGGAGTGCGGGCTGTGTTGCGTTCGGCGCTGCAAAGTGTGTTCGCATCGGCAACCAAGGCATGGCGAATCATTGGCAGTACTCCCTATACCGGCGGCGGGGTGGCTGGTGGCTCATCCACCGACAATGCCACATGCTCGCTGAGGTAATCCACCAGTGCCCGCACCTTGGGCGACGGGTGTTTGCTGGCCGGCCACAGCACGTGGAACACGTTGGTCTGCTGCACATGGTCAACCAGTATCGGGCGCAGGCTACCGGTGGCCAGGGCGTCGCGGATGGCGAATTCCGGCAGGTAGGCGATGCCCAGCCCGCGCAGGGCGAAACACACGCGGGTCTCGATGTTGTTGCAGATCATCGACACCGGCAACTGCACATCCTGGGCATCGCGCAGTGCCCAGGTTTCAAGCTTGCCACTGCTGGTGGAGCGGTAATGCAGGCAGGTGTGCCGCTGCAGGTCGGCCGGCCGCTGGGGTGTGCCGTGCCGCGCCAGGTAGTCGGGGGACGCCACCAGCAGCAGGCGGAACGTCCCCAGCCTGCGCGCCGACAGCCGCGAATCGGCCGGCTCGCCGGTGCGGATCACGGCATCGAAGCCGTCCTCGATCACGTCGACCAGTCGGTCGGTGAAATCCAGGTCCAGTTCGATGGCCGGATACTGCGCCATGAAGTCGCCCAGCACCGGCAGCATCAGCGGGCTGACCAGGGGCAGGCTGACCCGCAGGCGGCCCCGGGGCGCGGCGGCGGCCTGGGACAGTTCCAGCTGCGCGGCCTCGATTTCGGCAAGGATGCGGCGGCTGCGCTCCAGGAACATCGCCCCTTCGGGCGTCAGGGTAACGCTGCGGGTGCTGCGGTGGAACAGCCGCACCGCCAGCTTTTCCTCCAGGCGCACCACGGTCTTGCCCACCGCCGAGGCCGATACCCCCAGCAGCCGGCCAGCCGCCACGAAACTGCGGGTTTCGGCGACCTGCACAAACACCGCGAAACTGTTCAGGCTGTCCATTGCGCTCCCATTGCGGACGTTTGTGTCCGTGCAAACCGGAACCTTACCCTACTTTTTCCACAGTCTCGGAGTTCCTATCGTGGGCCTCTCTTTGAAAAGGACGCCCCCATGCCCACCACTCCCAACCAAAAACTGCCGCTGACAGCGCTGCTGGCCATGGCCATGGCCGGTTTCATCACTATCGTCACCGAGGCACTGCCGGCCGGCCTGCTACCGCAGATCGCCGCCGGTATGCACGTCCCGACCACCTGGGCGGGGCAAATGATCACCGTGTACGCCCTGGGGTCGTTGCTGGCGGCTATCCCGCTGACCGCGGCGACCCAAGGGCTGCGCCGCCGCCCCTTGCTGTTGGCTGCGATTGCCGGTTTTGCCGTGGCCAACACCGTCACGGCGGTCTCCACCAGTTACCCGCTGAGCCTGGTGGCACGCTTGCTTGCAGGGGTGTCGGCCGGGCTGTTGTGGGCGCTGCTGGCCGGCTACGCGGCGCGGCTGGTGCCCGAGCACCAGCAAGGCCGGGCCATTGCGGTGGCCATGGCCGGGGCGCCGGTGGCGCTGTCCCTGGGCGTGCCGCTGGGAACCTGGCTGGGCAACCTGCTGGGCTGGCGCCTGTGTTTCGGCTTGATCAGCGTGCTGACGCTGGTGCTGATGGGCTGGGTACGCTTGCGCGTGCCGGATTTTGCCGGCACGCCGGCGGGCAAACGCTTCGCCCTGCGCGAAGTGCTGAAGATGCCCGGCGTGCGCCCGGTGCTGGTGGTGGTGCTGGCCTTCGTGCTGGCCCACAACATTCTCTACACCTACATAGCCCCATTCCTGCAGTTGGCGCAGCTGCAGGCGCGCACCGACAGTGTGCTGCTGGTGTTTGGCATCGCTTCAGTGGCGGGTATCTGGGGCGTGGGCGTGTTGGTCGATCGCCACCTGCGCCCGCTGACCCTGGCCAGCACCGCGTTGTTCGCAGGGGCGGCCTTGCTGTTGGGCGTGGCCGGCACCCAGCCGTTGGCGGTGTACGCGGCGGTGGCCATCTGGGGGTTGGGTTTCGGCGGCGCGGCGACGCTGTTCCAGACCGCGCTGGCGAAAACCGCTGGTGCTGCCACCGATGTCGCGCAAGCCATGCTGGTGACGGCGTGGAATGCGGCCATTGCCGGCGGCGGCATCGTCGGCGGGCTGTTGCTGGACGGTTATGGCGCCGGGGCGTTTCCCAGTGCGGTGTTGGTATTGCTGTTGGTGACCTTTGGCGTGGTCTGGGGCGCGCGGCAACAGGGTTTTCCTGCCGCTGCGCGGTTCTCGTAGCAGCAACTGTCTTTGTGGGAGCTGGCTTGCCAGCGAGTTTTTAGGGCCTCAACAGCTCGCTGGCAAGCCAGCTCCCACAGGATGTAGCAGCGGCCGCCAGGCCGCGTCAGGGGTGGCGCGGGACGCCGCCTTCGGCAACTGCTACGAGGTTTATATAGACTGACCTGTCTATGTTGCCGCCGGAGAGGATGATTGCCACGCGCTTGCCCTCCATCGCCTGGCGGTCCTGCATCAGTGCTGCCAGCGCGGCGGCGCCGGCGCCTTCCGCCAGGTTGTGGGTGTCGGTGTAATACACGTTCACGGCGTCGGCGACCTGCTGCTCCGTGACGGCGACAAAGCGCTCGGCACCCGTCGAGTACATGGCGAACGCCTCGGCAATCGGCTTGCGCACCGCCAGGCCGTCGGCGAAGGTGTTTGCGGTAGCGGTCTCCTGAAGGGTGCCCGTGTCGAAGGAACGTTTAGCCGCCGCCGCTTCCGTGGCCACCACGCCCACCACCCGGGTGTTCAGCCCCAATGCGTCGCGGGCGGCGATGACCGCGCAAATCCCCGAGCCGCAGCCCACCGGCACGTACACGGTGTGCAGGTTGGGCACCGCCTCGAACAGCTCCAGTGCGTAGGTGGCCACCCCCTTCACCAGTTCGCTGTGAAACGGCGGCACCAGGAACAAGCCTTCGCGCAGGGCCAGGCGTGCCGCTTCTTCGCGGGCCTCGTCGAAGTCGCGGCCATATTCCACCACCTCGCCACCGAAAGCACGCATGGCGCTGTTCTTCTCCAGCGAGTTGCCGAACGGCACCACGATCAGCGCCCGCAACCCGGCGGCCCGGGCCGCCAGCGCCAGGCTCTGGCCATGGTTGCCACGGGTGGCGGTGACGATGCCGGCGGTGGCGGGATGCGCCTGCTTCAGCCAGTGCATGAAGGTGATGCCGCCGCGCACCTTGAAGGCGCCGGTGGGCGTGTGGTTCTCGTGCTTTACCCACACCTCGCAACCCAGCCGCTCGGCCAGCAGCGGCCAGGCGTACTGGGCGGTGGCGGGCATCACCGGGTAGACCTGGCGGGCGGCGGCTTCGATATCGTGGCGGGTCAGCTTGAGCATGGGTGAGTCCTCCTTGGGTTTGCCGCACTGTAGGCTGCACAAGCCAGGGCCGGCTTTCAAAAAACTGACCTGACCTTTTTGCCGTGGTTTGCGTACGATGGGCAGCATGACCCTGCCACCACCCTCGCCTCCTGTCGCCGAACCGGTACGCCGTGCCGAAGCCGGGCCGTGGGCGATCGAACTGCTGCCGGCAGCCGCCTATGACGCGCGCTATGTTGCCAGCCAGTCCGCCATCGGCTTTGCCTTTGACAGCCAGCGCGGCGTGCACGCCATCGGCAGCGACCGCGTGCGGCCGTTTGTGGCCACGCCCAACGGCCTGGCATTCGTACCCGCAGGCTGCGACGTGTACTCCACCTCGGCGCGCGGTGGCGAGTACCTGCGCATCGTGCGCACCGATGGCCTGCCGCTGGCGGGCGGGCAGCCATTCAACAACCGCAGCGACCGCCAGGCCACCGCGCTGGCCCAGTGCATGCGCCGCGCGCTGCTGAATGCCTCACCGGCAGATGACTGGGAGGCCTGGGCCCTGGCCCTCGCGCAGCGCGCAGGCGCCGAGGCACTGCCTGCCACCCCGGGCGGTTCGATGACCGCCAGGCGCCTGAGCCTGCTGGACGAATTTATCGACGCCGGTCTCGACGGGACATTGAGCGTGCAGGCCATGGCGACGTTGTTGGGCCTGTCGGAAGGCTATTTCCTGCGTGCATTCAAGCAAGCCACCGGCCAAAGCCCCCACAGTTACCTGATCGACCGCCGCCTGGCGCGCGCCCGTGGGCTGCTGCGCGACCGGCGCGCGCGGCTGGCCGACATTGCCCTGGCCTGCGGCTTCGCCTCCCAGGCGCACATGGCCACGGCGTTCAAGCTGCGCCTGGGTGTCAGCCCGAGTACGCTGCGCGGTTGAGCCTCAGCCCTGGCGCGGCAAGGCCTGATAGGCGTCCTGCACCGCGTCATGGCCGTAGCGCCGCTCCAGCTGGCGCACCATGAAGTGCCCGCGGGCCATGTCCTGGAAGTGGTCGATGAACGCCAGGTTGATGAGCGAACCGCCCACTGCGCCAAGCGCCGGGATGGCCTGGGCCGCGGCCTTTTCGCCGACGTTGACGCTGAAGCGCTCGGCGATGGCGCTGATCAGCTTGATGATCGAGCCATCGCTCAACGACTTCGCCAGGGCCGCGCGCACCGTGTAGTAGCCGGTTTCCGATTCGTCGTCGCTGGCCGAGCGGCCGCCCAGGGCAAACACCGCCAGGCACGCTTGTTTGGCTTCCTCGGTGTCGATGCGTTCGCCATGGCTGCGGGCGATGTCGGCGATTGAACGCAGCATGATCGAGGTCGACAGCGGCAACTCGACGCTCAGGCCGGCGAAGCCGAAAAAGCCGCCCACGCCGCCGCTGACGGCGATGCCCGCCTTGTGCCACAGGTTGGAGGATTTCTCGCCCGGCACGTCCTTGAGGGTGAACACGGCGGCGTCCAGCGCCTTGACCAGCGCCGTGCGGGTAACCGTGGCGATCTGCCGGGTGACGCTGTCGGGCAGGTGGCGCAGCGCTGCCTCCACGGGCATGCCGATGATGCTGGTGACCTTGGCGACGAAGCCGGGGTTTTCCAGCAGGTTCTTCGCCACTTGCAGCTGGGCGAGGTCTTCGGGGGCAAGGTTCATGGCAGTACTCATATGGAAGTTGCAGGCACCGTAGCCGCTGCCGCCAGGCTACGCTGATTACCCCCAGTGTACACAAGGCCCGGCGCAGAGCTGCGGAAGCCGCCACAGGTTTCATTTTGCCCTGGCCTGCGCGTTCGCTAGGATCAGGGATTGGCCCGACGAGACACCTGCGATGAACACATCCCATGCCCCCTGGCGCTATATCCTGCTGCTGGGCGCCTGCACCGCCCTGCCGCCGTTGTCCACCGACATGGCGCTGCCGGCCATCAGCCAGGTGGGCAGCGCGCTGCACAGCGGCTCCGCCTCGGCGGCGCAGACCATCACCGTCTTCATACTGGGCTTCGTCCTCGGCCCGCTGCTGTTCGGGCCGTTATCGGACCGCCTGGGCCGGCGGCCCATCCTGTTCGCCGGGCTGGCCGTGTTCGCCCTCGCCGGCCTTGCCTGTGCGCTGGCCCCGAGCATGCCCGTGCTGCTGGCCAGCCGCCTGCTGCAAGGCGCCGCGGCGGGTGCGGCAGCGGCCATGCCTATCGCCATCGTGCGGGATGCCTTCACCGGCAACCAGGGCCGTTCATTGCAAAGCGCACTGGTGGCCATCAACAACGTCGCGCCGTTGCTGGCCCCGCTGCTGGGCGCCGGCATCCTCAGCCTGGGCAGCTGGCGCAGCATTTACGCCGTGCTGACGCTTGCCGGCGTGGCCTTGCTGGCCAGCGCCAGGCTGTCGCTGCACGAATCCCACCCGCCGGCCAAACGCAGCGCGCAGCCGCTGGTCGCCACGTATCGCCAGGTGCTGCGCAACCGCCGTTTCGTGGTGTGCGCGTTGATCCTGGCGCTGAATTTCGCCGGTATGTTCGCCTACATCACCGCCTCGCCGCTGGTGTTCATGGACGGCCTGGGCTTGAGCAGCCAGGGCTTTGCCGTGCTGTTCGCAGCCACCGCGCTGGGCACCCTGGGCGGCTCGTGGCTGAACGGGCGGCTGATTCGCAGCGGCTGGGGCGAGGCGCGCATCATCGGTGTGAGCCTGTTGGCCAGCCTGGGTTGCAGCGTGGGGCTGGTGCTGTGCAGCGCGTTCGCCAGCGCGCCCATGCTGGAACTGGCGGCCTTGGTGGTGCTGAGCAATGTGTGCACCGGCCTGGTCATGCCCAACGCCACCCACGCCTCGCTTGACGACCTGCACCAGGTGGCCGGCTCGGGCGCTGCGTTGTTGCGGGCGCTGCAGATGGCCGGTGGGGCAGCGTCGGGTTTCCTGGTGGGCCTGCTCTACGACGGCCATTCGGCCCACGCCATGGCCGGGGTGATGCTCGGCTGTTCAGTGTTCGCGATGCTGTGTTTTGCCGCGGGTTACCGGGCCATCAATCACGCTGATAGTCCAAATCTGCCTGATCAATTACCCCTTCAGCGTGAAGCTTCATAAGCTGCGTGCATTCACTTTGCCAACGGACGACGCCGCCATGAATGTTCACCTCACCCTTGCCGCCATTTTGGTGCTGTTTTTCTCGGTGGCACTGATTCACGTGTAACCCCTGTGACGCGGCCTACGGCCGCTGCTACATACTGTGGGAGCTGGCTTGCCAGCGAGCTGTTGAGGCGCTGAAAACTCGCTGGCAAGCCAGCTCCCACACAGACAGTTGCTGCTACGAGGTGGCGGTGAACCTTGGCCCGTCCGGCTACCGGTTGGGGGGCGTGGGCCCGTGACGCAGCCTGGCGGCAGCTGCTACGATCGGTGGTTCACGCAATCGCCTGGACGCCCCATGCTCGCCACCCTTCGGCACTACCCTCTCGCCGTCAACCTGCTGTTGGCCAGCGCCTTCCTGCTGACCCTGGGCCGGGCCATCACCCTGCCCTACCTGGTCATCTACCTGACTTCCCACTACGGCCTCGACGTGTCCGCCGTGGGCGCGGTGATTGGCGGTGCGCTGGTGGCGGGTTCGGTGCTGAGCCTGTATGGCGGCTACCTCACCGACCGGCTGAGCCCCTACCGGCTGATCCTGGCCTTCACCGGCTGCTTCGTCGCAGGCTTCGTGGGCATGTGCCTGACGTCCAGCCTGGCGGTGTTCTTCCTGTTCCTGGTGGCCTTCAACTTCGCCTATTCGGTGATCGACGTGGTGGCCAAGGCCAGCTTCGGCCGCCTGCTGCCCGACCACGAACAGGCCCGGGTGTTCTCCCTGCGCTACACCTTGATCAATATCGCCTACGCCGTGGGGCCCTTCATGGGGGCGGGGCTGGCGGGCATCAGCCTGCAGCTGCCGTTCATGCTGTCGGCGCTGCTGGGCCTGGTTTTCCTGGGGCTGTACGCGCTGCATGGCGACCGCCAGCTGAGCGGGCCCGTGGCCGCCAGCGAAGGGTTTTCCTTCATTCGCGTAGGCCAGGTGCTGCTCAGGGACCGGCGCCTGGTGTGCTTCACCTTCGGGGGCATTCTCAGTGCGGTGGTGTTTGGCCAGTTCACCGCCTACCTGTCGCAATACCTGGTGCTGACCAGCGACCCGCAGCAGGTGTACGCGGTCATCAGCACGGTGCTGGCGGTGAACGCTGCCGTGGTCATCGGCCTGCAGTACGTGGTGGGCAAGCACATCGATTCGCGGCGCCTGACGCCGTGGCTGATCGTCGGCCTGGCGCTGTTCCTGGCGGGCCTGGTGGGCTTTTCCGTGGCGCACAGCCTCACGGCCTGGGCGCTGGCGATGTTCATCTTCACCCTGGGCGAGATTATCGTGTTCCCGGCCGAGTACATGTTCATCGACCGTATCGCCCCCACGCACCTGCGCGGCATGTACTACGCGGCGCAGAACCTCTCCAACCTGGGCGGCGCCCTGGGCCCGGTGGTGTGCGGCCTGGCCCTGGCGTGGCTGGCGCCTGCGGCAATGTTCTACGTGCTGGCGGCGTTCCTGGTGGTGGGTGGTGCGCTGTACGTGCTGGGCGGCTCGCTGGCCGAGAAAGTTGGCTGAGCGGCTGGGTTGGCGGTATGGTGCCCGCCTTTCATAAAGCTGACCCCCGAGGTGCACATGCTGACTTTCCTTCCTGACCCGGACGCGGACTCCATCTCTTCCGACGTCGCCAGCTTCAATGGCATCCTGGTTTCCACCCAGATCCCCACCCGTGCTGACGGCAGCCTGGAACTGGGTAGCATCACCGCCCAGAGCGAATGTACCCTGCAGGCGCTGAAAGTGGCGCTGGAACGTGCCGGCAGCTCCATGGACCGGGTGATGCACCTGACCATCTACCTCACCGACATGGCCGACCGTGCCGCGTTCAACGAGGTGTACCAGCGCTTCTTCGCCAAGCCCTGGCCGGTGCGCGCCGCGGTGGGCGTGGCGTCGCTGGCGGTGGAAGGCATGCGCGTGGAAGTCACCGCCATGGCCGCCAAGGCGTAGTTCCCGTAGCAGCGGCCGCAGGCCGCGTCCCGCACGCCAAAGTCAGCGCCGCCAGCGGACGCCGCCTGGCGGCAGCTGCTACGGGAAAGCTGCCACTGCATCTATTTCACCGCTACAATGCCCGCCTTGACCGTGCAAAAGCCTGACTAAAAAAACATGTCCCTACCCAAGCATCACCTGGAATTGCTGAGCCCTGCCCGCGACGTAGAGATCGCGCGCGAGGCCATCCTGCATGGCGCCGACGCCATCTACATCGGCGGCCCAAGCTTCGGCGCGCGCCACAACGCCGCCAACGAGGTGGCCGATATCGCCCGCCTGGTGGAATTCGCCCGCCGTTACCACGCCCGCGTGTTCACCACCATCAACACCATCCTGCACGATGACGAGCTGGAACCGGCGCGCAAACTGATCCACCAGCTGTACGATGCCGGCGTCGACGCGCTGATCGTCCAGGACCTGGGTGTGATGGAGCTGGACATTCCGCCCATCGAGCTGCACGCCAGCACCCAGACCGACATTCGCACCCTTGAGCGCGCCAAGTTCCTCGATCAGGCCGGCTTCTCGCAGCTGGTGCTGGCGCGCGAGCTGAACCTGCAGGAAATTCGCGCGATTGCCGATGAAACCGATGCCGCCATCGAGTTCTTCATCCACGGCGCCCTGTGCGTGGCCTTCTCCGGCCAGTGCAACATCAGCCACGCGCAGAACGGCCGCAGCGCCAACCGTGGCGACTGCTCCCAGGCCTGCCGCCTGCCCTACACCCTGAAAGACGACCAGGGCCGCGTGGTGGCGTTCGAGAAGCACCTGCTGTCGATGAAAGACAACAACCAGAGCGCCAACCTGCGCGCCCTGGTGGAAGCCGGCGTGCGCTCGTTCAAGATCGAAGGCCGCTACAAGGACATGGGCTATGTGAAGAACATCACCGCCTACTACCGCCAGCGCCTGGACGACATCCTCGAAGGCCGCCCGGACCTGGCCCGCGCCTCCAGCGGCCGCACCGCACACTTCTTCGTGCCCGACCCGGACAAGACCTTCCACCGCGGCAGCACCGACTACTTCGTCACCGACCGCAAGGTCGACATCGGCGCCTTCGACACCCCTACCTTCACCGGCCTGGCCGTGGGCGTGGTGGAAAAGGTCGGCAAGCGCGACCTGCAGGTGGTCACCCATGAGCCGCTGACCAACGGTGACGGCCTCAACGTGCAGATCAAGCGCGAAGTGGTGGGTTTCCGCGCCAACATCGCCGAGCCCAAGGGCGAGTTCGAGGAAGACGGCGAGAAGCGCTACCGCTACCGCGTCGAGCCCAACGAGATGCCGGCCGACCTGTACAAGGCGCGCCCCAACCACCCGCTGAACCGCAACCTGGACCACAACTGGCAACAGGCCCTGCAGAAAACCTCTGCCGAGCGCCGCATTGGCGTGAACTGGAAGGCGCAGCTGCGCGAAGAGCGCCTGCAACTGACCGTCACCAGCGAGGAAGGCATCAGTGCCAGCGTCAGCCTGGACGGCCCGTTTGGCGCGGCCAACAAGCCCGAGCAGGCGCTGGACCAGCTGCATGACCTGCTGGGCCAACTGGGCACCACCCAGTACCACGCCACCGACATCAAGCTCGACGCACCGCAGGCGTACTTCATCCCCAACTCGCAGCTCAAGGCCCTGCGCCGCGAAGTGATCGAGGCCCTGACCGAAGCGCGCGTCGCCGCCCACCCACGCGGTGGCCGCAAGGCCGAGACCGTGCCGGCGCCGGTGTACCCCGACTCGCACCTGTCGTTCCTGGCCAACGTCTACAACCAGAAGGCGCGCGACTTCTACCACCGCCACGGCGTGAAGTTGATCGACGCCGCCTACGAGGCCCATGAAGAGCCGGGCGAAGTGCCGGTGATGATCACCAAGCACTGCCTGCGCTTCTCCTTCAACCTGTGCCCCAAACAGGCGAAAGGCGTGACGGGCGTGCGCACCAAGGTCGCGCCGATGCAGCTGATTCATGGCGATGAAGTGCTGACCCTGAAGTTCGACTGCAAGCCGTGCGAGATGCACGTCATCGGCAAGATGAAAGGCCACATCCTCGACCTGGCGCCGCCGGGTAGCAACAAGAGCGTTGTGGGGCATATCACCCCGGAAGACCTGCTGAAGACCATTCCGCGCGCGCCGCATTGATCGCGTGACACTGCGCGGTGCCTGGGACGCGGCCTTTGGCCGCTGCTACAGGTACCGCGCTCCCCCCGTAGCAGCGGCCGAAGGCCGCGTCAGGGTTTGCGCTCCGCCAACTGCTCCAACAGTTCCGCCGAAGGCACGAAGAACAATCCGCCGGTCACCGCCTTGCTGTAGTCCAGCAAGCGGTCGTAATTACCGGCCGGGCGGCCCACGAACATGTTTTCCAGCATGTGCTCCAGGGCCGACGGCGAGCGTGCGTAGCCGATGAAATAGGTGCCGAACTCGCCCATGCCCGGGCGGCCGAACGGCATGTTGTCACGGAGGATTTTCACTTCCTGGCCGTTTTCAGTGAGGGTGGTCAGGGCGCTGTGGGAGTTGCTGGGCTTGTGGTCATCGTCCAGTTCCACATCCGAAAGCTTCCTGCGGCCGATTACCCGCTCCTGGTCTTCCACGCTCAGGGCGTTCCAGGCAGTCATGTTGTGCAGGTACTTCTGCACCATCACGTAACTGCCGCCGGCGAAAGCCGGGTCTTCGCTGTTGATCAGGGTGGATTCAGTCAGCTTGCGGCCGGCGGGGTTTTCGGTGCCGTCGACGAAGCCGACCATGCTGCGCATGTCGAAATTGCGGAAGCCCTGCACCTCGTCCACCACCAGGATGGCATCGCCCAAGGCGGTGCACAGCTGGGTGGCCAGTTCGAAGCACAGGTCCATGCGGTCGGCGCGGATGTGCAGCAGCAGGTCACCGGCGGTGCCCGGCGCCCGGCGGCCTTCGGGGCCGAATTCGCGGAATGGGTGCAGCTGCGCCGGGCGCGGCGCGCCGAACAGCACGTCCCAGGCCGTGGAGCCGAAGCCGCACACGCAGGACAGCTTGCCGTCTGGCACGCGCTTGCCCACGGTACGGGTCAGCGCCGCCACGTCGCCGCACCAGCTACGCACTGTGGCGGCCGCTTCCGCGCCCAGCGCTACGCTGGCGACGATAAAAATCACGCTGCTGGTGATAGGGCTGCAGACGGCCTGGGGTTCGGGAAGTGGATCAGTCATGGTCGACCTTCAGGGCTGGAAAAACCATTGCTCAGCGTAGCCTGCGCCGGTGGTTGGCGGGGTTTTTTCCATTGTTTCTGCACGTTCCGGCGGTAGACTGCGGGCATTTACCCACCAGGGAAGTATTTGCCATGATCGATCTCCACCAGCCCCTGGGCGCGCTCACCGCCCTGCGCAAACTCCATGGCTCCACCGTGGACGGCAAGCCGGTGGTATTCCATTGGTCCGGCCAGGCCTGGGCGCGGCGTGAGGGCGAGCCTGACCGCCTGCTGTTCAAGGTCGAGGGCATGAACATTCGCCAATGCGCCAGCCTGCACGATCCCCAGCGTGGCGCCGGGTTCCGGCTGGTGTCGCGCGAACTGATGCTGTACCTCGACCCGGTGACCGGCGAGCCCTTGAACACCTGGCACAACCCCTGGACGCAAACCGAGGTGCCGGTAATGCACGTCGCCAACGACCCGGTGAACCTGCGCCCGTTCTTCGAGCGCGACGCTGGCGGCCAGCCGCTGGCCTCCCCCTTCCGCGTCCAGGGCGAGCGCGTATTTGCCGCCAGCGAGATCCCGTTGTTTTACCCCAACCCCTTGGCCGGCGATTACCAGGAATACGTGGGCAACCACTACCATGCCATGGAAATCTTCGATTTCGTGGCTGACCGCCAGGCGCTGCTCAGCGAAGAGACCGACAGCGCGAACGCGGCGTTGGCGTGGGTGCGGATTGCGCCGTGGTTGCCGTTCATGCGCATGGGTAGCCGGCCGGGGTTGATGGTGTTCAATGCCATGGGGCAGACGGTGGCAGGTATCGAAGCCTTGCCGGCGGTGCTGCGCGAGGCGATAGGCCGGGATTACGCGGCCTATCGTGAGCCGCCGGCGCTGGATGACGCGCGTCCCAACGCCACCAGTTGGACGGTTGCGCGGCAGGGCATCGACGCGCAACGCTAAAGGGCGTTATTTCAGCTGGGCGAGCCACTGGTCGACAGTATCACCACTGCTGATATTCCCCTGCACCAAGCCATCAACCATAAACGTCGGCGATACATGAATGCCGTTCTGCCGCGCATACTTGCAGTGCCACTTTGTCTCCCGGTCCAGATCGGGAATGGCAAACGCCTCGGCCAATTCCACGCCGCTGTACTGCTCGATACGCGCAATGATGTCATTGGGCGTTGCGTCCAGGTTCGGGCCGCTGGCGTGGTGGCTGAACTCGAACTCCTCGCGGTGCGCGGCCACCGCCGCCATCACCGCCTTGGCATTGGCCTTGCCGCCGGGCAGTGTCGACGCCGCCAGGATGCACCGCACGATCACGCCAGAGAACAGGTGCCAGGGCTGGGACTGCAACCGCACCTTGATGGTGATGCGGTCTTCGCCAGCCAGCGCCAGCAGGTCGTCAAGCTTGTTGAAGGCGCGCACCGAGAACGGACAGGTGGGTTCGAGGAACACCTCGAACACCCGCGGGCCGTGGCCCCAGGTCAGTGGGTCAGCGTGCCAGGTGGTGTTTTCCATGGTCGATCTCCTAGAAGTCTGCGCCGCAGTATACCCAGCCCACACAAAACCCGTAGCAGCGGCCGCAGGCCGCGTCATGGGCGCAGTGTTGCGTGAGCAACAGTGATCCCACAGCCTGTTGAGCAGTGAACAGCAGTAACAGCCCAAGCCCCTCTGGAACCCCCGTCCCAGCAACTGGCACAAAGCCTGCAATATTCCATTCCAGCAGAAAAGCCATGCCCATTTCGACTTTTCCGACATAACAACAGCCCTGGAGCCCACCTCATGAAACGCACCCTCTTCTACTCCCTGATCGGCGCCTGCGCCCTGACGCTGGCCGTGCACCCCACGGCCCAGGCCGCCGATGCGCCGCCAGTCGAGGTGCACCTGGACTACGCCTACTATTCGCCGGTAAGCCTGGTGCTCAAGCATTTCGGTTTCCTGGAGAAAGCCTTGCCGCAAACCAAGGTGGACTGGGTGTTCAGCCAGGGCAGCAATCGCTCGCTGGAGTACCTCAACAGCGGCGGTGTCGACTTTGCCTCGTCGGCCAGCCTTGCAGCCGTGCTCAGCCGCGCCAACGGCGCGCCGATCAAGTCGGTGTACGTGTACAGCCGCGCCGAGTGGACCGCGCTGGTGGTGCGCAAGGACTCGCCGTACCAGAGCGTCGCGGACCTGAAAGGCAAGAAGATCGCCGCCACCAAGGGCACCGACCCCTACCTGTTTACCCTGCGCGCGCTGCAGCAGGCCGGCCTGAAGAAGGACGACGTGGAACTGGTGCACCTGCAGCACCCCGACGGCCGCGTGGCCCTGGAAAAAGGCGACGTTGACGCCTGGGCAGGGCTGGACCCGCACATGGCCGCCAGCCAGGTGCAGGCCGGTTCGCGCCTGCTGTACCGCAACCGCGATTTCAACAGCTACGGCGTGGTCAGCGTTACCGAGCGCTACGCCAAGGAGCACCCGGACACCATCAAGACCGTCATCGGCGCCTATGAACAGGCGCGCCAGTGGTCCGTCGGCCACCCCGAGGAGTTCGCGCAACTGCTCGCCAGCGAAGCAGGTTTGCCATTGGACGTGGCTAAGCTGCAGCTGTCGCGCACTGACCTGGGCAGCCCGCAACTGACCACTCAGGACGTTGCTGCCTCGAAGGCCGCCGCGCCCATCCTGGTGTCCGAAGACCTGGTGCGCCGCGGCACCGACGTCAACCAGGTGATCGACCAACTGATCACCCCAGGTTTCGACCAATCGGTCGCCGGCAAATGACCAAGCGCTTCAAGGCCCTGGCCCTGCCCATCGCCATCATCCTGATGCTTGAAGGCGTGGTGCGCGCAGGCTGGCTGCCGGCCTACCAGATGCCAGCCCCCAGCGACGTCGTGCTGACCCTGCGCGACCTGGCCGAGGGCGCGCTGTGGAAGCACATTGGTGCCAGCCTGGCGCGGGTGGTTGTGGGCTTCGTCATCGGTGCCAGCCTGGCGCTGGTGTTCGCGGCCTGGGTGGGCCTGAGCCGTGAGGCCGAAGCCTACCTGGCGCCCACCTTCGCGGGCTTGCGCTCCATCCCCAGCCTGGCGTGGGTGCCCCTGTTGCTGCTGTGGCTGGGCATCGACGAAACCTCGAAGATCGTGCTGATCGCCATCGGCGCCTTCTTCCCGGTGTACCACAACGGCGTGGCGGCGATCCGCGACATCGACCGCAAGCTGGTGGAGGTAGGGCGTATCTACGGTTTCAGTCGCTGGCAACTGGTGCGGCGGATCCTGTTGCCCGCCGCCCTGCCCGGCCTGTTCACCGGCTTGCGCAGCGGCCTGAGCCTGGCGTGGATGTTCCTGGTGGCCGCCGAACTGATCGCCGCCACCCGTGGCCTGGGCTACCTGCTGAGCGACGGCCGCGAGACCTCGCGGCCCGATATCGTGCTGGCGGCGATCATTGTGCTGGCGCTGCTGGGCAAGCTCAGCGATGGCCTGCTGGCCGCCGTGGAAAAGCGCTGCCTGGGCTGGCGGGACACCTTCACCGGGCAACCGGCGGAGGGCTGAATGGGCGGGTATTAGTTTATGAATTTAAGTTATTTAAATTTATTCTCTTATAGCTATATCTTCAGCGCACCTACCCGCTGACAGCAAGGCAGAACCCCCATGGCATCACTGAGCACCGCGTTTCCCCGCCTGAGCAAACTGACCACCGCCCTGGGCCTCGGCCTGTCGCTGCTGGCGGGCAGCCTGGTGATGCCAAGCGCGGCCCAGGCCGAGGGCCAGTTGCACATCGCCGAGCAGTTCGGCGTGGTCTACCTGCTGCTCAACGTGGTGCGCGACCAGCAGCTGGTGGAAAAATACGGCAAGCAGGAAGGCCTGGACATCAAGGTGGACTGGACCCAGCTGTCCGGCGGTTCGGCCGTGAACGACGCGTTGCTGGCCGGTGCGGTGGACATCGCCGGCGCCGGCACCGGCCCGCTGCTGACCATCTGGGACCGCACCTACGGCCGCCAGAACGTCAAGGCCGTGGCGTCGCTGGGCAACTTCCCGTACCTGCTGGTCAGCAACAACCCCAACGTCAAGACCATCGCCGACTTTACTGCCAAGGACCGCATCGCCGTGCCGGCGGTGGGCGTCTCGGTGCAGTCGCGCTACCTGCAATACGCGTCGGCCAAGCTGTGGGGCGACAAGGATTTCGCCCGCCTGGACCAGTATTCCATCAACCTGCCCCACCCCGACGCTGCCACCAGCATCACGTCGGGCGGCACCGAGGTCACCGGGCACTTCTCCAACCCGCCGTTCCAGGAACAGGAACTGGCCAAGGCCGGCGTGCACACCGTGCTGGACACCTACGACCTGCTGGGCCCCAATTCGCCCACCGTGCTGTTCGCCACCGAGAAGTTCCGCAACGACAACCCCAAGACCTACCACGCCTTCATCGAAGCGCTGACCGAGGCCGCCGCCTACATCCAGAAGGACAAGGCCGGCGCCGCCGACACCTACATCCGCGTCACCCATGCCAAGATCGACCGCGCCGAACTGCTGAAGATCATCAGCAACCCGCGCTTCGAGTTCACCATCAACCCGAAGAACACCTACCCGCTGGCCGAGTTCATGTACCGCGTGGGCGCCATCAAGCACAAGCCGGCGTCGTGGCAGGACTACTTCTTCGAAGACGCCAAGCCGCTGCAGGGCAGCTGACTTCCCCTACCGTCTCACCCGCCGATTCCTTGTGGGAGCTGGCTTGCCAGCGAGCTTTTGGAGGCCCACAACGCCCCGGGCCGCCCGCGCCCCCCCGGGGGGGGGGGGGGCGGGGGGGCCCCCCCCCCCCCCCCCCCCCCCCCCCCCCCGCTCCCACAGGTCGGTGCGTGCTTATCACAGGAGCTTTCCCCAATGACAATCAACAAACGTTTGCCCCTGCTTGCCGCGCTGTTGCTGTGCAGCACCGCCACGTTGGCTGCCGGCCTGCTGGACAAGGGCCGCAGCGACGGCCTTACCGCCGGCATCGCCAACGAACAGCCCTACGCCTACATCGGCACCGACGGCCAGGCCACCGGCGCCAACATCGAGGTGCTGCAGGCCATTCTCAAGCCGCTGGGCATTACCCACATCGACACGCCCATCACCGACTTCGGCTCGCTGGTACCGGGCCTCGCCGCCGGGCGTTTCGACCTGATCGGCGCCGGGCTGTTCATCAACCCCAGCCGCTGCAAGGTGATCAGCTTCTCCAACCCGGTCACCCGCTCCGGCGGCGCCTTCATCGTCAAGGCCGGCAACCCGCTGAAACTGCACAGCCTCAAGGACGTGGCAGCCAACGGCAAGGCGCGCCTGGCCACCCAGACTGGTTCCAACCAGGTGCAGGAAGCCAGGGACAGCGGCATCACCAGCGCCAACGTGGTGCTGTTCGACAAGGACACCGAAGCCCTGGCCGCATTGGAAGCCGACCGCGTGGACGTGGTGTATTTCCCCGACGCCGAAATCATCGGCCTGGTGGCCAAGGCCAATAGCCCGGCCATCGAGCGTGCGCTGCCGTTCGAGCAGATACTCGACGCCAACGGCAAGCCCACCTGGAACTACCACGCCTACGGCCTGCCGCGTAATGACCCGGCGTTCGCCCAGGCTTTCAACGAACAACTGGCCAAGCTGCGCGCCTCCGGTGAGCTGCTGAAAATCCTCGGCAAATACGGCTACACCGAGAACGAACTGCCAGACCCCGCCGTCACCGCCGCACAGCGTTGCAGCCTGTGACGCTGGATACCTCGCTGTTCATCGCCACGCAGCTGGGCCATGGCGCGCTGGTCACGGTGGAAATCACCGTGCTGGCCGAAGTGCTGGTGCTGGTACTGGGTTTCGCCATCGCCCTGATGCGCCTGTCGCGCTCGCGGCTGCTGCGCGCCTTTGCCGTGACCTATATGCAGGTGCTGCGCGGCCTGTCGGCGCTGGTGCTGCTGTTCTACCTGTTCTTCATCCTGCCGCTGTTCGGCATTCGCCTGCCGCCCATGGCCACCGGGGTGATTGGCCTGGGCCTGACGTTTTCCGCCTACGCCGCGGAGATCATCCGCGCGGCGCTGGCCAACGTCAGCCAGGGCCAGCGCGACGCGGTGCGCGCCCTGGACTTCGGTCGGCTGGCGGCGCTGCGCCGGGTGATTTTGCCCCAGGCGCTGCCGTTCATGCTGCCGCCGCTGGGCAACCAGCTGGTGGAACTGATGAAGACCACTTCGCTGGTGTCGCTGATCACCCTTACCGACCTGACGTTTTCCGGCAGCCAACTGATCACCACCCTGGGCAACCAATCGCTGATCTGGAGCATCGTGCTGGTGTGCTACTTCGTCATGGCCTGGCCGCTGAGCTGGCTGGTGCGCCGCTATGAAACCCACAGCACGGCCTGGCGCCGGGCCAAGGAGTAGCCATGGACTTCGATTTCGCATTCGCCTGGTCGATACTGCCCGACCTGCTGGCCGGGCTGTTGGTGACCGTCGAGGTGGTGCTGCTGGGCTTCGTGCTGGCCGTGGTGCTGGGCCTGGTGCTGGCGCTGGCTGGCCGCGCGCCCTGGGCCGTGGCGCGTCGCGCTGCCGCCGGCTACCTGAGCTTCTTCCGCCTGACGCCGTTGATGGTACAGCTATACGCGTTGTTCTTCGTGCTGCCGCAGGCGGGCATCACCCTGCCGGCGTTCGCCACCGGGGTCATCGGCCTGGGCCTGTATTACAGCGCCTACATCGCCGAAGCCTACCGCGGCGCCATAGATGGCATCGCCAGCGGCCAATGGGAAGCCGCCCGCGCCCTGGACCTGAACACTGCCCAGACCTGGCGGCGGATCATCCTGCCGCAGGCGTGGAAACCCATGGTGCCGGTACTGGGCAATTACCTGATCGGCATGTTCAAGGAGACTCCGTTGCTGGCGGTGATCACCATTCCCGAGCTGTTCCAGGCGGCCAAGCAAGTGGCCGGCATGACCTACCGCTACAACGAACCCTACACGCTGATGGCGATTCTGTTCCTGCTGATCAGCGTGCCCACCTCGCTGTTGTTCAACCACCTGGAGAAGCGCAGCCATGCCTGATTCCCCCGCACAGATTCGCCTCACCCAAGTGGTCAAGGATTTCGGCAGCACGCGGGTCATCGACCATGTCGACCTGAACATCCCCCAGGGCCAGAAAGTGGCGCTGATCGGCCCCAGTGGCTCGGGCAAGTCCACGGTGCTGCGGCTGATCAAGGGCCTGGAAAGCTACCAGCACGGGCACATCGAGGTGGCCGGTGCGCCGGTACCTGCGCCGCGCCGCGGCTGGCGCTGGCGGCCCGAGCCGGTGGTGCACCGGGTGGGCATGGTGTTCCAGCAGTTCAACCTGTTTCCGCACCTGAGCGTGCTGGAAAACGTCATCGAGGCGCCGCTGCAGGTGCTGCGGCTGAGCCGCGAGGAAGCCCTGGAACGCGCGCATGGCTACCTGGCCATGGTCGGCATGGCGCACAAGGTTCACGCCTACCCCGCCACCCTGTCGGGTGGCCAACAGCAACGGGTGGCCATCGCCCGCGCCCTGGCCATGCGCCCGCAGGTGATGCTGTTCGACGAGGTGACCTCGGCCCTGGACCCGGAACTGGTGGGCGAAGTGCTGGGGGTGATTCGCCGCATCGCCCACGAGCAGCAGATGACCATGCTGCTGGTGACCCACGAAATGAAATTCGCCCGCGACGTGGCCGACCGCGTGCTGTTCATGGAGCACGGGCGCATTGTTGCCGATGGCTCGGCGGACCAGATCCTGGTCAACCCCCAGAACGAGCGCACCCGTCGGTTCCTCAACCTGGTAGCACAACACTAACCCGTAGCAGCGGCCAAAGGCCGCGTCCGGGGGCCCCACGGCACGGCTGCCAGGACGCGGCCTTTGGCCGCTGCTACGGGCTTAGGCCCACACCCGCCACCATGGTGCTTTCTGCTGGCCCTTCGTGGGCAGCACATCGGGCATATCGCGCAGGCGAATCCACGGTTCGTCCTGCCAATACAACACCTTCACCTGCCCCCCCTGCGTGCACATGGACGTCACCGCCGGCACCGTGCCCGGCGCGCTGCTGCGCAACATGGGCACCACTTCCAGCGTCAGCCACTGGCGCAGCGCGCGGTTCTCGGGCATCTGGCTGTGCATGATCAAGGTCACCGCCCCGGTCTCGCTGACCAGCAGACGCTTGCCCCACTCGCCTTCCACCTGCACCCACACTTCGCGGTGCTGGTCAGCGTCCAGGCGGCGGATGCGGCGCTCCACGAAGTGCACGCCCATCAAGCGGCCCAGGTCGTGAATGCACAGCCAGGCCTGGCCTTCGAGCATCAGCGCGCGCAGCGGGAGTTGGTGGCGGAAAAAGGTGGTGGCGGCGAGTGCATCCATGGCGAAAGCTCCTTGCGGGTGAAGGGCTGCCACGGTCATTGGAGTTAGGGTGGCAGCTGCGTGCAGGTTAGCGAACCGGAGGCACCGGCAGACTCGAAAGTCTCCCACACGCAGCTGCCATAACACTTATCTCAGGCGTGGTTGCCTGAAACAAGCGGTATGGTACTGCGGAGTTGCCTGCAGGTCGCTAAACCTGATCCCCGAGGCTTCGGAGACGCTGCGCAGGGTAAGGGTGCACCGGGGCAGTGGCAATTAAAGGAGTGTTAAGGGTTGTGTCCAGGGATCCAGCTCAAGCCCCCCCAGCAACCCGCAGTCCACCGGGCACGACAGCGGACGCAGCCTGCGGCAGCTGCTACGAAGGCGTTGTTCAAGCCTGCGTCAGGGGCGTCACGCGGTTTCGGCCACCACCACCTGGTTGCGCCCCTGGGCCTTGGCCCGGTACAGCGCCTTGTCGGCGCTGTTGATCAGCTTGTGCAAGTCCAGCACCCCGCCATCCACCTCAGCCACGCCCAGGCTTGCGGTAATGCTCAGCACCGGGTCGGCCTGCAGGCCGGCGATGGTCTGCAGCAATTGCCGGGCGATGCCCTGAGCCTCGACCAGGGAGGTGTCGGGCAGCAGCACCGCAAACTCTTCGCCGCCCAGCCGCCCGTGAATGTCCGCGGTGCGGAACGAGCTGCTGATGACCTGGCCAATCTGGCGCAGCACCTCATCGCCGGCCTGGTGGCCGTAGGTGTCGTTGATGTGCTTGAAGTGGTCCATGTCCAGCATCACCGCGCACAACGGCATGCGATGGTGCTGGCAGTAGGTAAACAGCTGTTGGGCATGTTCGAAGAAGGCGCGGCGGTTTTTCAGGCCGGTGAGTTCGTCGGTTTGCGCGGCGTAGGTGGAAAGGCGATGGGCGTGCTCCATCTCGTGGGTCAGGGTGTAGGCCTTCACCAGCGCATCGGACAGCTTATGGGTGGCGCGCACCACGAACGAGGCGAATACCAGCGACGCCAGGGCCATGCCCACCTGCACTTCGGACGCCTGGAACAACAGCCAGAACGTGGGCGGCAGCAGCACCAGCAGAATCGACATGACCGTCATGTGCCGGTACGCCGAGTAGCACGACACCGCACTTACCGACATGCCCACGGCGAACAGCATCACCAGCGCCTGGGCCAGCAGGTCGCCTTCGGGCATCACTGCCAACGCCCCCGTTCCCCAGATGGCCGCGGACAACGCCAGGGTCAGCCAGTACGGCCGCTCCCAGCGCTGGGGCGTGCGCTCGGCCTCGGGGCTGCGGAAATAACGAAGGAACAGCAAGGTGCGCAGCAGCGTCGAGGCGCTGAGCAGGCCCAGCCAGGTGACCACGGTGGCGTGGTCGAAGCGGTCCCAACACAACCAGCTGAGCATGAGCGCGGCCAGGTAACTGCCAAACACCGCCGACACCGATTGGCGGAACAGCTGTTGCAGCTGGTCCGTGCGTACCTGTGCGGCTATGTGTACGTCCTGTTGACGCCCCCGGTGATCCATTCGATCCGCCTGATCCTGCGACGAAAAACCGATTGTCGCATTGGGCTGGCTGGGTCACAACCTAATCCGTGGTGCCCCCGGACGCAGCCTGCGGCAGCTGCTACGAGGGGCCGTGTAGCAGCGGCCACAGGCCGCGTCCGCAGGCGACGCGATCACCCCTGGCGCACGGCGATGCCGTCGATTTCCACCAGCGCGCCGGGCAGCGGCAGGCCGGCTACCTGGATGGCCGTGCGCGCCGGTTTGTTGGGCTGTTGGGCGGTGCCGAAGAACGGCGTGTAGCCAGCCTGCAGGCCAGCAAAGTCGAGGCGCCCGTCAAGCTCTGGCACACCCACCAGGAACACCCGCAACTGGACGATATCGCCCAGGCCCAAGCCCTGCTCTTCCAGCACCGCCTTGAGCTTGCGCAGCACCGATTCGGTCTGCGTACGCGTGTCGCCATAGGCCGCCGAAGTGCCCTGGGGCGCCTGCGGGTCGGCCACGTCGGGCAAGGCGCCGCTGAGGAACACCAGCTGGGCATTGGCCGGCACGCTGACGGTCTGGGCGATGGGGGCGGTGGCCGGGCCGGTGCGAACGATGGTTTGGGTCATGTCTGTGCTCTCTGTGTGAAAGTGAAAAGATGCTTACGAAGCCAGCGCCGTCTGGCGGTGGCGAATCACGTGTTCGGCCAGTTGCCCGACCACCCGCCGCGCCGCGTTGGCCGCCGATTCCTGCCAGATGCCGATGCCGCTTTGCCCCAGGCCATCGCTGGCCAGGTACACGCGGCCCTGGGGGGCTTCCAGCAAGGCGTGGGCAGCCGCCGGGAAATGCTCGCGTTGCAGCCACGGCCCTTCGCTGTAGGCCACATGCTCCCAGGACACCGCCAGCGGGTGGCGCAAGTGCTGCGACTGGCCGGGGTGCAGCAGCTCCACGGCTTCGGCCGAGGACGCGTATTGGTCGGCCAGGGCTTTGTGGCCGAACTCGGCGGCGCCCTCGCCGGTCACGTAGCCGGCCACCAGCAAGCCTTGCGGGCTGTTGAGGTCGTTGCTGGGGTACCACAGCAGGCGCGCCGGGTGTTCCAGCCATGACAGGCCACCGTAGATGCGGTCTTTCTGCTCCCAGAAACGCGGCGCCTGCCACGCCACCTTGGTGGCCTGGTCATTGCGGGTGCTGTGCAAGGCCGCTTTGAAAGGCTCGCTGAAGTCGGTGTCCAGGCGCGCCAGCAACGGCAGCGGAATCGTCGAAATCAGGTAGTCGGCGCGTGCAAGGCGGCTCTCGCCGCTGGCTGCATCGTCGTAGGTGACGCTCACCCCTTCCCCGCTTTGCCGCAGCTGACGCACCACGGCGCCGAACTGCAGCTCATCCTGCAGGCGCTGTTCGAACGCCGCCGCAATGCGGTCCATGCCGCCCACCGGCTGTAGCATGGTCGCGGAGAATTCCGGGTACTCGGTGTGCAGCAGTGCGCCCCATAGCTCCGGGTGCAACAGCCGCTCCAGCGCCACTGGCGCGCCGAACCCCGGCAGCGAACCGGGCGCCGGCGCGGCAATGCCATGGCCTGAACGCAGGCTGCCTTCGTAAACCAGCTCCTGGGACAGGTTGCCGTAGCCTTGCAGGAAGGTCAGCAGGCGGCTGCGTTCCTCGGCCGACAATTGATCGTCCAGCGCGTCGCGGTTGATGGCGGTGGCCAGCAGGCCAGCCAGGTGGCCACGGGTGTCGTTCAAGGCCTGGCGCACGCTGAACGCCGGTTGTTCCAGGTCCGGGCGCAACTGCGCGCTGTGGCTGGTGTTGACCAGCACCTCCAGGGGCACGCCCAGCTGGCTGCAATAGTCGAGAATGGTCTTGTGCTGGCTGGGCAGCCGCGCGGGGCCGGCGTTGAAGTACAGCCCCGGGGCGAACTGCGCGGTCTGCCGGCGGCCGTCCAGGTATTCCACTTCGTCACCGTGGCGCAGGGTCCAGTTGCGCCCGCCCACGCGCTGGCGCGCCTCCAGGATCTGCACCTGGAAACCGGCGCGCTTGAGCTCGAACGCCGCCACCAGGCCGGCGATGCCGGCACCCAGTATCAGCACCTTGGCGCCCTTGCCGGCCTGGCCGTTGTAGTCCAGGCGCTGGTACTGCAAGTGGGTCGAAGGGCCCAGGCCCAGCGCGGCCAGCGCCGCCTTGGCGGCGGTTTCGCCACCTACCGCGTTGATGCTGGCCAGCGCTTCACGTCGTGTCAGGGTCATGGTCGAATTCCTCTCAGTCCGGCAGGCCAGGTGGGTTGATCAGCGAGTGGTCGATGCGCTCGTCGGCCAGGCCCCAGCGCTGCAGCACGCTGGCGTACTGGCCGCCGGCGATGGCACCTTCCAGCGCGGTCTGGATCGGCGTCACCAGGCCATTGCCCTTGCGCGTGGTCACGGCAATGTCGGCCTTCAGCGGCCAGCCGCCGTTCACCAGGCCGACCTGCTTGATGCCGCCACGGGTGGCGGCGATGTAGGCCAACAGCGAGTTGGGCGCGAAGAACGCGTCCACGCGGCCCGACTGCACGGCCAGGGTGGCGGCGGCCTGGTCGTCGAAGTACACCAGGGTGGCCGGCTCCAGCCCGGCCTTTTCGTTGGCCTCGTTCCAGGCCAGCAGCACCTTCTCTTGGTTGGTGCCTGAACCGACGATGACTTTCAGGCCAGCGATGTCCTTGGCTTCCTTGATGGAGGTGATGGCGTTGCTGGATTTCACGTAGAAGCCCAGCACGTCTTGGCGGTAGGTGGCGAAATCAAAGCGCTTCTTGCGCGACTCGGTCACGGTGACGTTGCTCAGCACCGCGTCGTACTTGCCCGAGCTGACGCCCAGCGGCCAGTCCTCCCAGCTGGTCTGCACCACTTTCAATTGCAGGCCCAGGCTGTCGGCGATCAGCCGCGCGGTGTCGGCCTCACTGCCGATGGTGGTGTTGTCGTCGCTGGCCAGCAGCGCCAGGGGTGGGCCCGAGGCACCGGCGATGGCGACGGTGAAGGTGCCCGGCTCGACGAATTTATAGCCCGCCGGGATCTGCGCAATGGCGGCCGGGTTGCGCGGCGCATCGATGTGCGCCTGCTGCGGGCTGAGGTCAAACGGCGCCGGGGTTTCTGCAGCCAGCGCCGGCAAGGCGGCGGCAAGGGCCAACAACGCGAAGGCATGTTTCATGACAGTCATTCCTTTAACAGGGGGGCAGTCAGCACCTTGCCCAGGAAGGCAGCGGTGCGCGGGTGACGCGGGTGTTGGAAAATCACTTCGGGCGGGCCCTGCTCCACCAGCTTGCCATCCACCAGGAACACCACGTGGTCGGCCACCTCGCGGGCGAAGCCGATCTCGTGGGTGACCACCACCAGGGTGGTGCCGGTGGCGGCCAGGTGGCGGATCACGTCCAGCACCTCGCCCACCAGCTCCGGGTCCAGTGCCGAGGTCGGCTCGTCGAACAGCAGCACTTTGGGCCGCAGCGCCAGGGCGCGGGCGATGGCCACGCGCTGCTGCTGGCCGCCGGACAGTTGCCGTGGGTAGGCGTCGGCCTTGTCCTGCAGGCCCACCCTGGCCAGCAGCACCAGCGCCTGCTCGCGGGCCTCGGCGCGGCTCCACAGTTTGTGCGCCAGCGGCGCCTCGGTGATGTTCTCCAGCACCGTCAGGTGGCCGAACAGGTTGAAGTTCTGGAACACGAAGCCCACGTCCAGGCGGCGCTTGAGCACCTCGCGTTCCTTGAGCTCGTGCAATTGGTTCCCCTTGCGCCGGTAGCCCACGTACTCACCGTCGATGGTGATGTGCCCGGCGTCGATCTTCTCCAGATGGTTGATGGTGCGCAGCAGCGTCGATTTGCCCGAGCCCGATGGCCCGAGAATCACCGTGACCTGGCCAGGTTCGACTGTCAGGTCTATATCATCCAACACCCACTGGTTGCCGAAGCGCTTGCTCACGCCTTGAATCTCGATGCGGCCCTCAGCCATGGGTTTTCTCCTTCAGCCAGCCACGCAGGCGTTGCAGCGGCGTGGGCGGCAGGTTGCGCAGCGCGCCGCGGGCAAAGTAACGCTCCACGTAGTACTGCAGGCTGGTGAGTGCGCTGGTGATCAGCAGGTACCACACCGTGGCCACGATCAGCAGCGGGATCACCGCCTGGGTGCGGTTGTAGATCACCTGCACGGTGTAGAACAGTTCCGGCAAGGCCAGCACATAGACAATGGAGGTGCCCTTGACCAGGCCGATCACCTCGTTGAACGCCGTGGGCACGATGGAGCGCAGCGCCTGCGGCAGAATGATGCGGAAGATCCGCCGGCTGGCCGGCAGGCCCAGGGCGGCGGCCGCTTCATGCTGCCCGTGGTCCACGCCGAGGATGCCGCCACGGATGATCTCGGCGGTGTAGGCCGCCTGCATCATGCCCAGGCCCAGCACCGCCACGGTGAACTGGCTGAGCACGTCCACCGTCGACCACTTGATGCCCAGCTCGGTGAACGGCACGCCCAGCCAGATGTACTCGTACAGGTAGGCGAAGTTGTAGAGGATGATCAGCACCAGCAGCGCCGGCAGCGAGCGGAACACCCAAATGTAGGCCCAGGCCAACGCTGCCAACAGCGGCGAGCGCGACAGCCGCGCCAGCGCAAGGCCCGTGCCCAGCACGGTGCTGAGCAACGCCGCCAGCACCGTCAGCGCCAGGGTCTTGCCCAGGCCCTTGAGCACCGCCGGGGCCAGGAAGTATTCGGCGAACACGCCCCATTCCCAGCGTGGGTTGCTGGCCAGCGAATGGACGATGCCCAGCAGCACCAGCGCGGCGAAGGCCGAGCCCACCCAGCGCCACGGGTGGCGGGCCGGGACGATGTGCAGCGTGGTGTCGACCCTGGGCACGGCGGCAGTGGGCCGGGCTGGGGCGCGGTAATGCGCGGCGTCGGAAACGATAGGCATGGCAGACTCCTCAGAAGGTGTACGTCAGGCGGGTGTAGTAGTAGCCACCGGTGAAGCCGTACGGCGAGTAGGTGCCGTAGCTGCTGACCATGGTGGAAGACGGCACGCCCTGTTTCTTGGGGTAGACGTCAAACAGGTTCTTGGCGCCCACCGCCAGGCTCAGGTCCTTGGTCAGGTGGTAGCCCACGTCGAGGTCGGTGATCCATTGGGCTTTCCATACGCGGTCCAGGGAACGGTCGTCGGCGTCATTCACCTCTTTCCACGAGCCGTAGCGGGTGAAGCCCAGGTTCACGTCGAACCTGGCGATGCTCCAGGTGCCGCCCAGGATCAGCTTGGTCTTGGGCTGCACGCCGGTGAGCAGGTTGCGCGCCTCGCGGTCCATCAGTTGGTACTGGGTGCCGCCTATGTCGGTGGCCGCGGTGTAGCTGAGGATCTGCGTTTCGTTCCAGTTGAACGCCGCGGTGTACTTCAGCGCGCCCCAGGCGCCCAGGTCCTGCTTGTAGTTGCCCACCAGGTCCAGGCCCTTGGTGCGGGTATCGGCGCCGTTGAGGAAGTACTGGCCGCCAGAGGTGGAGGTGATGCCGTTGCTCTGCAGCACCTGGGTGACCTCGTCGCCCAGCAGCGTGCCGGTCAGGGTGATGCGGTCGCGGATGTTCACCACGTAGGCATCGGCGGTCAGCGTCAGGTCATCGGTGGGCGTGTAGGTCAGGCCCAGGCTGAAGTTGGTCGAGCGCTCGGGCTTCAGCGCCTTGGCGCCCAGGGCCTTGGCCGCTGCCGAATCCACCGGCAGCACGCCGTAGTTGATGGACTGGTACACGCCATCGACCACGCCGTAGGTGGTGGAACGCGCGCTGAACAGGCTGTCGGCCAGGGACGGCGCGCGGAAGCCGTTGCTGATGGTGCCGCGCACGGCGAATTTCGGCGTGAATTCGTAACGGGTGGTCAGCTTGCCGCTGCGGGTGGCGCCCACGCCTTCGTTGTAATGCTCGTAGCGCACGGCGGTGCCCAGGTACCACTGCGGCAGCGGGTTGATGCCCAGGTCCAGGTAGCTGGCGACGTCGTTGCGGCTGGCGCTGGCCTCTTCCGCCGGCGAGATGCCGTTGGTGACCTGGGCGCCGGAGGACGCGCAGTTGCCGGCCGACACGCAGTAGCCGCCATCGGCATAGGAGGCGTAGTCACCCTTCTTCACTTCATAGCTGTCGCGGCGGTGCTCCAGGCCCCAGGACACGTCCATGGGCTTGCTCAGGCCCACGTCGTAGTTGCGCTTGAAGTCGAGGTTGGTGGTCAGCTCGTCCGAGACCCAGGTGCCGTTGGTGAAGCTGTTGGGCGTGGCCTCGCCCAGCGACGGGTTCTGGTTGTGGAAGCTGCCCTGCTCCGCTTCGTTGCGCCCGTAGGTGGTGGACAGGTCCCAGTCCCAGGCGCCCACCTGGCCCTTGGCACCGAAGGCGGCCTGGTAGTCGTCCTCGGTGATGGTCCAGGTGGGCGTATAGCCGCCCGGGTAGCCGTTGGGGCCGGTGGTAATGGTGTTGGTGATGGTCGGCAGGCGGAAGTTCTGGCCCTGCTCGGCCTCACGGTGCGACACGGTGCTGAACGAGTACAGGCTGAGGTCATCGCTCAGCGGCAACTCGGCGTTGTAGGCCAGGTTGTACAGGTCGATCTTCGGCGTGCCGTAGCCGCCGTAGGTCGAGGTGCCGGCCTTGTTGTAGGCCTGGGCATAGGTGTAGCCGTTGGCGCTGGCCTTGTTGTCGTCGTTCTGGTTCCGGGCGTCCAGGCTCAGGTGGACGATGCCGCCGTTGCCGATCTCGAAGCCCTTGTCCAGGCTTTGCTGCACGGTCTGTTTCTTGCCGTCGTAGCCCTGGCCGACGTTGGTCACCGAGGTGCCGCTGGTGTCGGCCTTGAGAATCACGTTGATCACCCCGGCGATGGCGTCCGAGCCGTACTGGGCGGCGGCGCCGTCACGCAGCACTTCGACATGGTCGATGGCGCCAATGGGGATCATGTCCAGGTCCACCGGGGCTGCGCCGGTGTTGATGCCGTTGATGTTCAGCGTGGCCGCGGTGTGGCGGCGCTTGCCGTTCACCAGCACCAGCACCTCGGCGGCGTTCATGCCACGCAGGTTCGGCGCGCGGGCCATGCCGCTGGCGTCCCAGCCGGTCTTTTCCGGCAGGCTCAACGACGGGATGACGGCGCTGAGGGCTTCCATGAGGCCGGGCTTGCCGGTGGCTTGCAGCTGCTTGGCGCTGACCACGTCGATGGGCACCGGGCTGCTGGTGACGGTGCGCTGTTCGGCGCCCCGGTTGCCGGTGACAACCACGGTGTCCAGCGCGCTGTCATCGGCCTGGGCGGCACCGGCGAACAACACGCCGGCCACGGCAAGGGCCAGGGGGCTGAAAGTGACTGCGGGGGTGAAAGGATTGCGTCCACTGCGTTGGCTGACGAATTCCATGTGTGTTGCGACTCCCGTCCAACACCTGCTGGCGGGTGCCCGTCCGGGGCACCGATAGGCTGCAGGCCTGATCTGATGGATACCATCCGGGGGTGGGGGTAGGTGGTCTGGGAATCAAGATAGGGGAATAACGGTGAGGCGTATAATTCTATTTGAGCATATGTATCTATGATTTTATTTTATTGTTTTTTACTTATTACATTACATAAATGAATTATATTTTTGGTTTTTACCCGCCCACGTAGCAGCGGCCGCGAGGCCGCGTCCAAGGCCACACTGCGGTGGCGCTGGAAGCGGCCTGCGGGCGCTGCTACAGAAACCGCGTTGCAGGATGGCGTATACGCATTCGCGTAGCAGCTGCCGAAGGCTGCGTCCGGGCCCAGCGCGGCGCCACCTGCCTCTCAGTTTTTATAGTCGACGTCGGTGCGTTCCAGCTGGCGGATCAACGCGTTCCAGTGGCGCGCCACGCCCGGGCCATCGCCGGCCGAATGGCCCTTGGCCTGTTCTTCGACCTTCGCCACCACCTCCCGTGGCGGGAATACCAGCTCCACGTTGCCAGCCGCCTGTGCCGCCACCTGGATGGCGCAGGCGCGCTCCAGCCCGTGCAACTGCTGGAACGCGTGCTCGACGCTGATGCCGCCGGTGAGCAAGCCGTGGTTGCGCAGAATCATCACGCTCTTGTCGCCCAGGTCGGCCACCAGGCGCTCGCGCTCGTCCAGGTCCAGGGCAATGCCCTCGTAGCCGTGGTAGGCCACGCGGCCCGAGAAGGCGATGGCGTGCTGGGAAATCGGCAGCAGGCCGTCTTTCTGCGCTGACACGGCGATGCCGTCGCGGGTGTGGGTGTGCAACACGGCTTGCAGATCAGGGCGGGCGCCGTGGATGGCGCTGTGAATCACGTAGCCGGCGTAGTTGATGCCCAGGCCGGTGGGATCGTCGACGATGGTGCCGTCGAGGTCGACCTTGACCAGGTTGGAGGCGTTGATCTCGTCGAACAGCAGGCCGAAGGCATTGATCAGGAAGTGCTCTTCAGGGCCTGGCACGCGGGCCGAGAAGTGCGTGTAGATGTGATCGGTCCAGCGGTGCAGGGCCGCCAGGCGGTAGGCGGCGGCCAACTTGACGCGTACTTCCCATTCTTCAGGGCTTACGCGGTCGCGGACGTTGGTGGAGGTAGGGTGAAGCGGTAAGGATGTGACGCTGCTCATGGGCACTGCTCCCTGTGGGGCCGAGGACTGTCGTGCACGCAGCCTAAGCGCCCTTGGGAGCATTTAAAAATCACATTTAATTCTAAGCTAATTATTATATTTTTTTATGTTATCAGGCGGCGTCTCGGGCTTTCTTCAGCGAGCGCGCCACCAGGTCGCCAAACGCTTCCACCGGCCCCTGCAGGTTGCCGAGGAAACGCGGGAAAATCAGCCACAGGTCCATCACCGGCTTGAAGTCCTTGAGTGGCACCACCGCCAACAGGTCACGGTGTGCGCTGCGCTCCAGCAGGTCGCGCGGCACCAGGCCCAGGCCCATGCCTTCTGCCACCAGGCCCAGCTGCAATTCGGTGCCGAAGGTTTCCAGGTTGATCTTCAGGCCCAGGCCCTGGTCCGACAGCGTGCGCTGCAGGCCGGCGCGGAAGCCGCAACCATCCGGGTTCAGAATCCAGCCGCCATCGTACACGTCAGCCAACTTGCACGGGCGCTTGGGCACTCGGTCCTTGGCGCACACCACTACCAACTCCATCTTGCCGATGGATTCGCCGATGATGTTGTCCGGGAAAATCTTGCCGGCGGGGAACAGCGCGGCGGCGGCGTCCAGCTCGCCCTTTTCGATTTTGCCCACCAGGTGGCTGCCCCAGCCGGTGGCCACCTGGGCGCGCAGCGCGGGGTACTGGTGGCGCAGGTGTTTGAGGGCGTCCAGCAGTACCACGTCGCCGATGGTCTGCGGCACGCCCAGGCGCAGCACGCCGGTGGGCGGCGCGTCGCTGGCCACCAGTTCACGCAGGGCGTCCATCTCACGCAGGATGGTGCGGCACTGGGCGTACACCTGGTGGCCGATCAACGTCGGCTTCAGCGGCTTGGTGTTGCGGTCGAACAGCTCCACGCCCAGGGCCTGCTCGAAGTTCTGCACCCGGCGGGTAATTGCCGGCTGGGTCAACTGCAAGGACTCGGCGGCATGGCTGATCGATTGGCAACGGATCACTGCGACAAAAGCATCGATATCATCAATTTTCATTCGGGCCGCACATGGTAAAGAAGGAACAAGATGTGCGAAAAGCATAGTCCCATCACTTCGGGCAGGCAATGGCGTTTACACAGCGCTACATTGCCTGGCAACTGACCCTCACACGGCCAGGTCGCGCAGGTACGACTCAAGGAATTCCACGCACACCCGCAGCTTCGCCGACTGGCTGGGCCGCGTGGGGTACAGCGCCCAGACGTTGGCGCTCTGGCTGTACGCGTGCAGCACCTGCACCAGGCGACCCTGGTCGAGCATCGGCTTGACGTCCCACAGCGAGCGCAAGATGATCCCCGCCCCTTCGAGCGCCCACTGCAGCACGATCTCGCCATTATTGGAGGACAGCGGCCCGCTGACCTTTACCGACTCGGCCTGGCCGTCGCGGCTCAGGTTCCAGACGCCGAACGCGTTGTTGCGCTCTTTCAGCACCAGGCAATCGTGGCGCTCAAGGTCAGCCAGGCTTTGCGGCATGCCGCGCGCGGCCAGGTACTCGGGCGTGGCACACAGCACCCGGCAGTTGGTGACCAGTTGGCGGCCCAGGTGCTGGCCCGGCCGGTCATCGCCCACGCGAATTTCCAGGTCGAAGCCCTCGTTTACCAGGTCCACTTCGCGGTCGAACACGTCCAGGCGCACCTCCAGCAACGGGTACGCCCGCGCCAGGGCGGCCACGGCCGGGGCCACATGGTTGCGGCCGAAACCGAAGCTGCTGCAGATATGCAGCGCGCCGCGCGGCGCCTGGCGCGCTTCGGACAGCTCATCGAGAAAGTCGTCGATGTCGCCCAACAGGCGGCTGGCCCACACCCGCACGCGCTCGCCGTCGTCGGTAAGGGCCACGCGCCGCGTGGTGCGGTGCAGCAGGCGCGTGCCCAGGGTGGCTTCGAGGATGGACATGCGTTTGCTGACGTACGCTGGGGAAAAGCCCAGCTCGTCGGCGGCTGCGGCGAAGCCGTTCTTGCGGACCACGGCCAGGAACACCTTGAGGTCTTCGGGCAGCGGCAGGTGTTCGCGGGAGGTGCTCATGGAGCGCAAAACGCCTTGAAAATGAATGCGCACAGCGTAGCAGCTGCCGAAGGCTGCGTCCGGCGGTGAGCCTGCGGACACGCGTTGCCCGGGACGCGGCCTGCGGCCGCTGCTACAGGGGCGAACCGCACACACACCCGTAGCAGCTGCCGAAGGCTGCGTCCGGCGGCGAGCCTGCGGATAAGCGTTGCCGGGACGCGGCCTGCGGCGGATGGCCGCCCCGCCGCTGCTACAGGAATGCGAGGACCTCGTCGAGCAGCAACTGCGGGGCTTCTTCGGCTATGTAATGGCCGGCGGGCAGCGCTTTGCCGCGGACGTCGCTGGCCACTTTGCGCCACTCTTCCAGTGGTTGGAAGCAGCGGCCCACGGTGCCTTCGGCGCCCCACAGCACCAGCAGCGGCACGCTCAGGCCATGGCCGCGCTGGATGTCGGCACGGTCGTGCACCAGGTCGATGCCGGCGCTGGCGCGGTAGTCCTCGCAAATACCACGGGCACTGCCGGGGCGCTGCAGGCAGCGCAGGTATTCGCCGAAGGCTTCATCGGTGAACGGCGCCAGGCCGGCGCTGCGGCTGCCCATGACACTGCGCAGGTAGGCGTCCGGGTTCGCCTCGATCAAGGTTTCCGGCAACGGTGCCGGGCGTATCAGGAAGAACCAGTGCCAGTAGGCGCGGGCGAACGCCTCATTGGTCTGCTCATACATGGCCAGGGTCGGCGCGATGTCCAGCAATACCATGCGCTGCACCGCCGCCGGATGGTCCAGCGCCAGCCGATGCGCCACCCGCGCGCCACGGTCATGGGCCAGCACCGAGAACTGATCGAAACCCAGCGCCGCCATCAACGCCACGTTGTCCCGGGCCATGGCCCGCTTGCTGTACGCCTCATGATCGGCACTGGCAGCTGGCCGGTCGCTGTCGCCATAGCCGCGCAAATCGGCCGCCACCACGGTGAAACGCTGTGCCAACTGCTCGGCCACCTTGTGCCAGATCACATGGGTCTGCGGGTGGCCGTGCAACAGCAGCAGGCCGGGGCCGCTGCCGCCCATGCGGTAGGCAATGTCGACGCCGTTGACGTGGGCCTGTTCTTTGCGGAAGCCGGCGAACATGAGTGGGTCCTTTTTATGGGTGGGGGCTACCAAAGGATATTAGCAACGCAAATTCGATCAATACGGCAGGCGTAATCCGATAAAACACGAAGCGTGAACGCCGCAAGCCTCGCATGCCAGACAGCGCCTCTACGCAAACGTTATATAGTTTTGTATATTGCGATTCTCAATTCCTTTTCGCGACCAGGCTGGGGAATGAAGCACAACAAGGATTCGCCGATGTACATCATGCCCTTTGACCCGAAGCTGGACGCTACCCACCCCGCCCCCGCGCCGCAGTTGCCGTTGCGCGAGCATATATTGCAGGCTGCCTGCCAGGTGTTCGCCCGCGAGGGTTTCGATGCGGCCACGGTCAACGGTATTGCCCAGCAAGCCGGGCTGCCCAAGCCCAATGTGCTGTATTACTTCAAGTCCAAGGACAATCTTTACGCCCAGGTGCTGGAAAGCATTGCCACGCCCTACCTAGACGCTTGCCTGTCGCTGCACGACGATGACCAGCCGGTAGCGGCCTTGACCCGCACCGTGAGCGCCATGGTGCAACTGTTCGAGCGCCAGCCGTTTGCGTCAAAGGTGTTCATGGTCGAACTCAAGGAAGGCGCTACGCGCCTGCCGCCCGCCTACACCGAACGTTGGGCGGCGCGGGTACGCGAGAACGTCGAGCGGCTGGGCCGCTGGGTTGACGCGGGGCTGCTGGCGCCGGTGGACCCACAGCATGTGTTGCTGTCGACGTGGGCCATTGCCCAGTCGTGCATCAGCCTGGGCTGGCAGGTGCCGGGCCTGCGCGGCCGCGCGCAACTGGAAGCGATCGACTACGCCGCCGCTACACAGACCGCCACGCGCCTGCTGGTGGAAGGCCTGACGCCCGCGCTACCGGCGGCGCAGCGCAAGCGCGCCTGATATACCCCTCCTACTGCTAACCCCTGCGTTTCGTACCTGTTTTGCGGGTGGTTTTTGCGTGCGCGGCTGATGACATTTGATAATCCTATATTATCAAATTCCATTTATCATGAATAAAACAAAATACCATCACGTTTTTTTAGTATGTAATTACATGGTACGTAATACACTACGAAATCGTCACACCAAACCACCCCCCAGGCGATGCCGATCTACCGCCAACCACACAAGGCGGTCCCGGGAGATGCCCCTGGAACGGCACGCTGAAAACAGACAGTGGGAGCGGGCTGTGCCCGCGAAGCGCCGCGTGGGCGGCGCGCGGTGCCATGAACACAGGGGAAATATCGGCTGGCACCTAGTGAGATCGACGCCATCACCTGCCATGGCCCTGACCTTCAGCCCCCGGTATCTACGCAGGATCTAAACGCGGTCGCAGAGGGATTACGTGGTGGGAACCTCGGTGCGGCTGCCATGTGCCAGTCGATGGTTATTCGGCGCCCATGGCATCGCGCGCCGCCCGCGCGGCGCTTCGCGGCCACGGGCCGCTCCCACTGTCTGTTTTCAGCGTGCCATTCCAGGGGCATCTCCCGGGGGCGCCTTGGTTGTTCGGCAGGAAATTGGGGGTGGGGGCGCCCTGTTTGTTCGGCAGGAGATTGGGATGGAAAGAGAGGGGGTTACAGGCTGGCCAGCGTGTCCCACAGCAGCTTCAGGTTAAGCACCACGATCACCGCCGCCACCAGCCACGCCAACACCTTGGTCACCGGGCCGATGACCAGGTCGCCCATGCTGCGGCGGTCGGAGACGAAGCTCACCAGCGGGATCACCGCGAACGGCAACTGCATCGACAGCACCACCTGGCTCAGCACCAACAGGCGCGCAGTGCCCTCCTCGCCGTACAGGACGGTGACTGCCACCACCGGCACGATGGCGATGCCCCGCGTCAGCAGGCGCCGCGCCCAGTCGGGGATACGCAGGTCGAGGAAGCCTTCCATCACGATCTGCCCCGCCAAGGTGGCGGTGACCGTGGAGTTGATGCCCGAGGCCAGCAATGCCACGCCCAGCAAAGCCGAGGCGATACCCACGCCCAGCAGTGGCGACAGCAGGTGGTAAGCCTGCTCTATCTCCACCACATCGGTGTGGCCGCTGCCATGGAATACGGCAGCGGCGGTGATGAGGATGGCGGCGTTGACGAACAGCGCCAGGGTCAGGGCGATGGTGCTGTCGGCCACCGCCCAGCGCAGGCCGCTGCGGCGGCCTTCCGGGGTGCGCGGGTAGGCGCGGGTCTGGACGATGGAGGAATGCAGGTAGAGGTTGTGCGGCATCACCGTGGCGCCAATGATGCCGATGGCGATGTACAGCATGGCCGGGTGCGTGACGATGGTCGCCTGGGGGATGAAGCCCTGGAACACCGCACGCCACTCTGGCTGGGCTAGCACCAATTGTGCCGCGAAGCAGGCGAATATCAAGGTCAGCAAGGCGATGACGAAGGCTTCCAGCGCACGGAAGCCGCGGTTCATCAGCAACAGGATGAGAAATACGTCGAGCACGCAGAGAATCGAGCCCCACAGCATGGGAATGCCGAACAACAGCTTGAGGGCGATGGCCGTGCCGATGACTTCCGCCAGGTCGCAGGCGATGATCGCCGCCTCGCAGGCCAGCCACAAGGCGATGCACACCGGCTTGGGGTAACGCTGGCGGCACGCCTGCGCCAGGTCCAGGCCAGTGGCGATGCCCAGGCGCGCGGCCAGGGCCTGCAGCAGCACGGCCATGATGTTCGACAGCAGGATCACCGACAGCAGCGTGTAGCCGAATTGCGAGCCACCGGCGATGTCGGTGGCCCAGTTGCCCGGGTCCATGTAGCCCACGGCGACCATGTAGCCGGGGCCGGCGAACGCCAGCAGGCGGCGCAGCCAATGGCCATTGGCGGGCACGGCGACGCTGCCGTTCATCGCACCCAGGCTGGGGCGGGCGGCAAGGGGGAGCGTGCGCCTGTGGCGGGCCGTGTAGTCAGCCTGGTGATTATCAGTATTCAAGGTCGCGCTTCGCTGTTACTGAATCGAAAACTGCCGGCGAAACAAAGCGCCTATCTGCTGAACGTAGCGGCTTTGCGAAAATTTACTCGCCCGATGAATTATTTCCGACCACAGGGCCATCGGAAGGTCGATTGCAGGCGATCAGCGGCACCTTCACTGGGCGAGCGCGCCGCCCTGGGATACCCTTGCCAGCCTTCCCCGCCTGGCTACCGGAGCCGCAGTGACTGATTCCGCGCATCGCCCCACGCTTACCACGTCCACCCTGCTGGGCATCGCCCAGATCATCGCCTGGGGTGGCTCTTTCTACCTGATTGCCGTGCTCGCCGCCCCGGTGGTGGCCGACACCGGCTGGAGCCAGGCCTGGGTGTACGGCGCCCTGTCGCTGGCGATTTTGATTTCCGGCCTGCTGGCGCCCAGCGTCGGCCGCCTGGTGGCGCGCCTGGGTGGCCGCCGCGTGCTGGTGACCAGCGCGCCGATACTGGCCGCAGGCCTGGCGCTGCTGGCCGTGGCACCCAACCTGCCGTGCTTTCTGCTGGCCTGGGGCGTGATCGGCATTGGCATGGCCGCCGGGCTCTATGACCCGCTGTTTGCAGCCCTGGGCCAGCGCTTTGGCAGCGACGCGCGCAGCGCCATTATCCAGATCACCCTGGTATCGGGGTTCTGCACCTCGATTACCTGGCCGCTGGTGGCAGCGCTGGTGGCGCACCTGGGCTGGCGCGGCGCCTGCCTGACCTACAGCGGCCTGCTGCTGGTGGTTGTGCTGCCTATCTACCTGCGCACCTTGCCGCCGTTGGCCGCCCTGCCCGCCAGCCACGCGGCAGCGCCCGGTGCCAGCGGCGCGGCGCCGGACCGCCGGGTGTTCCTGTTGCTGACGGCCAGCTTCACCCTGGCCGCCGTGATTTTCACCGCCATCTCGGTGCAGTTGATCAGCCTGCTGCAAACCCTGGGTTTCAGCCTGACGGCGGCCTTGGGCGTGGCGGCGCTGATCGGCCCCAGCCAAGTGGGCGTACGCGTGCTGCAGGTGGTGCTGGGGCGCAACGCGCATCCTATCTGGAGCACGCTGGCGTCGGTGCTGCTGGTGGCCGCCGGCCTGGCGGGCCTGCTGTTCGCGACCCAGTGGGCGGTGGTGGCTATCGTCGTGTACGGGCTGGGCAGCGGCATTCGCTCGATTGTGCGCGGCACCCTGCCGCTGGCGCTGTTTGGCCCGGCGACCTACGCCGTGGTGCTGGGGCGCATCGCCCGCCCGGTGCTGATTGCGCAAGCGTTGACGCCGTTGCTGGGCGGTTATCTGCAGGCGCACTTTGGTGCCACGGCAACGCTGGCGGTGCTGGGGGTGTTGGCGTTGGTCAACGTTGGGACGGTGGTAGCCCTGCAGCGCCATACTCAGCCGTAATGTGTTGCGGCCTGACGCGGCCTTTGGCCGCTGCTACACCAGCCCCGTAGCAGCGGCCGAAGGCCGCGTCAGGGGATTTGCTGCAGCTTCAGGCCATCGCGAATCGCCTGCACCTGTGCCTCGTTGTCGGCATACCCCTGCGCCGAGCCTGCATACGACAACGAATACGCCGCACCCGGCGCGCTGCCCGCCACCAGGGTCTGGGTCATGACGTGGCCGCCGTTAAGGCTGATCTTGCAGGTGGTTTCCACCGCGGCGATGTCGCCCAGTTTCGCGTCATGCACCTTGGTGCATACGCTCTGGTAGCCGCCATGGCTGAAGTGGATCTGCAGCGCCTTGCGCATCTCCAGCACTACGCCGCCCAGATTCACTTGGTGATCGGGGGCCAGCGCCGTGCGGGTCAGCTCCACCACCATCTGCGGGTCGCCGTTGGCGTCGTTCTTCGCGGCGCGCTGGCGGTGCACGGCAGGGTCAGCGCTGTCGGGCAGCGCTTCGACGTTCCAACCCGCAGGCCAGGTAACCACCACTTCGTCGGCTAGGGCCAGGGGGGCGGCCAGCGACAGGCCCAGGGCAAACAAGGTACAGCCACGGTGCAGGAAGGTCATGGAAAGCGCGGGGTCCGTTGGGAAATGAGGCCGGTGAAGCCGCGAGGGTGACGCAACTTAGACTTCAAGTAAAACATTTCACCCGCCTGCTACCCTCAGATCGTGTTTAATTGCGCCTATTTAACTGCCCGAGGTACTGCATATGCCTGCCCTGCCCTTGAAAAAACTGCTGGCCGCTACCGCCCTGCTGCTTGGCTGCGCCGCGTCGCCCCTGGTGTTCGCTCATGCCCACCTGAAAAGCGCCACGCCTGCGGCCGACGCCACCGTCAGCGCCCCGGCCGAGCTGAGCCTGGTGTTCACCGAAGGCGTGGAGCAGAGCTTCACCAAGGTCGACCTGACCCGCAACGGCGACCCGGTGCTGGTCAAGACTATCGCCACCCAGGGCGCCGACAAGAAGACCCTGATCGTTACCCCGGCCGCGCCGCTGGCCCCGGGCGACTACACGGTGAAGTGGCACGCCGTGTCGGTCGACACCCACAACAGCGATGGCAGCTACAGCTTCAAGGTGGCCCCGTAACCTCATGAGTGCTTTGGTCGTCGTTCGTTTCGTGCATTTCTGTGTGGTGCTACTGGTATTCGGCACCCTGGTTTTCCGCCCGCTGCTGCTGGGTGACGCCCGCCAGCAAGCGCGCCTGCGCCAGTGGCTGGACCCGCTGCTGTGCCTGCTGTCGGGCATCGGCCTGATCACCGCGGTGGCCTGGTTGATGCTGACCGCCGCCGACATGTCCGGCAGCTGGCAGTCGGCGCTCAACAGTGAGGTGATCATGAAAGTGCTCACCCAGACCTTCTTCGGCAAGGCCTGGTTCGTGCATTTGTTCGCCAGCCTGGTGCTGCTGATGTGCCTGCGTATTCCCATGCGCTTGCCCACGTGGCTGCCCCTGGGCCTGAGCACCGTGCAACTGGCCACGCTGGCGCCGGTAGGCCACGCCGCCATGCTCAGTGGCGTGCCGGGGGTGCTGCTGATGTTCAACCAGCTGGTGCATTTGCTCTGCGTGGCCGGCTGGATGGGCGCGTTGCTGCTGCTGATGATCATCCAGGCGCGCCCGGCGGGCTACGACTTGCGCGGCACCCTGCTGCGCTTCAGTGGCTATGGCCTGGTGCTGGTGGCGGGCATTCTGGTCACCGGCCTGATCAACGTGCGCGTGCTGACTGGCGCGCTGTGGCCAACGCCCATGAACTCGGGGTTTGCCCTGGTGCTGGCGGTGAAGGCGTCGATCGTGGCGTGCATGCTGGCGTTGGCGCTGTTCAACCGCGCGGCGCTGGCCAATGAGCGCATCGCCCTGAACACCTTGCGCCAGACGGTGCTGGTGGAATGGTTGCTGGGGCTGGGGGCGTTGGCGGCGGTGTCGCTGCTGGGTACGTTGAGCCCGGTGCCGTTGGTGTAGACAACAACCGTGGGAGCCGGCTTGCCGGCGAGCTTTTGACCTCAAAGGCTCGCTGGCAAGCCAGCTCCCACAGGCTGTCCATTACCCTTATAGATCGTAACGGTCTACCGCGCGGCGGCGTTCGTTGTCGTCGCGCACGTCGTAGTTGGCGGTGGTCTGGATATTGGTGTGGTGCGCCAGTTTCTGGGCGATGGACAGGTCGTGCTCCTCGATCACCCGTGTGATGAATGAGCGGCGGAAATCATGCGGCATGATTTTCACGCCCACCTGGGTGCCACGCTGGCGGGCGATGTAATAGATGGCGTGCTTGGTGATGCGCTCGCGGGTGATGTGGCTGCCGCGGCGGATACGGTTGAACAAGAAGCTGTCGTCCTGTTCGCCCTCGCCCAGGTGCTCGCGGCGAAACGCCAGCCAGGCTTCGAGTTTCTCGAACGCCCAGGCCGGGGCGTATTTCAGCAACTGCTTGTTGCCCTTGCCGGTGACCTGCAGGCTGCGCTCCTGGAAGTCGACCTGTGCAAGGTCGAGGTTCACCGACTCCGACTTGCGCATGCCCGAACCATACAGAATCGCGATCACCGCGGCGTCGCGCAGGCCTTGCGGGCGCGGGTCGGCGGCACATACATCCATCAGATCACGAATCAGCGTACGCTTGAGGTTGCGGCCCTGGCTGAGGCGCGTGCCGGCGGCCGGTTTTACCGAGCGCATTTTCAGCAGGTGGTCCTGGTCGATCAGGCTCAGGCGCCAGGCCTCATTCATTACCCCGCGAATGGCGTTGACGTACAGCGACGAGGTGTTGGGCGCGTAGCCATCGCTGCGCAGCGCCGCCACAAGGCCGGTAATGTGCCCCGGTTGCAGCACGTGCCAGGGCACGTCGCGGATGTCGGTATCGGCAAAGCCTAAGCGATCGGCGGCGTCCTGCAGCACGTATTTCATGGTCAGTTGGCTGGACGGCACCAGGCGCGCCAGGTACTGGACCAGGGGGTTGCGCACGTCCGGCAACGTGTCTAGGGCGGGGATTTCAGGCAAAACGCGGGGTTCCTCGTGGGCTTCAGAGCACGGCCATGTTAACAGCCCCTGGGCAATGATGGGCGCTCACCCTTTTGCAGCAAGCTGATGAAAACCCGACCGATTTTGGTGCTGACACGTTTCAGCCGACTCACAATAGCGCTATGCTGATTTCTTTGTCCCGGTCATCCATGGAGGTAGCGTCATGAGCCAAGATCCACTGAGCAGTCTGTACCCCACAGCAGCGGATATCCCCGAGCAGTACCGCCTGAGCGGCCAGGTCGAGCAACGCGACTACCTGGTCGACGGTGAACTGCGCCGCTGGGAAGGCCCCCTGGCCACCGTCCGCAGCCCGATTTTCCTCAACACCCCCGAAGGTGACCAGCAGGTGATTCTGGGCAGCACGCCGCTGCTGGACGCCGACACCGCGCTGACCGCCCTGGACGCCGCCGTGCGCGCGTACGACAAGGGCCGCGGTGCCTGGCCGAACCTGCGCGTGGCCGAGCGTATTCGCCACGTTGAAGGTTTCCTGGCACGCATGCGCGAGCAGCGCGATGCGGTGGTCAACCTGCTGATGTGGGAGATCGGCAAGAACCTCAAGGACTCGCAGAAAGAGTTCGACCGCACCTGCGACTACATCGTCGACACCATCAACGCCCTCAAGGACGTGGACCGCAAATCCAGCCGCTTCGAACTGGAACAGGACACCCTGGGCCAGATCCGTCGCGTGCCGCTGGGCGTGGCGCTGTGCATGGGCCCGTACAACTACCCGCTGAACGAGACCTTCACCACGCTGATTCCGGCACTGATCATGGGCAACACCGTGGTGTTCAAGCCGGCCAAGTTCGGCGTGCTGCTGATTCGCCCGTTGCTGGAAGCGTTCCGCGACAGCTTCCCGGCCGGCGTCATCAACGTCATCTACGGTAGCGGCCGCGAGACCGTCAGCGCGCTGATGGCCAGCGGCAAGATCGACATCTTCGCGTTCATCGGCACCCACAAGGCCGCCAGTGACCTGAAGAAGCTGCACCCCAAGCCACACCGCCTGCGCTCGGCCCTGGGCCTGGACGCGAAGAACCCCGGCATCATCCTGCCCGAAGTGGACCTGGACAACGCCGTCAACGAGGCCATCACCGGCTCGCTGTCGTTCAACGGCCAGCGGTGCACCGCGCTGAAGATCCTGTTCGTGCACGAGAACGTGGTGGGCAGCTTCATCGAGAAATTCAACCAGAAGCTGGCCGCGCTGAAATCGGGCATGCCGTGGGACGCGGGCGTGTCGCTGACGCCGCTGCCGGAGTCGGGCAAGACCGAGTACCTGTCGGGCCTGGTCGCTGACGCCGAGGCCAAGGGCGCCAAGGTGGTGAACGCCGGTGGCGGTGCCATTCGCGGCAACTTCTTCTACCCTGCCGTGCTGTTCCCGGTCACCCCGCAGATGCGTGTGTACCAGGAAGAGCAGTTTGGCCCGGTAGTGCCGATCGTGCCGTTCCGCGACCTGGAGACGGTGATCGACTACGTGCTGGAGTCCGACTTCGGCCAGCAGGCCAGTATCTTCGGCACTGACGCCACTCAGGTGGGCAAGCTGGTGGACCTCTTCGCCAACCAGGTCGGCCGCATCAACATCAACGCCCAGTGCCAGCGCGGCCCGGACACCTACCCGTTCAACGGCCGCAAGAACTCGGCCGAAGGCACCCTGTCGGTGTTCGACGCCCTGCGCACCTTCTCGATTCGCACCCTGGTGGCCACCAAGTTCCAGGACGCGAACAAGACGTTGATCAGCGACATCATCCATGACCGGAAGTCGAACTTCCTGACCACGGATTACATCTTCTGATGTGACAGCCCGCTGCTACAAGAACTCCACGTAGCAGCTGCCGAAGGCTGCGTCCGGCGGCGTACCTGCAGAACCACGGCGTCTGGGACGCGGCCTGTGGCCGCTGCCACAAGAACTCCGCGTAGCAGCTGCCGAAGGCTGCGTCCGGCGGCGTGCCTGCTGAACCACGGCGTCTGGGACGCGGCCTGTGGCCGCTGCTACGGGGGGTTCGCGTGCCGGCTGGCTACAGCCAGACCGCATCCCATAGCGGATAATCGCCGATGCGTTTCACCAGGCCGGCACGCACCGGATTGGCGACGACGTACCGCGCCATCTGCTTGAGGTTGTCTTCCTTGCGCAACGCGCGATCGTGGTAACCCTTTTGCCAAAAGCGGCCGGTGCGGCCCAGATGCTGGTTGATGCTCTGGCTGCTGCGCGCCTTCACCCTGCACATGACTTCGCCCAACGACTTTTCCCTTAGCGCGACCAACCAGTGCAGGTGGTCCGGCATCACCACCCACGCCAAGGATTCGACAAGCCCCGCATCCTGCGCCGAACGCAGCTCCCGAACCACCAGCCGGCCCGCCCGCAACTGCTCGAAATGTCGCTCGCGCCCCTCGGTCACGGTGGTGAGCAGGTAGATGCGGCCCGGTTCGCTGCAACGGCCGGTGCGCAAAGTGTAGGCGCGGCGCTTGCCTTCCATGGTAATGCCTCCCTGGCTGGAGACAGTACGGTAATGGCGATACTCAGGGATGACTACCTTGGGTGCGTTGCGGGGGATTTCGGACGCGGCCTTTGGCCACACGCGTAGCAGCTGCCGAAGGCTGCGTCCTGCGGTGTCAGTAAGTTTTTTGCGGGCGCCGGAAGCCCCGGGGAATGGTGGCCAGAGGCCTTGCAACCGGGCGAGATGTCGCAGGCTTGAGCCACGCAAACGGTTGCGCTATCGGTTTTCAGGTGCGATAACTAAAAAGGTAACGCGACCCGACACCCGATAAAAGCCAGAAACCACGCCAGCATCATTGTCGTTTTCCCGTCGTTTTATGACCGCTCACCTGAGCCTGCCCTTCAACCTCCTCGAGGCCATTCATTGGTGCGCCCAAGCACCTGCTGCACACAAGGAAACGGAACATTGAGCGATCAATCCACTCCGCACTCTCCCCTCGCCCGCCTATGCGCCAAAATCGGCATTCCCTACCCACTGTTCTGGGGCTTCGTCGGCTTGTTGATCTTCATGATCGGCGACGGCGTCGAACTCGGTTACCTCTCGCCCTTCCTCGGCCAACGTGGCCTGCCTGAACACCAGATCGCCATGGTCTTCACCCTGTACGGGGTCACGGTCGGCATCTCCTCCTGGCTCGCCGGCGCGCTGTCCAACCTCTGGGGCCCCAAGCGGGTGATGACCCTGGGGCTGATCATCTGGAGCGTGTTCGAAGCGCTGTTCCTGGTGTATGGCCTGCAAAAGCTCAGCTACCCGATGATTCTGCTCACCTACGGCCTGCGCGGCTTCGGCTACCCGCTGTTCGCCTACGGCTTCCTGGTGTGGATCGCCGCCGCCACGCCGTCACGCAAGATGGGCCTGGCCGTGGGCTGGTTCTGGGTGGCCTACGCCGCTGGCCTGCCCACCCTGGGTTCGCTGGTGGCGAGCATCAGCATCCCCATCATCGGCGCCCTGCAGACGTTCTGGCTGTCGTTCGGCCTGGTGGTCATCGGCGGCATCATCGGCCTGGTGGGCATGCGTGAAAGCCACGGTCTGCAACGCCTGGCGCCCGAAGGCGAGAAACCGCTGGTGTCGATGGCGAAGAACATCACCATCATGTGGACCCAGCCCAAGGTGACCCTGGCCGGGCTGGTGCGGGTGATCAACACCGCATCGATGTTCGGCTTCCTGGTGGTGCTGCCCGGTTTCTTCATGCACACCGTGGGCTTCACCCTGGAGCAATGGCTGCGCCTGCTGACCATCGTGTTCGTGTTCAACATCATCGGCAACATGGGTTCGAGCATCGTCAGCACGCGCATCGGCTACCGCAACACCATCCTCTGGCTGGGCGCGGTGGGCAGCACCATCAGCACGCCGCTGTTCTTCTTCATGCCCCAGGCGTTCCCGCACAACTTCCTGCTGGCCTCGGTGTTCGGCGCATTCTACGGCCTGACCCTGGCGTGCTTCGTGCCGCTGTCAGCGCTGGCACCGGCCCTGGCGCCGCAGAACAAGGCAGCGGCATTGTCGGTGCTGAGCCTGGGCGCGGGTGCCTCGACGTGGGTGGGCCCCGCGGTGGTGGCGATTTTCAGCGACCGTTACGGGCTGGAAGGCGTGGTGTGGGCGTTTTCGGGGCTGTATGCGCTGAGCGCGGTGATGATGGTGTTCCTGCGTGACCCGGAACCGGTGCATGAACCGGTGCTGACCCAGGCCAAGCGCCGGATCAAGGTGCGAGTGCCGCGGTTGGATTACCGCTGGGCCCATGCCACCCGCGCCGAGTAAGCGGCGCTTGTGACGCGGCCTGCGGCCGCTGCTACGAAACTTTGTAGCAGCGGCCGCAGGCCCCGGCCGGGCGTTACCCCCCCTCCACCGCCCAACCCCCCCCCGGCC